>NZ_JBIVGI010000031.1:88440-110284 GCF_044748625.1 Kitasatospora sp. NPDC089913 | reverse complement strand
GTTGACTTTTGGCACGCTGTTGAGTTCTCAAGGAACGGACACTTCCTTCGGGCGGCTTTCACACCGGCCCTCCGGGCGCTTCGTTCTTTCGTGTTCCCAGCTTATCAGATGTTTTCCGTGCCGTTCCCGGCGCTTCCTTCATCCAACTCGCTGGTGTCTTCTGCGGCTTGACGCCCCGTCCGACGTTTCAAACTCTAGCCGATCCCCGCTCCGAAAAGCGAATCCGGCCGCAATCCCCGAAAACAGGCACACCGAATAGACCCTGAGCCGGAACGTATCGAAAGAAATAACGACACGCCTCGGCCCGTATTGGGAAGAGGTGGTGTTTCAGAGGATTGGCTGCCCCGGGACCGTCCGCGCCGATGCGTGTCCGGTGCTCCCAGCCAGGCAGCTCGAAGAACACTAGACCTCTTGGGAGACCACGTCAAGCGCCGGTGTCCGTTCGGGGGACTCCTCCTCCGCCGGGAGCTGGAACGCGAGGACCGCGACGTCGTCGTCGTGCTCGGAGGTGACGCCCATGGCCCGGAGCAGCCGGGCGCAGACCACGTCCGGGGCGCCGACCGCGCCGGTGAGGGTGCGGGCGAGCAGGTCGAGGCCCTGGTCGATGTCCTCGTCCCGGCGTTCGACCAGACCGTCCGTATAGAGGACGCCGGTGGTGCCGGGCAGCAGGCGGAGGGTGTGCGAGAGGTGGACCCCGCCACCCGTGCCCAGCGGCGGTCCGTTCTGCTCCTCGCTGCGCAGGACGGTCCCGTCGGGACAGCGCAGCAGCATCGGGAGGTGGCCGGCGGAGGCGTAACCGAGGGTCCGGCGCTGCGGGTCCCAGACGGCGTAGGTGCAGGTGGCGATCTGGTTGGCGTCGATCTCCATGGCGAGTCCGTCGAGCAGGCTCATCACCTTGTGCGGCGGGAGGTCGAGGCGGGCGTAGGCGCGGACGGCGGTGCGCAGCTGTCCCATCACGGCGGCGGCCCGCAGGCCGCGGCCCATGACGTCGCCGATCACGAGGGCGGTGCGGCCGCCGTCGATGGCGATCACGTCGTACCAGTCGCCGCCGACCGCGGCCTCGGCCCCGCCCGGTTGGTAGGTGGCGGCGACCCGGAGGTCCGCGGGCTGGTCGAGCTTCTGCGGGAGGAGGCTGCGCTGGAGGGTGACGGCGGCCTCGCGCTGGCGGCGTTCGGACTCCCGCAGCCGGGCGGCCGCGAGGACCTGGTCGGTGACCTCGGCGGCGAAGATGAGGACGCCGGAGGTGGGGTCGTCACCCTTGGGAGTGGTGTCGACCGGGGTGGGGGCCGGGTCGGGGGCACTCGTGGGGGTGGATCCGGCCGGGTCCGGCGGCGGGGTGGGGGCCGGGTCGCGGGGGTCGCGGGTCAGCGGCACACAGGACACGTTGTAGTAGCGGTTGCCGGTGAGGCCGAGGATGCAGCGGGCCTTGACGCTGCGCGGGCTGCCGCCCCGGATCACCTGGTCCATGAGGGGCAGCACGCCGAGGGTGCCGAGCTCCGGCAGCGCGTCGCAGGCGGGCAGGCCGGTGGGGCGTTCGCCGAAGAGTTCGCGGTAGGCGCGGTTGGCGTAGCCGAGCTGGTGCAGCGGCCCGTAGGTGACGGCGACCGGCGCCGGGATGCGGTTGAGGACCTCGCGCAGGTCCTGGGGCCGGTGGGGGTCGAGCACGCCGGTGGGGTCGAGGGCGTCCGGGATGTCTACCGGGCCGGTGGGGCTGGTGGGGTCGCGGGGGCCGGGCACCACGACGGCGTCGCCGGACGGCGTGCCGCGGTCGGTGCCGGCCCCGGACGGCGGGGTGGCACGCCACGGGACTCCGGTGAGCCGGGCGCTCCAGCGCATGAGGTTCAAACGACGGCCGCTTCCTCGGGTTCCAGGCATATCATCACTTTTCGTGCACTCGTCAGCACACGGGGTAATGACTCGGTCGGGCAGATCCTGTCAGGCGGAGGCCCGATTCCGGAAGTCGTCCGCGCCCGGCGCGGTCGTCGGGTCGGCCTCGGCCCGGTGCCGGTACTCCGGGCGGGCGGCGGCGACGGGGCCGGCGGCCCGGCTCACACCGGCCGTCCGTCGGCCGGCTCCGGCCGGTCCGGCTGCTCGGGACGGCCGATCGGGACGACCTCGCGGGAGAACAGTCCGGCCATCGCCCAGTCCACCAGGATCCGGACCCGGCGCTCGCCGCTCGGCAGCCGGCGCAGATGGCGGGCCCGGTGCAGCCACCAGGCCCGGCGGCCGGTGAGCCGCCCGCCGCCCCGGGTGTGGGCGACCGCGCGGCCCAGCCCCAGCGAGGTGGAGCAGGCCGGCGGGCCCGGCAGGTACTCGGCGATGCCGGACGCGTGCGGGCCGCCGTCCAGCGCCACCAGCACATTGGCGGCCAGCAGCTCGGCCTGGGCGAAGGCGTGCTGGGCGTTCGGCGCGCACGGCGCCCCGTCCGCGTGGGGGTCCGGCACGGCCGCACCGTCCCCCGCGGCCCACGCCCCGGGCAGCGCGCGGCCGTCCGGACCGAGCACCTGAAGAGTGGGCAGGCAGCGGACCCGGCCGGCGGTGTCCAGCGGGAGGTCGGTGTCGCGCAGCAGCGGATTGGGGCGGACCCCGGCCGTCCAGACCAGGGTGCGGGCCGCGAACCGGCTGCCGTCGGAGAG
Organism: Kitasatospora sp. NPDC089913; assembly: GCF_044748625.1. Lineage (NCBI taxonomy): Bacteria > Bacillati > Actinomycetota > Actinomycetes > Kitasatosporales > Streptomycetaceae > Kitasatospora > Kitasatospora sp. NPDC089913. The sequence continues at coordinate 107,648 of NZ_JBIVGI010000031.1, read as the reverse complement.
CGCCATCACCCCGCCGGCGGCCGACTCCAGGGTGGTGCGCAGGCGGACGTCCACATTGCGCTCGCGCAGTTGGGCGAGGGTGTGCGCGGCGAGCTCGGGGGACTCCTCGGTGAGGATCCGGTCGGTGGCCTCGACCAGGACCCAGCGCAGGTCCTCGGGGGCGGTGTGCTGGTGGCCCCGGACCGCGTACCTGGCCATGTCCTCCAGTTCGGCCAGCGCGCCGACGCCCGCGTAGCCGGCGCCGACGAAGACGAAGGTGAGCGCGGCCTGGCGGAGCGCCGGGTCGCGGGTGGTGGCGGCGAGGTCGAGCTGTTCCAGCACGTGGTTGCGCAGGCCGACGGCCTCGCCGACGGTGGAGAAGCCCCGTCCGTGCTCGGCCAGTCCGGGTACCGGGGCGGTGCGGGAGACCGATCCGGGGGCGAGCACCAGGACGTCGTAGTGGAGCTCGACCGGCGCGGGCGGTTCGCCCCGGCCGGCCGCGTCGGCCCAGGCCCGGCGGGAGGAGTGCTCGATCCGGGTGATCCGGGCGGTGAGCACCTTGCACTCGGTGAGTTCGCGCCGGAGCGGGACGACCACGTGGCGGGGGTCGATGGTGCCGGCCGCGACCTCGGCGAGCAGGGGGTGGTAGGTGAGGTAGGCCTGCGGCTCGACCAGGGTGAGGTGGACCTCGCCGCGGCGGATCCGCTCGCGCAGGCCGCGCTGGAGGTGCAGCGCGGCCGACATGCCCGCGCACCCGCCGCCGACGATCAGAATCCTGATGGCGCACCTCCTGTCGATGGGCTCCGTGGCCCGCCTTCGACCGGGCATGCCCCCATCACGCCCACCAATAAAGGACCGCCGGAGCCCTCTTGTCCACCGTCCGTGCTGTGGCGGACGGGGCGGATGGGGCCCGAAGGGGACAGAAGTACTGCCGGGGTGAGTTTCTGACGCACTTTCGGCCTCGAACGGCGGTGAACTATGGTCGGATTGTGTGGCGGCGCGGCCACTGCCATGTCAACTGGTGGCGACGCACCGTGGATCGGTCATTACGGCCAGTTCTAGTGTTGGCGGGAGAACCCGACTGCGGGACCGTGATCCGGGGAAGGGTAGTTCCCGGACAGGGCCCCGAACGGGCGCCGACGCGCCGGCCCGATCGCAGCGATCGGCCCGGCGGCGCCCTCCGGAGCGGGGTCCGGGTGGACCTGCGCGCGGCCGCACCCGCGGCCGGGCGGCACCCGGGCGGCACCAGCGGCACGAGCGATGGGTCATCGGTCATTTCTTTCAGGCGTAGCTGCACCGGGGGGTGCAGGGGCGGGCGACGACAGGGTCCGGAACCGGATGCCTGCGGGGGAGAGTTGGGATGATGGAACAGGAGCGACTGTTGGGGCGATCGGGTGCGGCACACCCCGGCCAGGGCGTGGTGCCTGAGCAACGCGGCCCGGCCGAGGCCGCCGGGTCCCCGGGGGCGGCGTACGCGGCCGTCCCGTACCGGGGCAACGAGGCGGCACAGGCCGGTGGGCCCTCTCCGGGCACCCGGTTGCGGGTCGACGCGCGGCGGAACCTCGAGAGCGTGCTGCGCGCCGCCCGTGAGGTGTTCGGCGAGTTCGGCTACGGCGCGCCGATGGAGGAGGTGGCGCGACGGGCCGGGGTCGGCGTGGGCACGGTGTACCGGCGCTTCCCCAGCAAGGAGGTGCTGGTCCAGCGGATCGCGGCCGAGGAGGTCGCCTGGCTGACCGCCCAGGCCCGCGAATCGCTGTACGGCGGCGCGGGTGCCTGGGAGGCGCTGGCCGGCTACCTGGCGCGCGCGGTGTCGACCGGTGCCGGGCGGCTGCTGCCGCCGGAGGCGTTCCGGTACGCCGAGGAGCTGGGGCGGGTGCCCGAGCAGCGTTCGCCGGACCCGGTCGGGCCGGGCAGCGCGTTCGGCTCCGCGCGGTACGAGCCGACGGCGACCGGCCTGCCCGGTGCGGCGTACGGCTCGCTGCCCGGGTCGCTCGGCGGTCCGCTGCCGGGCGAGGTGTCCGGTCAGGTGCCGGGCGAGGCGGCCGGAGGGCCCCTCGGGACCGGTGCCGGTGTCGGTGCGGCGGCCGAGGGCGAGCTGGCGGCGCTGGTGGCCGACGCGGACCCGCGGCTGCTGCTGCAGCTGCTCGCGGCCCTGGTGGCGCGTGCGGGTGCGGCCGGCGAGCTGCGGCCCGGGGTGACCGTCGCGGACGTGGTGCTGGTGCTGACGGCGTCGGTACCGGTGCACGCCTGGCGCGGCGCGCCACCGGCCGGTCCGGTCGTGGTGGGTGCGGCGGGCGCGGCAACCGGCGCGGCGTCGACGGTCCCCGGGGACGCCCCGCAGCCGACGGGTGGCCCGCACGCGGACGGTCAATCCGCCGAGGGCCCCTCCGACCGGCTGCTCCAGATCCTGCTCGACGGCCTGCGGGCCCGCTGAGCCGTTCCGCACCGGGACCCACCGTCCGGCGCGGGCAAGGAGGTTGGTGAAGGGGGCGGACGGCCGCGGGCCGTTCGCCCGGGGCGGGCGACGCCGCCCGGGGTCCCGCGGGCGGGGCGAACAGATCCGCGACGGCCCCACGGAAGAGTGGGTCGCGGCCGCTCCGGCTACCGCCCAACTCTGCGCTATGCCATCCTTTGCCCGTGGTTGGAGCCAATGTCCCGATGCGCGCCGTTCGCGCGCCCTCGGCGCCGTGCGGCGGAGAATCGTGCGCCCACGCACTCCCGCGCGCCCTGCCACACTACGGGGGCTGTCGTGGAGTCTGGGGTCCGTTGTGAGCGCCGAGGAACAGAACGACTACGGCTACGGCCTCGACTTCGGGCGGTCCGCCGGGGGCGGACCCGACCGGGGTCCTGACGGTCCGGCCGTCGGCCCGGGCACGCCCGGCGGCGGGTCGGGGGCCGCTCCCGGTCCCGTGCCGACGGGCCAGGTGCCGGACCAGGCCGGAATGCCCGGCCGCGAGACCCTCTCCGCCTCCGCCGCCGCGCTCCCCCAGGGCCGGGTCCCCGGACAGGCCGCAGCCGGGCGCGGCGGAGTCATCCCGGAGGCCTTCGTCGGCACCGGGGCACCCGTGCGCCCCACGGTCCCGGCCCCGGCCGATCCCGTCGACGGCGAACGACCGCCCTCCGACGCCGAGTTGACCGCGCTCGTGCGGGCCGGCGACGACACCGCCTACGAGGAGATCTACCGCCGGCACGTGGATTCGGTGCGCCGCTACGCCCGGACCTGCTGCCGGGACAGCTTCACCGCCGAGGACCTGGCGGGCGAGGTGTTCGCCCGTACCCTGCAGGCGCTGCGGGCGGGCAAGGGCCCGGAGTTCGCCGTCCGCGCCTATCTGCTGACCGCGGTCCGGAACGTCGCGGCGGCCTGGACCCGCAGCGAGCGGCGCGAGCAACTCGTTGACGACTTCAGCGTGTTCGCGCAGACCTCGGCCGCCGTGGTGGACCTCGATCTGGCCGACCCGGGCGCCGACGCCTGGGCGATGGCGCTGGCCGACCAGCGCATGGTGATGCAGGCCTACGCCGAACTCCCCGAGGACGACCGGATGGTGCTCTGGCACACCGAGGTCGAACGGGAGTCCCCCAAGACGGTCGCGGTGATGCTCGGCAAGACCGCCAACGCGACCGCCGTCCAGGCCCACCGGGCCCGCGACCGGCTCGCCGCCGGCTTCCTCCAGGCGCACGTCTCGGGCAGTCAGGACCGGGACTGCGAGGCGTACGCCAACCGGCTCGGCGCGTACGCGCGCGGCTCGCTGCGCAAGCGCGCCTCGGCGGAGGTCGGCCGGCACCTCAAGGAGTGCGACCGGTGCACGGCCGCGTGCCTGGAGCTGTCCGAGATCAACCACGGGCTGCGCGCGCTGCTGCCCGGCGGGGTGCTGGTCTGGATCGGCGCGGGCGGCTTCGGTGCCGCCGCGGCCGCCGTCGGCGGCGTGGCGGCGGTGGGCGGCGCGGCCGCCGGGACCGCGGCCGCCACGGCGGGCGGCACCGCCGGAGGAGCGGCCGGTGCCGCGACCGGAACGACGGGCGGTGCCGGAGCCGCGGGCGGTGCCGGGGCCGCGGGCGGTGCGGGAGCCGGGGCCTCCGGTGGGGGCGGGGGTGCCGCGGGCGCCGCCGCGGAGGGGCTGGGCACCGCCGCGAAGGCCGGGATCGCCGCCGCGGTCGCGGTGGCGGCCGCCGCCGTCGCCGCGTACGCGCTCACCGGCGCACCCGAGCCCAGGCCCCCGGTGGCCGCTCCCCCGGTCTCCGCGCCGGCCGTTCCCGCGCCGCCGTCCGCCGAGCCCGAGCCGCCCGCCCCGGAACCGGCCCCGCCGCCCGCCCCGGAGAGCCCCGCTCCGGTACCGGTGGAGCAGCCGGTCCCGGCGCCGCCCGCGCCCCGCTCGCCCGCCGCCGCGCCCCGGCCGGTGCCGGTGGCGCCGAGCAGCCCGCCGGCGACCACGGCGGCCCCCTCGCCGGCCCCCGCACCGCCGGAACCCGCACCGACGCCGAAGCCCACGCCCACCCCGACCCCGCCCGCGACCGTCCCGGCCGTGCCGGTGCCGACCCCGCCGCCGACGCCCGAGCTGCCGCTGCCGCCCGCGCCCGAAGTGGTGGTGCCGACGCCCACCGTGACGCCGAGCCTGCCGACCCCGTCGCCCACGGCCGTCCCGACCCCGCCGGCGCCGACCGACTTCTGGGCCGACGACCTGCCGGTGGTCAGGTCGTCCCCCCACCGGGTGCCGCCGCCGCGGCCGAGCATCCGGGAGAACGGCAGCGACTGGTTCTGGCAGCGGGAGAGCGTCTCCGTCGCCGGTGCCGAGCACCGCCACGGCCTCAGCGTGCACGCGCCCGCGGCCACGGTGATCGACCTCAACCGCAGCTGCACGTCCTTCGACGCGGTGGCCGGGATGGACGACCTGACCCTCGCCGTCGGCGGGGTGGTCTTCTCGGTGCAGGGCGGTGACGGGCGGACGCTGTGGAGTTCGCGCACGCTGCGGGCGGGCGACCCGGCGGTGCCGGTGCACGTGCCGCTCGGCGGTCAGACCTCGATCCGGCTGGTGGTGCTGCCGGCGCACGGCGTCCGGTCGGCGCTGAACGTCGCCGACTGGGCCGAGGCCCGCTTCAGGTGCGTCTGAAGCGGGCCCCGGGGCCGGTGCTCCGCCCGGTACGGGGCGGACTGCCGGATCAGACGGCGCAGGAGCCGTCCGCGCACGCCTCGCCGGCCGGGGCGACCTGCACCGGGGCCGGGCGGCGCTCGCCGATCTCGGTGGCGACCTGCTCCAGCACCTGGCGGAAGGTCTCGGCCTCCTGGCCGCCCTGGACGGCCCACTTGCCCTCGAAGACGAAGGTCGGCACCGCGGTGATGCCGATCTCGCGGGCCTCGGCCAGCTGGGCGCGCACCTCGGCGGCGCCCTCCTCGCCGGCCAGGTAGGCCGTCACCCGGTCGCGGTCCAGGCCCGCGCCGACGGCGACCTCGGTGAGCGCGGTGCGGTCGCCGACGTCCACGCCGTCGCTGAAGTGCGCCTTGAGCAGGGCCTCCTTGAGCCGGCCCTGGGCGGCCGCGCCGTACTCGGTCTCGGCGAGGTGCAGCAGCCGGTGGCCGAGGAAGGTGTTGGCGTGCAGGGCGGCGTCGAAGTCGTAGCCGATGCCCTCCGCCCGGCCCAGCTCGGCGACCCGGGCGTCCATCGCGACGGACTGCGGTCCGTAGCGCTCGGCCAGCCACTCCCGGTGCGGACTCGCCGTGGCCGGGGCGTCCGGCACCAGCTGGTACGGCCGGTAGACCACCTCGACGTTCTCCTTGCCCGCGAAGCCCTCGAGCGCCTGCTCGAAGCGGCGCTTGCCGATGTAGCACCAGGGGCAGGCGATGTCGGAGTAGATCTCGACCTTCATGACGGGGGCTCCAGAGGGGGTGGGGACGGGTCCGAGATGGGTGAACGATGAACCATCTCGGGACATTCCCGGCGCGTGCTCAGCCCTCCGGAGGCGCGGGGACGACCAGGACCGGGCAGGCCGCGTGGTGGACCAGGGCACCACTGACCGAGCCCAGCAGGAGCCGGGCGAAGCCGCCGTTGCCCCGGGTACCGGCCACCACGGTGTGCTGCCGGGCCGAGGCGGCGAGCAGGACCTCGATCACGTTGCCGAGCACCACGTGCAGCGACATCTCGGCGGTACAGGGGTGGGCGCGGGCCCGCTGGACGGCGCCCACCGCCCGGCGCAGGCCGTCCGCCATCGACTCGACCAGGGTCTCCACGCTCTCCTGGACCAGTTCGGCCATCCCCGGCGGGTAGCCGGTGGGCGCCGGGTTGACGACGGCGAGCACGTACAGCGGCAGGTCGTGGGCCTCGGCCTCGGTCATCGCCCGGTCCAGGGCCCAGAGCGAGCCGTCCGAGCCGTCGCAGGCCGCGAGCACCCCGGGCGGGCGGTTCGTCGGGAGCCGCCCGAGCACCGAGAGCACGACGGGGACGGACTGGTCGGGACCGGCACTGGTCACCACGGCCTCCGGGCGGGGGAAGGGAAACGGGGACGGACGGGACGTCCGCCATGATCGCCGCCCGGTGCCGCCCCGTGCCCGAGCCGCGCCGGGGGCCGAGGGAGCACCGGGAGCGGGGCCGGGCGGGCGCGCGGGCGGGTCGGCACCGGGCGGGGCGGGTCCGCGGTCGGTGCGGGCGCGCGGTCAGGAGAAGCGGGGCGGGGACAGCGCGGGGTGGACGGGGTGCGGGAGGCCGGTCCAGCAGGCGCCGTGGCGGCGGGCCCGGACCCGGCGGAGCCAGAGCTCGGTGGCGACCAGGTCGGCGAGGCCGGCCAGGGCGGCCGGCGGCAGCGGGGCCGCGGGGTCGGCGGCGCGGTCCAGCGCGGCCCGGACGGCGGGCAGGTCGATCAGCCCGGCCTCGGCGAGCAGCGGCGCGTCGAAGAGTTCGGCCAGGCCGTCCGCGGCGAGCCGCAGACCCGCCCGGACGGTACCGGCCCGGTCGGGGCGCGGGCCGCGGCCCCAGTCGGGCGGCAGGTCGGTGCGCCCGGCACCGGCCAGCACGGCGTGCAGCAGCGCGTGCCGGGCGCCGGGCTGGAGCCGGACCTCGTCCGGGAGCAGCCGGGCGGCCCGTACCACCTGGTTGTCCAGGAAGGGCGCGTGCAGGCGCTGACCAGGTTGTTCGGTGGCGTGCACCAGCGTGCGGAAGCCGCGTGCGTGCCGGTGCAGGGCGTGCCGAGCCCGGTACGCGCCGGGGTTGTCCCCGGGCGCCGGTTCGCGCGCCGCCAGCCGCAGCCGCAGCGCGACCGCGGAGAGCGCCTCGTCGGACAGCCAGCGGGCCGCGGGCCCGGGGACCACCCAGGCGAGGTCGTCCGCCGAGCGCGCTCCGGCCGTGCCGGCGCCGTCGGGCGTCCGGCGGAGGGTCAGCCGCACGGCGGCGTCGTCGAGCGCGTCCGGGTAGCGGATCCGGGCCAGCCGGTGGGCGGCGCGCAGCACGGTGAGCGGGGTCCGCAGCGCGCCGGTCACGACGCCGGCGGCCGCCCGGTCGGCGCCCGCCAGTGCGGCCACCGGGGAGAGCAGTTCGCGGGAGCGGCCGGCCCGGACCAGGTCGGCCAGCCGGGCCGGGTGCCCGTCCAGGACCTGCCGGGCGCCGTGGCCGGTGAGGTGGTCGGTGCCGCCCGCCCCGAACCGGGCCTCGGCCCAGGCCGCGGTGACCAGTTCGGGCCCGGGCTCGTCGGTGAGCGGACCGGCGGTCGGGTCGGCGCGCAGGTCCGCGTACGGGAGGGTGTCGGGGCCGGGGGCGAGCACGGTGTGGCGCAGGCGCGGGACGTCCGGGGCGAGCGCCGGGACGGCCGGGGCGGTCCCGGCCCCGGTGGTCTCGCCGAAGGTGACGGCGGCGACGGGTTCGGACGCGGTGCGCGGCCGGGCGGCGGTGCGGGCCCAGGAGCCCTTCACCGCCCCGGTCCGGGCGGGTCCGGCGGGCCCGGGTCCGGGTCCGGACGCGAATCCGGACGGGGGCGGGGCCTCGGGCCCGGTCGGGGCTTCGGGCCCGGACTCCTCGGGCAGCGCTCCCGTCCCCGTCGGTACGGCCCGGTACGGCCCGGACGGGTAGGGCGCCCCCGCTCCGGCCGGCCCGGCGGCGGGCGGCACCGCGGCGGCGAGCAGCGCGACCGTGGCGGAGGCCGTCCCGTAGGAGAGGTCGACCCCGAGCCTGGCCCGCCCGGACGGACCGGCCGGCAGCGCGACCGGACCGGCCGGACTGGTGCGGACCCGGAACCGGACCGACTCCAGCAGCGCCCGGGTCAGCTCCCGGACCGCCGCCGCCTCGCCGCGCCCCGGCGCCCCCTCGGCACCCGGCCCGTCGTACCCGGTGAGGTACGGCCGTCCGCCGCGGACCGCGAGCGCGTGCCCGGGCGGCACCCGCCGCACCCCGAGGTACGGGGTCCCGGTGCCGAGCGCCTCGGGCGCCTCCGGGCAGGCGAGCCGGGCGGCCAGGTGGCCGGTGTCCAGCGGCGCCCCGACCAGGTCGGCGAGCGGCAGGGCCGCCGTGGCGTACGCGGTGCCGTCGCCCCACGGGGTGTGGAAGACCGGCCGGGCCCCGGCCAGGTCGGTGAGCAGCACGGTGGAACGGGTGCCGCTGCGCAGTACCGCGGTGTAGCTGCCGGGCCAGCCGGTGAGGTGGCGGACGGCTCCGCCGCGCGCGGCGGCCAGGCCGGCGGCGAGTTCGGCGTCGGTGGCGCCGCAGTGGCCGAGCACGGCGAGCCGGAGGGTGGCGGGGTTCGCCTCGAAGGGGTCGGGGGCGGTCGCTCCGGTGGTGACCACGGCGGCGGCCCCGGGCCGCAGGACGGCCAGCCGGATCTCCTCGGGCCGCCAGTCGCCGACCGCCCAGAGCGGGTCGGGACCGGTCCACAGGACGCGCGCGGCGATCGGGGCCACGGCGCCGGGCGGCTCGTGCGCCGGTGCGCCGGGCCGGGGCGCGCCCGTGCACCAGCCCGTCAGCCACCGCATCGCGCCTCCACCGGACGAGGACCTGCGCCGCTCGGCGGGTCCGGATCCGCGGCCCGCGTCCGGCGCGCCGTCAGAGGACATGGTGCCACCGGTTGTGCGTCCGGTGACCGGAGTTGTCGTTTCCGGTGCGCGCGGGGGGCCGTTGCCGCAGGGCCGGTCCGCGCGGGACCACCGCCGGGCGGACGGCGGTGACGGCACGGGGTTTCGAACACCCGGACGAGACCTTCCACCGGAGCGGCCCGGGCCTTCCCCTCCCCGGCCCGGACCGCTCCGCGGGCGCCCTGTCATGGCCATCGCGAGATGGCCGAAAGGCGTCGCTCGGCCCGGGAGGGCATCCGCATGCCCTCCCGGACGTCGCCGCCGCCCGCGGGGATGAAGGCGGCGGCTTCCCCCGGCCCGCCGGGTCCTCGACGGCGGGCCGACCCACGACCACCAGCGAATCGCCGACCAGCCGGTCGGGCCAGGGGGCACGGCCGGGCGCACATCGACACGGGACCGGAGCACGGCACTCCGGCGCACCGCCGGGAGACCGCCGGGCGGCCGGATCCCGGCGGTCCCGGCCAACTTCGCGGCCGCCCCGCCGCCCGGTTCCGGGCGCGCGATCCCGCCATCCGGAATGCGGCCTCTTAACCCTCGGAACGCGTCCGACTACTCTAGGTACAGCAGCTTCGGCCCGGTGCCGCCCGGGCCCCGCGCACAAGGCCGCAGGAGGTGCCGCCGCCACCATGACCGTCAGCCCACGAGGACCGAACGAACGGCTCGGCACGCTCCTGACCCTGGCGCAGATCAGCAACGCGGGTCTGGCCCGCCGGGTCAACGACCTCGGCGCCCAGCGCGGGTTGACGCTCCGCTACGACAAGACCTCGGTGGCCCGCTGGGTCAGCAAGGGCATGGTGCCGCAGGGCCCCGTGCCGCACCTGATCGCCACCGCGATCGGCGGCAAGCTCGGCCGGCCCGTGCCGCTGGAGGAGATCGGCCTCGGCGACACCGACCCGGCGCCCGAACTCGGCCTGGCCTTCCCGCGCGAGGTCCCCGACGCCGTCCGGTCCGCCACCGACCTCTGGCGGGTCGACCTCGACCTGCGCCGCGGCCCCGGCGGCGGCCGCTGGAGCGACAGCCTGGCCGGCACCTTCTCGGTCGCCGCCTACGCGACCCCGGTCTCGCGCTGGCTGATCAACCCCGCCGACGGCTCGGTGGCCCGCGAACTGCCGCGTGCCCCGGCCGAGTCGGGCTCGTACCGGGTCGGCCACTCGGACGCCGCCAAGCTCCGCGAGGCCGCCCAGGAGGCGCGCCGCTGGGACTCCAAGTACGGCGGCGGGGACTGGCGTTCGTCGATGGTGCCGGAGTGCCTGCGGGTCGAGGCGGCGCCGCTGCTGCTCGCCTCGTACAGCGACGCGGTGGGCCGGGCGCTGTTCGGCGCCACGGCCGAACTCACCCGGCTGGCCGGGTGGATGGCCTTCGACACCGGCCAGCACGAGGCCGCCCAGCGCTACTACATCCAGGCCCTGCGGCTCGCCCGGGCCGCCGCGGACGTCCCGCTCGGGGGCTACGTGCTGGCCTCGATGAGCCTGCAGGCCGGCTACCGGGGCTTCGCCGAGGAGGCCGTCGACCTCGCCCAGGCCGCGCTGGAGCGCAACCGGGGCCTGGCCACCGCCCGGACGATGAGCTTCTTCCACCTGGTCGAGGCCCGGGCCCAGGCCAAGGCCCGGAACGCGGCGGCGTGCGCGACGGCGCTCGGGGCCGCGGAGAGCGCGCTCGAACGCGCGCGCGCCGGGGATCCCGATCCGGCGTGGATCGACTTCTACGCCTACGACCGCCTCGCCGCGGACGCCGCCGAGTGCTTCCGCGACCTCGGGGTGCCCTCCAAGGTCCGCCAGTTCACCCGGGAGGCACTGGCCCGCCCCACCGAGGGCTTCGTGCGCTCGCACGGTCTGCGGCTGGTGGTCTCCGCGATGGCCGAGGCCGAGGCGGGCAACCTGGACGCGGCGGTCGCGGCCGGCGAGCGCGCCGTCGACGTGGCCGGGCGGATCTCCTCCCAGCGCAGCCGCGAGTACGTGGTGGAGATGCTGCGCCGGCTGGAGCCCTTCCAGGGCGAGCGCCGGGTCCGCGACCTGACCGAACGCGCCCGCGCGGTGATCGTCGCCCCGGCCTGACCGGCGGCCGCCTCCGCCGGGCCCCGGACCGCCGCCGGACCGCTGCCGGACGACTCGCCGGACGGCCCCCGGCGAAGCTCGGACGGGTGCCGCGCGGGCCCGGACGAAACGCCCCCGGCCCCCTCGACCGGCCCCCGCCGTCGTGGCAGCATCGCGGACGGACGGGGGCGGTCGGACGAGGCGAGGAGCGGGCCGTGCAGTACGACGTCGACGTGCTGGTGGTGGGGGGCGGGATCGTCGGGCTGGCCACGGCCCACGCGCTGACCGGGGCCCGCCCCGGACTCCGGCTCACCGTGCTGGAGAAGGAACCCGGCCTGGCCGCCCACCAGACCGGCCGCAACAGCGGGGTGATCCACAGCGGCGTCTACTACCGCCCCGGCTCGCTCAAGGCCCGGTACGCGGTGGCCGGCGCCGCCGAGATGGTGGAGTTCTGCCGCACCCACGGCATCCCGCACGAGGTCACCGGCAAACTGATCGTCGCCACCGGGCCGGCCGAACTCGACCGGCTGCGCGCGCTCGCCGAACGCGGCCGGGCCAACGGCATCCCGGTCACCGAGCTGGACCGCCGGGGCATCGCCGAGTACGAGCCGCAGGTCACCGGTGTCGCCGGCCTGCACATCGGGAGCACCGGCATCTGCGACTTCCCCGCCGTCGCCGCCACGTACGCACGTCTCGCCCGCGAGGCCGGGGCCGACGTCCGCACCGGCACCGAGCTGCGTGCGATCGCCCGCCGGGCCGACGGCGTCACCGTGCAGACCTCGGCCGGGGAGCTCCGCTGCCAGGTCCTGGTGAACTGCGCCGGCCTGCACAGCGACCGGATCGCCCGGCTCGCGGGCGACGACCCCGGCCTGCGGATCGTGCCGTTCCGCGGCGAGTACTACGAACTGGTCAAGGAGCGCCGGGAACTCGTCCGCGGACTGGTCTACCCCGTGCCCGACCCGGCGTTCCCGTTCCTGGGCGTCCACCTGACCCGGGGCGTGCACGGCGACGTGCACGTCGGCCCGAACGCGGTGCCCGCGCTCGCCCGCGAGGGCTACGACTGGCGGACCGTCCGCCCCCGCGACCTGGCCGGCACCGCGGCCTTCCCCGGCACCTGGCGCATCGCCCGGCGGCACTGGCGCTACGAGGTGGGCGAGCTGCACCGCTCGCTGTCCAAGCGGGCCTTCACCTCGGCCGTCCAGCGGCTGCTGCCCGCCGTCGTCCCCGCCGACCTGGTCCGGGCCACCGCCGGGGTCCGCGCCCAGGCGGTCGCCCGGGACGGCTCGCTGCTGGACGACTTCGCCTTCGCCGGCTTCGACCCCGACGACCCGCGCTCCGCCCGCCGCCTGGTGCACGTGCTGAACGCGCCCTCCCCGGCTGCGACGGCCTCGCTGCCGATCGGCCGGGAGGTGGCCCGCCGGGCGCTCGCCGCACTGGACGCGGGCGGACGGTGAGGACGGACCCCGAGGGGCCGGCCGGGGCTGCGACGGGGGCGGACGTGGGGCCCGTCACAGCCCCCTCGGCCCCCGCCCGGCGGCCCCGTAGACTCGGTTGATTGTGACTGCCACCGCCCCGATCCCCCAGCCCTCGCCCTCCGTCCGGCTCTCCGCGGCCCCCGCCGCCTACCCGGCGCCGATGTACCCGCACAAGGCCACCGAGGCCCAGCACAGCGAGCGGCGCATCCGCAGCTTCCAGCCGCGCCGGGGCCGGATGACCAACGCCCAGGCGGGCGCGCTGGACCGGAGCTGGGAGACCTACGGCATCGCGATCGACGGCACCCCGCTCGACCTGCCCGCGCTCTTCGACGGCCTGCCGGTCACCCTGGAGATCGGCTTCGGCATGGGCGAGACCACCGCCGCGATGGCCGCCGCCGACCCCGCCATGGGCATCCTGGCCGCCGACGTCCACACCCCCGGCCACGGCAACCTGCTCGGCCTGCTGGAGCGCGACGGCAGCACCAACGTCCGCCCCGCCGCCGGCGACGCCGTGATCCTGCTGCGCGACATGCTCCAGGACGCCTCGCTGGCCGGTCTGCGGGTCTACTTCGCCGACCCGTGGCCCAAGCCCAAGCACCACAAGCGGCGGCTGGTCCAGCCGTCCTTCCTGGATCTGGTCCTCCCCCGGCTGGCACCCGGCGCACTGGTGCACTGCGCCACCGACTGGGAGCCCTACGCCGAGCAGATGCTCGCCGTGCTCTCCGCCTCCCCGGAACTGGAGAACCTCCACCCCGAGGGTGACGGCACCGGCTGGACCGAACCGGCGGACCACCCGGACGGCTCCGTCCCCGGTTACGCGCCGCGACCGGACTGGCGCCCGGTCACCAAGTTCGAACGGGCCGGCATCGCCAAGGGCCACGTGGTGCACGACCTGCTGTTCCGCCGCCGCTGACGGCACGCCGGGCGTTCGACCCGGCGCGCCCGCACGGGCCCCGGCGCCGCCGCCGGGCGCGGCCGCGGCGGACGGTTCCCCCCGACTCCGCCCGGCCGCCCGGCGCCTTGGCCTACCCTGTGCCGGGTGAGCACCCCGTCCGGCGATGGGTACCACCTCACCGTGCGGGCCGCCGACGACCGAGAGACGCCCACGCCCACCGCCGACACCCGGACCGTCCCGGGGCAGCGCAGGCGCCGGGCCCGGCTGCTCCTGCCCCGGCCCGGCCGTGCCGTTCCCCGGGACGCCGGCCCGCACCGGGACGGCCCCGCCACGCCCGGACCGGCCCCCGCCGGCGGCCGCGCGCTGCGCCCGGCCGCCTTCTCCGCGGTGACCGCGACGGCCGTGCTGACCCTGGCCGGCTGCGGGGTGCTGATCCTCCACCTGGTCCGCCGCCAGACCGGCACCGCCGGACTGCTGGTCGGCCTCGGGCTGGCGATGGTCCCGCTGCCCTTCGTGCTCGGCGGGCTCGCCTGGCTCAACCAGACCGCCCGGGTGCCGCTGCGGCAGACCGTGTTCTGCCTCGGCTGGGGCGCCTGCGCCGCCACCACCGTGGCCATCCTCGCCAACGGCTGGACCAGCACCTATCTCAGCACCCACCAGGGCAGCCTCGGCGAGGCCCTGGGCGCCGACCTGGTCACCCCGGTGATCGAGGAGAGCGCCAAGGGCGCCGCCCTGCTCGTCCTGCTGCTGCCGATCGGCCGGCGGCCGCGCTGCGCCGCCGGACCGGGCGGCCGCCCCTGCGCCGACCTGCTGCGCCGGCTGCCGGGCCCCCGGCAGCCGCGCGGGTACGAGCGCCGCCCGGTCGGGCCGCACGCCCGCGGCCGGCTGCGGCTGCGCCCGCGCCCGTCGGCCGCGGCCGCCTCGGCCCCCGGCGGAAGGCCGCCGCCGGCCGGCCACCGGCGGGCCCGGTCCCGTCCGCGCACCCTGGCCGCCGGGGTGGTCCTCGGCGGGATCACCGCCTGCGGCTTCGCCTTCACCGAGAACGCGCTCTACCTGGGGCGGGCGTTCACCGACGACCAGCAGCAGCGGCTGGACAGCATCGGCCTCGGCGAGTCGCCCAGCCTGCGGGACTTCGACGGCACCGTGCAGACCTTCGTCCTGCGCGGCCTGCTCTCGCCGTTCGCCCATCCGCTGTTCACCGCGCTGACCGGGCTCGGCCTGGCGATCACCCTCACCACCGGGCGCCGCCGGCTGGCCCGGCTCGCGGCGCCGACCGGGCTGGTGCTGTCGATGGCCCTGCACGGGACCTGGAACGCCGCCGCCGACCTCGGCACCCACGGCTTCCTGCTGGTCTACGCGGTGCTGATGGTGCCCTGCTTCGCGGCGCTGGTCTGCTTCTCCGCCTGGGCCAGGGCCCGGGCCGCCCGGCACCCCGGCCGGGCGGGGCCGGCGGCCCCGCCCGGCGTGCCCACCCTCGCCCGGCTCGCGCGGCGCTTGGCGGCCCGGCTCTGCGGGTGGCCCGGGGGGCCGGCCGGGGGCCCGTGAGGAACGGATTTCCCATCCGGGCGATCTCCCCGTATTGTTGTGTTCACCGACGCGGGGTGGAGCAGCTCGGTAGCTCGCTGGGCTCATAACCCAGAGGTCGCAGGTTCAAATCCTGTCCCCGCTACTCAGTAGCACCGAAGGCCCGGAGGACTCGTCCTCCGGGCCTTCGTCGTTCCCCGGCACAGGTGCGTTCCGCCGGACAGGTGCGTTCCGCCGCCCGGGCGCCCGGGCACACGGGCGGCCCGGCGGCGGCCCGGTCCGGAGGGCGGGCGTCCGGTCCGCGCCACGGTCCTGCCACGGGGCGGTAACAGCGCCCGGGACAAGATCGGCCCGTCGCGGCCGACGATCATACTGAGCGGAAAGACGATTCAAGTGGGCGCGGACCGTCGCGCCGAGTTAGGACACACACTCATGCTGTCGAAGCGCCTTGCCAGCACCACCGCGATCGGCCTGCTGCTCGTGGCCGGGGCGACCGCCTGCGGCGACAACGACAAGCCCGCCGCCGACGGCGCCGCTGCCGGCAGGACCGCCGCCGCGCCCGGGCTGGACACCGAGAAGCTCACCGCCGAGGAGATCCAGAAGCAGGCCAAGGACGCCCTGGCCGGTGCCGGCTCGGTCAAGGTCGTGGGCACCGTCAACAAGGACGCCGAGCAGATCTCCGTCGACCTGGCGGTGGACACCAAGGGCCAGTGCAAGGGCACCCTGAGCCTGCCGGGGGCGGGCAAGTTCGAGCTCCTCGGCGACGGCAAGCAGGTCTGGCTGAAGCCCGACACGGCGTTCCTGACCAGCGCCACCGAGGGGAAGAACCCGCAGGCCGTCGAGCTCCTCAAGGGCCGCTGGATCGGCGGCGCGCAGAACGACCCGGAGATGAAGGAGCTCACCACCGCCTGCAACCTGAAGGAGCTCACCAAGACCTTCGGCGCCGGCGACGACAGCAAGGCCACCAACATCACCAAGGGCTCGGCCGGCACCGTCAACGGTGCGAAGACCTTCAGCGTCAAGTCGCAGAACAGCTCCGGCGGCGAGGTCACCCTCCACGTCGCCACCGAGGGCAAGCCGTACCCGCTGCGGATCGAGAAGAGCGGCAAGGGCGGCGGTCAGATGGACTTCACCGACATCGACAAGGCGCTGACCGTCCAGGCCCCGCCGGCCGACCAGGTGATCGACTACTCGCTGTTCAAGGACAAGGTGCAGGCCGCCTGATCCGGCGGCGATAAATCCGTTGCCCTCCCTCCGGGGCGCTGCCTAGAGTGGCGGCACACTGAAAGGAGGTGATCCTGAGTTGAGTTCCATCAGGATGTGTGAGGTGGCTGCTCGCTAGAGCCGCCCTTGCCTGTGCAGGGTGGGACCCACGGTCCCCGGCAGGCGAAATTCCCAGCAGTCACCCGGCCCGCAGGCTCACCGGTACATCCACGGTGCCTCGGCGCCAGGCCCCTCGCGGGTCGGGCACCGAGGAGCAGCCTGCGGGCCGTCCGCGTTCCCGGCCCGGGTTTCCGCGACCGTCCGGCGGGCATCCCCGCTAGGAGTCGGCTGGCCCCGGCAGGGAGCCGGCGCCTAGAGTCGGCGCGCGCTCCGCAGGGGCGGGGTTGCGGGCACTGGGGGTGCGGGCGGATGGCGACACGGCGGACCGGCGGTACGGCGGCGGTGCGGACGGCTCGACGGGCCGCGGCGGGAGCGCTCCCGGGCGTGGGCCTGCTGGGGCTGGCACTGTTCTCGCTGGGGCGGCCGCATCCGTGGCAGGCCCTGGGCGGCGGACTGGTGGTGGCCTGCGCGGCGACCCTGGTCGGCGGGGCACTGGGGTTCCTGTTCGGGGTGCCCCGGGTGCGCGCCGGCGCGGCGGGCGCCGAACCGCACGGCTCCTACGCGCCCAACACCAACCTCGAACAGGTCTCGGACTGGCTCACCAAGGTGCTGCTGGGCGTGGGCCTGACCCAGCTCGGCTCGATCGGCGAACGGCTCGACCAGCTCGGCTCGACCCTCGCTCCGGTCCTGGGCGGGGGCGCGGACGCCTCGCCGTTCGCCGCCGCGCTCGTCCTCTACTTCGTGCTGCTCGGCTTCCTGGCCGGCTGGCTGCTGACCCGGCTGGCGCTGCCCCGGGTGCTCTCGGACGCGGACCGGGCGCTGGACCTCTTCCTGGCCGGGCAGGACCGGGACCGCAAGGGCGACCGGGTCGGCGCGGACGACCTGCGGATGCGGGCGATGCAGCACCTGGGCCTGGTGGGCACCAGTACCGGCAAGCCCGACGACCTGCCCGGGTCGATGCTGCCGACCGACCCCGCGGGCGGGCCGGAAGGGGTGGTGGCCGAGGTCCGGTCGACCGCCCGGCGGTCGGCGCTGACGGCCGCGCAGGTGCGGGACCTGTTCGCGGACGGCTCGGAGGGGCGGCGGGTCCAGGCGCTGGCGCTGATGCAGGGCGATCCTGCGCTGGGCGACCTGCCGAGCGTGCTGGAGGCGATCGAGCACCCGCGGTCCGGCTTCGAGCAGTACCACGCGCTGCTGGCGGCGCGCGGGCTGCTGTCCCGGCTGCCGGCCGAGGAGACCCCGCGGCTGCGGGAGGCGGTGGCGGGCCGGCTGATGGCGCCGGACGGGATCCCGTACGGCTCGGACCGCAGCTGGCTGGCCGAGAAGATCCTCTCCCGGCTGGAGCCGGTGGTGTTCCTGCCCAAGCAGCAGGGCGGGCCGACGGCGGACGGGGCCGCGGCGGACGGGGCGGACGGGGCGGACGGGGCGGACGCCCCTGCCGCGGCCGCTCCTGCCGCAGCCGCCTCGGAGCCCCGGGGCTGACGAGCCCCGGCCGACGGGGCCGGGTCTCAGAGCGCGAAGCGGAGTTCGGGCCGGTCCCATCCGATCGGGGGCCGGGCCGGGAAGGTACCGACCCGCTCGGCGCCCATCCGCAGGTAGAAGGCCTCGGCGGGCGGGTGCGAGACGACCTTGACGCCGCCGGTGAGACCGAGGGCGCGGGCCCGGTCGAGCATGTGGGTGATCAGCAGGCGACCGATGCCCAGGCCCTGCGCCTCGTCGGCGACGAACATCAGGTCGAGGTCCGCCGGCTCGGTGACCAGCGCGTAGAAGCCGAGCAGGTGGTCGTCGGTGGCGCGCACGGCGAGGTGGACCTCGTGCCGGGCGAGGTACTCGGGCGTCACCCGGTACCCGGCGATCATCGGCGCGTACGCTCCCCGGTAGGCGGAGCAGTGCTGGATCAGGGCGGTGAGCCGGTCGGCGTCCGTGGCCGCGGCCGGCATGATCAGGATCTCGGTCACGGGCTCCGAGTATAGGAGTGAAAGACCTTTTCAACTATTACTTAATGCTGGACCGACCGGCCGGCCCGGCGCAGCACGAGCATCCGGCGCGGGCGGGCGCCTTCGGTGGCCGGCGGGAGGATCCGGATCTCGCTGGCGATCCGGCGCTCGCCGAGCAGGTGCCGGACGGTGTCGAGGTGGCCGGTCCGGCGGCCCGTGCCGTCGAACAGCGGATGGACCCGGACCTCGCCGGCGGGCGCGGTGACCCGGACCAGCTCGGTCAGCGCGGCCAGCTGCCGCTCGGGCCCGAAGAGCGCGGGGTAGGCGAAGACCAGGTAGCCGCTGAGGGTGAGGGCGAAGGTGCCGTCCGCGAACGGGAGCCGGGGCAGCGCGGCGGCGACGTACTGCCCGGGGTGGGCCGCGCGGTCGGCCGCGAACAGCCGCCGGGCCCGGTCCCAGCTGCGCAGGTAGCGCTCGGGCGGGCGGTGGCGGCGGGGCGGGTAGAGCTCGGGACGGGCGTCCATCGCGGCGGCCATGGCCGCCCGGGCGGCCAGCGCGCGGGCGGCGATCTCGTCGGCGGGCCGGGCGTACACCGGGTCGGTGGCGATGACCCGGCAGCCGAGCGTGCGGGCCTCGGCGGCCAGGGCGGCGGCACCGCCGGGGCAGTCGAGCAGCGGGCCCCGGAGGCCGGCGAGCGCGGCCCGGGTGAGGCCGAAGAGGCCGCAGTACTCGTCCAGCGGACGGGAGGTCACCAGGGCGGCGGCCGGGGCGGGGGAGGTTCGGTCGGCCATCGCGGCCATCCGAACACGGCCTGCCGGGGGCCGCATCCGCAGACGGCCGGCCGGGGATCGGCAGGCCGACCGGGGAGGTGTGGCACAGGAAGTCGCTCGGGGGCGCCGGTGCCCCCTTGCTGCGGTGGCGACCAGCCCCGGAGTGGGGGGGGGGGGGGGGGCGCCGGCCCCACCCCCCCCACACCACAGCCCCCCCCCCCCCCGGCCG
>NZ_JBIVGI010000031.1:0-88430 GCF_044748625.1 Kitasatospora sp. NPDC089913 | reverse complement strand
TTGTCCTTCCCGTTGGTGGGCACGGGGGGGGGGGGGGGGGGGGCGGGGCCCCGGGGGGGGGGGGGCCCCCCCCCCGGGGGGGGGGCGGGGGGGGCCCCCCCCCCCCCACTCCCCGCTTCCAGAGCTGCCCCCTCGCTCCGTGCGAGCGAGGGGGCAGCAGAAGAACCTGGAACGACTTCGCCAGGCATCCACTTCCGGCCTGGTCAGAAACGCTGCTCCGAGACGCGGGAGCGGTTCAGCGGCCGAGCAGGCCGCGGGCGGCGAGGCGGTTGACGTTGGTCAGGCCGCGCACCAGCTGGGGGGTGACGAGGACGAACAGCAGGCCGATCAAGCTCACGCCCGCGATCTGCAGCGGCGACTGGATGTAGTACTCGTAGTGGCCGGACTCGGTGGTGAAGTCGTAGAGCCGGTAGCCGGGCCAGTCCGTCCAGCGCGCGAACACCCAGTGGTAGGCGGGGTACAACGCGAGCGTCCATCCGACGCAGAGGAAGACCAGCGACAGCACCATGCTGAGGATCGCCCACGGGAACATCACCACCTGGTACAGCACGGCCTTCCAGCCGGCCCCGTCCGCCAGCCGGGCGGTGATCGCGCCCCAGGCGCCGGGCCGGACCACCCGCACCGGCTTCGGGCCGGGGACGTCCAGGGCCAGCAGGCCGCGGACCCGGGCCCGCTCCAGCCGCCCGAAGCCCCGGGCCGCGGTGGTCAGACCGGCCAGGACCGGCAGGCCGAGCACCGTCACGAAGGTGCCGAGGCCCAGGCAGAACAGCGTCACGGCGGTGACGAAGCCGACGATCGCCACCGGCAGACCGGTCAGCGTGTAGCCGACCTCCCGGTAGAAGTAGGAGCTGAACGGGGCCCGCCAGGCGTACGGCGGCTCCTCGGTGCGGTGAGCGCCGCCGTGCCCGGCGTCGCCGTCGTACGCGTCGTACTCGCTGCGCTGCATGGTGTGGGTGCTCATGGCCGGGTCACGGTCCCTCGGGTCGGTCGCGGTTCGGGCTCGTCGGGCGTCTCCCGCCGACCTCTGAAGCCTGTCAAAACCCGCGCCCGCCGGACATCCGGCTCCCCGGCGAACCGGGGGTGGGGTTATCCCCCCTGCCCGGCGCTCCCGGCCGGCGGGTCGTCGGCGAGCAGGGCGTACTGCCGGGCGTCCCGCCAGCCGTCCGGGCCCCGGTAGTCGTGCCGGACCCGCCCCTCCAGCCGGAAGCCGGCCCGCTCCAGCACCCGGATCGAGGCGGCGTTGTCGACGTCCACCCGGGCCTCCAGCCGGTGCACGCCGAGCGGGCCGAAGGCGAAGTCGCGCAGCAGGGCGACCAGCTCGCCCGCGTAGCCGGAACCCCAGACGTCGCGGCGCAGCGCGTAGCCGATGGTGGCGGCGCCGAACGGGACGAGACCGAGCGCGGCGTTGCCGATCGGGACGGCGCGGGCCGGGTCGTCGGCGTCGGAAAGGCGGGTGACGGCGAGCCGGTAGACCTCCCGGTGCTCCTTCTCGGCCTCCTCGACGAACTGGGCGACCTGGTCGGCACAGGTCTCGAGGTCGCGCGGGGCGAACGGGAGGTAGCGGGTGGCCTCCGGGTCGCCGAACACGGCGTGCAGCGCGGCCACGTCCTCGGGGGTGTGGTGGAACTCGCGCACGGCAAGCCGGGCACCGGTGAGTCGAACGGGGACCATGGCTCCCGACCCTACCCGCGACCAGCGGTTACGGTTCGTGGTTATGGAAGACGAAGACCTGCGGCTCGCCCCGCGCACCAAGGCCGCCGAGCTGCTCGCCTGGGCGGAGGCGGAGGGCCGCGAGCCGGTCGCCGAGAGCCCGCTGCGGGCGGTGCTGGCGCTGCTGGAGCTGGGCGAGGGCAGGATGCACGACGGCTGGCCCGAACTCACCTCCGCCGCGGTGGAGCACCTGTTGTACGAGCGCCTGTACCTGTACGTCCAGCCGGAGCCGGGGCAGGACCCGCTGGCGTACGGCGCGGCGGTGCGGCTGCTGATCGACCACCGGCGGGCGGCGAAGCGGCTGAACGCCAAGCGGCAGGAGCGGCTGCACGCGGAGGCCGAGTGGCAGGGCGAGGTGGCGGCCGGACTGCTGCGCCGGGCCGACCTGGTGACCTGGCCCCGGCTGTACACGCTGCTGCTGCGCGCGGCCGGGGTGGACACCGCCGACGGGGAGGCGGTGCGGGCCTGGCTGGAGGGGTTCCGGGGGCTGCCGGAGGAGGAGCGGCTGGCGTCGTTCGCGGCGCTGGAGGCGGACGGCGTGCTGGACCCGGTGGACGACGGGGGCTGGGAGGCCGGCGGCCGGACGCTGGCGGTCGGGATGGCCACGGACGGCGCGCGGCGGCTGCTGGAGCAGGGGCTGATGCGGCGCAGCTACCGGAACCTGGCCGAGCTGACGGCGCTGGGCCGGCCGATGCCGGAGGAGCTGGCCGGGGACTTCGGGGCGTTCGAGGAGGCCGCGGCGCTGGCGGCGCTGGAGCTGGCCGGGACCTGGACGGTGCCGGGGCTGCCGGAGCTGCTGGTGGCGGAGTTCCCGGAGCTGGCGCCGGAGCCGGGGCCAGCGGAGATCGACGCCTATCTGGCCGGGCTGGACGCGGCCTGGGCGGAGGAGCGGGCGGACGGCGACGGGTTCACGGAGACGGACGGCGACGAACCGGCGGACGGGTACGCGGACACGGACGGCGACGGGTACGCGGCCCCGGACGCGGACACGGACGGCGACGAGCGGGCGCCGGAGTAGGCGCGGAACACGGCGAGGGGCCCCTGGAGCCGCCGTGCGGCCGGGGCCCCTCGTCGTGCTCGGGGGAGCCGGGTCAGGAAGACGGCGTCAGGGGGTGACGCCGCGCTGCTCGAACCAGGTCTCCGGGTCGACCGGGGCTCCGCCGCCGGGGCGGACCTCGACGTGCAGGTGGGCGCCGGTGACGTTGCCGGTGGCGCCGACCTTGCCGATCTGCTGGCCGGGGAGGACCTTGCCGGAGCCCTTGATGATCGAGGAGAGGTGGCAGTACCAGATCTCGGTGCCGTCGGGCAGGGTCTCGACGATCCGGTAGCCGTAGGCGCCGGCCCAGCCGGCCGAGGTGATGGTGCCCTGGCCGACCGCGTAGACGGGTTCGCCCTGGTCGGCGGCGAAGTCGAGGCCGGTGTGCAGGTGCGCCCAGTAGCGCGCGCTCTGGCCGTAGTGGGCGGAGAGCCGGTAGTCGCGGACCGGCAGCTTGATGGCGGCGAGCTTGGCCTTCTCGGCCTCCTCGGCGGTGCGCCGGGCCTGCTCCTGCTGGGCGACCTGGGCGGCGCGCTTGGCCTCGGCCTCCTGGGCGGCCTGGACCCTGGCGGTCTCCTCGGCGGCGGTGCGCTGGCTGTCGGCCTGCTGCTGGATCCGGGCGGCGAGCGCGAGGCCGGGGTCGGCGGACAGCGCGACCGGGGTCTCGTCGGGGGTCTCCACGGCGGGCGCGGCGGCCGGGGTGGCGGAGGCGAAGCCGGTCGCGCCCAGGGTGGCGGCGACGGCGGTGACGCCGAGCAGCGGCGCGGTGCCGCGGGTCTGACGGGGCATCCGGTGCCGGCTGGTGTCGGCGGCCGGCGGGGCGCTCTCGTCGGCGGGGCCGCCGAAGGGACCGTGGCCGGCGAACGGGCCGGGGTGGTCGAGCAGCTGGGTGCCGGTGGAGGACCCGGACGGGTGTGCCTGGGTGTGCGTCGACGCCACGGAGGCGCGCTCCTTTCCTTCCTTCGCGCCTACCGGGTTAGCTGACGGGTTCGGAGCAGGAAGGTCTCCTACGGCTGGGTCCGGGCGATGCCCCGACCCTGCCGATTCACCCCAAGGAACATGGTTCCCCGGCTCCCATGGCCTGCCCGGAGGCCGGCCGGCGGGATTAGGCGACGGCGCACGGTGCCGTCTGGGTACGGCGTTGCGGTCCGCGCTGCGTTATCAAACGTTAATCCGAGAGCCCCCCGATTCCAAGCCATCCGTTGATGACGACCGGACACGGATCGGACGCTGCGCGGTCCGATGGGCGATTTGTGACGTTTGATGACACCTGACACTACCGAACGTGAGAGGACGTCAACGAACGGGCTCCCATCTGAGTACGACTACTCATGTGCGGCCGGAGCCGCGCGGCCATTCTGGGCGCCATGAGCGCACCGATGCAGTCACGCACCACGGCCGCCTACTACATCCAGGCCGTCCTGTCCTTCGCCCTCTCCGGCACCGCCCTCGGCGCCGGGATCGCCTACCTGCCGGTCGAGCCGTGGACCAGGGCCTTCCTCGCCGTCGGCCTGCTCTGGACGGTCACCTCGGCGTTCACCCTGGCCAAGGTGGTCCGGGACCGGCAGGAGACCACCGATCTCGTCACCAGGGTCGACCAGGCCCGGCTGGACAAGCTGCTGACCGAGCACGACCCGTTCAAGGTGGAGGGAGTCTGACCGGCCCGGGCGCGGACCGCCGCTCGGGAGGGCTTGACGGCTAAGGCTATTAGCCTTAGCTTTATGGCTATCGGCACTCGCCGACGACCGCCCGAGGAGGCTCCCATGAACGGCACCATCGCCCCCGCCACCCGCTACCTCGACCTCCCCGGTGGCCGGATCGCCTTCGACGACACCGGGCGCGGCGACGGCACCCCCGTCGTCCTGCTCCCCGGGATGCTCGACAGCCGGGCCGCGTACCGGCACCTGCGCCCGCTGCTGACCGCCGCCGGCCGCCGGGTGATCACCATGGACCTGCGCGGCTTCGGTGACTCCTCGATCCACTGGGACGACTACTCCCCCGCCGCGATCGCCGGCGACGTGCTCGCCCTGCTGGACCACCTGGGCATCGACCGGGCCGTCCTGGCGGGCAACTCCTACACCGGCGCCAGCGTGGTCGGAGCCGCCGGGGACGCCCCGGAGCGGGTCGCCGGGATCGTCCTGATCGACGCCTTCGTCGAGAACGTGCCGCCCACCGCCCTGCAGCGGACGGTGGTCCGGGCGATGGGCGCGCTGCTGGTGCGCTCGCCCGCGTTCTGGGGGCTCTACCTGCGCAGGGCCGCCTTCCCCGGCCCCAAGCCCGCCGACCACGAGGAGTACGTGGCCGGGCTGGTCTCCGCGCTGCGCACCCCGGGCCGGCGGGCCGCCACCCGGGGCTATGTGCACGGCGACTCCTCGCCCCTCGGCTGGACCTCGGCCGTGCGCTGCCCGGCGCTGGTGGTGATGGGTTCCGAGGACCCCGACTTCGGCGACCCGGAGCTGGTCGCCGACCGGCAGGCCGCCGCGCTCGGGGCACGCAAGGTGATGGTCGAGGGCGCCGGGCACTACCCGATGGCCGACCACCCGGAGGCCACCGCCGACGCCCTGCTGGGCTTCCTCGCCGAGCTCGCCTGACCGCTCGATCGCTCGATCGCCCGATCGCCTGGGACCGCACGCGCCCTCCGCCCGGCCGCCGCCGTCCAGCGCCGCCCCCTCCACCGATCCACCACGCCCACCACGCCCGCCGCGCCCACCAGGAGACCCCCGATGCCCCGAGTCGGACTCACCCCCGAGCAGGTCGTCGACCACGCCCTCGCCCTCATCGACGAGCAGGGTCCCGAGGCCCTCACCCTGGCCGCCGTCGCCGCCCGCGCCAAGGTCGCCACCCCCTCGCTCTACAAGCACGTCAGCGGCGGACTGGCCGAACTGCGCCGGCTGGTCGCCGTCCGGGTCACCGAGGAACTGGCCGACCGGCTCGCCGGGGCGGCGCTCGGCCGGAGCGGGGACGAGGCGGTCGCCGCCGTCCTGCGGGCCTACCACGCCTACGCCACCGAGCGCCCGCACCGGTACGCCGCGCTGCCGCAGGCCCCGCGGCCGGACGAGGACCTGTCGAACGCAGCCGCCCGGCTGGTCGGGGTGATCGTCGCGGTGCTCCGCGGGTACGGGCTGGAGGGTTCCGAGGCGATCCACGCGGCCCGCACGTTCCGCTCGCTGGCCCACGGCTTCGCGGCGCTGTCGACGGCCGGCGCCTTCCAGCTCGCCGAGGACCTCGGGGAGACCCAGGAGCGGATGATCACCGTACTGACCGCCGGACTGCGCGGCTGGCCCCGCTGAGCCCGGACGGGTCCGGAGCGGGCACGGAGCGGGCACGGAGCGACAGGGCGGTGGGGACGGCGAGGACGGCGGGGTCCCGGGGGGTGGGCGCCGGGGGCCGTCCGGGCGGGAACGCCGAAGGGCCCGGAGCGCACTGCTCCGGGCCCTTCGGACTGGTGTGGGGCTAACAGGACTTGAACCTGTGGCCTCTTCCTTATCAGGGAAGCGCTCTAACCGTCTGAGCTATAGCCCCGCGCCGTTACGACCCACCGCCCCCAGGGCGGCACGTCGTACGGAGAAGGGTACCGGACCCGGCGGGGCCCCACGCACACCGGGCGCCCCGGGCTCCCGGGGCACACCGTTCGACTCTCCCCTCACCCGATTAAGAAATAAGGTATTAAGAATTAACTGCCCCATAAGGCACCGGAGAGGCCGGCCATCCCCGTGGACCCGCGCAGCAGCCCCACCGCGCGCAGTGCCATGCGCTGCGTCCGCTTATTGCTGGGCTGCGCGGACGCCGCCGAACTGCTCGGCACCGTGCTCGCCGAGGGCCCGAGCTGGATCACCGGTGAGGGCTCGGCGCTCTACCTGCTGGACTCCACCGGAATGCTCCGGCTCACGGCCTCCCACGGCCTGCCCGACTGGGCCCACGAGCGCTACAGCGTGGTCGACCCGGCCGGGGACCTGCCCGCCGCGATGGCGCTGCGGCTGCGCCGTCCCTATCTGCTGAGCCCCGAACGCACCAGCGCCGACTATCCGAACCGGAACGCCGGGATGGGCACCGGGATGGTCGCCGTCGCCACCCTGCCGATGATCGTCGACGGCCGGCCGCTGGGCGTCCTCGCCCTGGCCCTCGCCCACCGGGGGACGGTCCCCCGGCGCGACCTGGACGTGCTGGAGACCCTCGCGGACGCCTGCGGGCACCGGCTCGGCCACCTGCTGGAGCACGCCAGGGCGGGCACCGGGGCGCTCGGCGGAACGGGCGGGACCGGAGGGCACCCGGGGCACGGCGAGCAGCCGGGAGGCGGAGGGCACCCGGAACCCGAAGGGCAGCCGGGACGCGGAGGGCGCCCGGACCGGGGTGCGGCGCACGGGGTGCGCCCCGGCCCGTGCGCGGGCGCCGCCGATCCGGCCGCCGCGACCGCCCACTCGATGCTCTCGCTCGCCGTCCGGGCCTCCGGGCACGGGGCCTTCGAACGGGATCTGGTCACCGGCGAGACCCACTGGGACGCCCAGGCGCTGCGGCTGGTCGGCCGGCCGGCGCCGGAGCGCGGCGGCACCTCCCCCGCCCCCTCCCTGGACCTCGTGGTCCACCCCGAGGACCTCCCGGACGTCCAGGCCGCCATGGCCGAGGCCCTCGCCACCGGCGGCCCGTACCGGATCCGCTACCGGGTGCCGCGCCGGGGCGGCGGGGTGATCCGGATCGAGGAGACCGGCGAGGTGATGCTGGACGTGCACCGCCGCCCGGTGCGGATCGCCGGCCTGATCGCCGATCTCGACCACGGCCGGACCCCCGGCGAACGCCCGCCCGGGGACGGGGCGCCCGGCGGGCGGTCCCCGGCGCCGTCCGGCCCGGGCTCCCCGTCCGGCCCCGGGCAGGAGCCCGCCGGCACCACCGAGGGCACCTCCGCCGCCGGGGCCCGGTCGGCACTGCTGCTGGCTCTCACCCGGGCACTGTCCCGGGCGGTCACCGTCCGGGACGTCACCACGGCCGTCACCGACATCTGCCGGCCCGCCTTCGGGGCGGCCGGCATCGTGCTGGACCTGGTCGACGAGGGGCGGCTGCTGCCCGTCTCGCACACCGTCTACGGGGGCGAGCGGCGTACCGAGCTGACCCGGCTGGCCGACCTGTCGGAGGGCGTGATGCAGCGCGCCCTGGCCCGGTCGGCCCCGCTGTTCAGCGAGCCGGCCCGGCGCGGACGCGGACGCGGGGCCGACCGGACGGCCGGTCCCGCCGGCGGGACCGGCCGCGGCGAGGGCGACGGGACGGGCGGCGGGACCGGCAGCCCGCTCGCCCCGGCCGCGTGGGCGGTGCTGCCGCTGATCGCCTCCGGCCGGCAGGTCGGCTCCTGTCTGATCACCTTCGCCACCGAGCGCGCGTTCGGGCGCGAGGACCGCACCCTCTACTCCTCGTTCGCGGGCATCCTGGCCCAGTCCCTGGAGCGGGCCCGGCTCTACGACACCCACCACCACCGGGCGACCGAACTGCAGCGGGCGATGCTGCCGCGCACCCTGCCCCGGCTGCCCGGGATCGCCAGCGCCGCCCGCTACCTGCCGAGCACCGAGGGCATGCAGATCGGCGGCGACTGGTACGACCTGCTGCGGCTCCCGGACGGCCGGATCGGGCTGGTGATCGGGGACGTCCAGGGGCACAACGCCGAGGCCACGGCGGTGATGGGGCAGTTGCGCAGCGGACTGCGGGCCTACGCGACCGACGGGCACGACCCGGCCGCCACGCTCGCCCGGACCAGCCGGCTGCTGACCGAGCTGGACACCGAGCTGTTCGCCACCTGCCTGTACCTGACCCTCGACCCGGCCGACGGCACCGTGCGGGCGGCCCGCGCCGGACACCCGGCGCCGGTCCGGGTCACCGCGGACGCCAGGGCGGTGGAGCTGAACCTCCCCGGCGGCCCTCCGCTGGGCGTGGCTCCCGAGCGGCCGTACCCGCTGGCGGTCGAGTACCTGCCGCCCGGCGAGACGCTGCTCGCCTACACCGACGGCCTGGTGGAGGACCGCGAGGAGGACTACGACGAGTCCGTGCACCGGATGCTCGGCGGGCTGGAGCTGTGGGCGCGCAACACCGGGCCGGTCCGGGTCGAACCGGGGCCGGACCTGGAAAAGCTGGCCGATCTGCTCACTCTGAACGTGACCGAGCGGCGTTCGCGTCCGGACGACGTCGCGTTGCTGCTGTTGCACCGTTTGTCGGCCGTGCACCAGCGGGGCTGACGGGACACCGGTCGACTGCCCACGGACAGTCCGATCGCGTTCGAACCAGTGCGAACCGGCGTGGTATTGACGGGATATCGATGAGATCCGGTCACCTGGCGAGATCCGGTCGCACCTTCATAGGATGATCGCCCTAGAATTCGCCGCGTGACGATGACTCAGTGGTGCGCAACGGCAACAGGCGTGCTCGCCGCTCTCGCCCTGGTGGCCGCCGCCCGCTACCGCGCGGTCTCCACCACCCAGCGGCGTCGGGTCACCCAGCAGCAGCACGAGATCACCCGCCTCCGGGAACAGCTCGCGGCCGAACTCTCCCGCCGCGGAACCGAACTGGCCGCCGCCCAGCAGGACCAGGAACTCAACGCCTCCACCCAGCGGGCCTTCCTCAGCGTCGCCCGCCGGATCCTCGTCATGGCGCACGACCAGCAGGCCCTGCTGGACGAGATGGAGCGCACCCACGACGACCCGACCCTGCTGGAGGGCCTGCTCAAGGCCGACCACGCGGCCGCCCAACAGGCCCGCCTCGCCCAGACCCTGGCCGTGCTCTGCGGCGCCAGGGCCGGCCGCCACTGGCCCGAGCCGGTCTCGCTGGAGGACGTCGTGCGCGGCGCCCAGTCGCGCATCCTGCCGTTCCAGCGGGTGATGATCCGCAGCCGGATCGAGACCGCCGTGGTCGGCGCGGCCGCCGAGGCGCTGATCCACGCCGTCGCCGAACTGCTGGACAACGCCACCCGCTACTCCCCGCCCAGCACCCAGGTGTACGTCACCCTGATGCCGGTCCACAACGGGGCCGTGATCGAGATCGACGACGGCGGCGTCGGGATGCCCGAACCCGCCGTCGAGAAGGCCGCCGACGCCCTCGCCGGCGGATCCACGCTGGAGGTCTCCCGCCTCGGCGAGGTGCCCCAGCTCGGCCTGGCGGCGGTCGGCCGACTCGCCGAGCAGTACGGCTTCCGGGTCACGATCGGCTCCGCGCCCTCGCCGTACGGCGGTGTGCGGGTCGTGGTGCTGCTGCCGAACGCGCTGCTCACCGAACCGCTGCCGCCGACCGTGCCGGGCCTGGGCCGGGGCGACGCGGTGTTCGGCGGACCAGCGGCGCCCGCGCGGTCCGCGCCCCGCGGTCGGGCCGTCCCCCCGGCCCGGCCCGACCTGCCCGGGCCGGCGGCCCACCCGGACGCCCACCCGGACGCCGCGACGGCGTACCCGGACGTCCCGGCCGACCACCCGCACCCGCCCCACGAGCCGCATGCGCCGCACGTGCCGCATGCACCGCACGTGCCGCACGACCCGTACCAGCCCTACCAGCCGTACACGCCGCACTCGTCGTACCCGTCGCACCCGCCCCAGGGCGTCCCGTACGACCTGGACGACCCCGCCCCGTACGACCCCGCGACGGCCACCGGCTACCCGCCCGTGTACCCCCCCGTCACCGGCTACCCGACCGCCGACACCGCACCGGACACCGCACCGCCGCCGCTGCCCCGCCGGAGCCACCGCCGCGGCCGCGCCGCCACCCGGCACGCCGCCAATGCCGCCCCCACTCCGCCGCCGGCCCCGCCGTACCGCTCGGCGCAGCAGGCCCAGGCGTTCATGTCGATGTTCCAGGCCGGCACCGCCGGCGGCCGCTCGGCCGCCCGGGCCGGCTCCCAGGACCCGCACGAGCCTTCCCTTCCCCCTTCCCCCCAGCTTCCCCAGCGCCCCGGAGAGTTCCATGACCACCACCCCTGACCTCGGCTGGCTGCTCGCCGACATCGTCAACGTCCCGCAGGTCCAGCACGCCGTCGTGGTGTCCAACGACGGCCTGGAGATCGGACGCAGCGAGGGCATCGTGCGCGAGGACGCGGAGCGGCTCGCGGCGGCCTGCTCCGGCCTCCAGTCGCTGGCCCGCGGCGTCGCCCAGGGCTTCGGCGGCCGCGGCAGCGCGACCCGGCAGATCGTCATCGAGTACGGCGGCGGCTACCTCTTCATCGTCGCCGCCGGGGCCGGGGCGCACCTGGCGGTGGTGACCGGCGACGACGTCGACGCCGGCCTGGTGGCCTACCAGATGCAGGTCCTGGTCGAGCGGATCGGCACCCACCTCACGAGCCCGCCGCGCGCCGATCTCGCGGCGGGGGGCCAGCGGTGAGCGGCGGTCCGGTCCGCCCCTACGTCATCACCGGCGGCCGCAGCCGGCCCACCCGCACCGAGCTGGCCTTCGAGAGCCTGGTCGTCGCGTTACCCGACCGGCCCGAACTCCCCGAGCACGCCCTGCTCAACCGCGAGCACCGGCGGACCCTGGACCTCTGCCACAGCCTGCTGTCGATCGCCGAGGTGGCGGCCCACCTGGGGCTGCCGCTCGGAGTCGTCAAGGTCCTGGTCGGCGACCTCTGGGACCTCGGCGCCGTCCAGGTACTCCCGCCCGTTCCGCAGGCCGAACGCCTGCCCACCACTCTTCTGGAAGAGGTACTCGTTGGCCTCCGCCAACTCCGCTGACCCGGTCGCCGGCCCTCCCGCCGCACCGCAGTACCTGCCGCCGTCCGTCCAGGGCGCGGTGAAGATCCTCGTCACCGGCCCGTTCGGCGTCGGCAAGACCACCCTGGTCGGCTCGCTGAGCGAGATCTCCCCGCTGCGCACCGAGGAGACCATGACGGCCGCCAGCAGCGGCGTGGACGACCTCACCGGGCGCGGCGGCAAGACCACCACCACGGTGGCGCTGGACTTCGGCCGGATCACCCTCAACCCCCGGCTCGCGCTGTACCTGTTCGGCACACCCGGACAGCAGCGGTTCTGGCCGCTCTGGGACGACCTGTCGCGCGGCGCGCTCGGCGCGATCGCGATGGTCGACCTGCGGCGTCCGGACGAGAGCTTCGACGTGCTCGGGCGGCTGGAGGAGCAGCAGATACCGTTCGCGGTCGCCGTCAACACCTTCCCGGACACGCCCAGTTACCCCGAGGAGGAACTGCGGTCGGCACTGGACCTGCTGCCCGGGGCGCCGATCCTGTACTGCGACGCCCGGGACCGGCGGGCCTCCTACGACCTGCTGATCGACTTCGTCGACCACCTGTACCGCACCGCCGTCCTGGAGCCGCAGCGATGACCGTTCCCGAGCCCGGCACGACGGCCGTCCCGCCGCCCGGGTGCCCCGCGCACGCGACGGGCGGCGGCCTCCCCCCGGCCGCGGCCCACGACGGCGGCCCTCCCGCCGCGGCCACCCACGGCGGCACCCTGCCCGGCGGACTGCCGGTCGGGGTGCCGCTCACCCCGCTCTACGGCTCCGCCGTCGCCGACGACCCGCACGGCCTGTACGCCCGGCTGCGCGCCCAGTACGGGCCGGTGGCACCGATCGAGCTGGAGCCCGGGGTCGAGTCCTGGCTCGTCCTCGGCTACGCCGAACTGCTCGAACTCACCCGCAACGAGGCGCTGTTCTCCAAGGACTCGCGCCGCTGGCGGGTCCCCGCCGAAGGCCGGCTGGCCGCCGACTCCCGGCTCCAGCCGATGACCTCCTGGCGCCCCACCCTGCTCAACCTCGACGGCGCCGAGCACCAGCGGCTGCGCGCCGCCGTCGCCGACACCCTCGCCCGGGTCGACCACCGGCAGCTGCGCGAGACCACCGAGGCCGCCGCCGACGCGCTGATCGACAGCTGGGGCCCCGACGGCACCGCCGACCTGGTCGCCCAGTACGCGCGCCGGCTGCCGCTGCTGGTCTTCACCCAGTTGCTCGGCCTGCCCGACGAGGCGGGCGCGCACCTCATCCGGCTGATCAGCCACATCGCCGACAGCGGCGCCGAATCGGTGCGCGCCAACCAGGAGTTCCAGACCCTCCTGGTCGACCTGGTGCGGCAGCGCCGGACCACGCCCGGCGCCGACCTGACCTCCTGGCTGCTCGCCCACCCGGCCGGGCTGACCGACGAGGAAGCGGTGCACCACCTGGTGGTGCTGATGATCGCCGGGAACGAGACCACCATCTGCTGGACCGGCAACACCCTGCGGCTGCTGCTCACCGACCGGCGCTTCCGGGCCACCCTCACCGGCGGCCGGCTGACCGTCGCCGACGCGCTGGAGGAGGTGCTCTGGCGCGACCCGCCGACGCAGAACTTCCCCGGCCGGTGGGCCACTTCGGACACCGTGCTCGGCGGCCAGTTCATCGCCCGGGGCGACATGCTCGTGCTCGGTCTGGCCGCGGCCAACGCCGACCCGGCCGCCCAGGGCCCCGGCGCCGTCGGGCACCCGTCGATCGGGCACGCCTCGATCGGCGGGAACCGGGCCCACCTCGCCTGGGGCGCGGGCAAGCACGTCTGCCCGGCCCAGCACCCGGCCCGGATCATCGTCGAGACCGCCGTCGAGACCCTGCTGCACCGGCTGCCGGACCTCCAACTCGCCGTCCCCCCGCACGAGCTGGCCTGGCGCCCGTCCCCCTGGTCGCGCGCCCTGATCAGCCTGCCGGTGCTCTACAGCGCCTTCACCCCGCCCCGCCCGCCAGCTCCCGAGAGGCCCTCCGCATGGACACCGCCGCAGGTACCGCAGACTCCGCAGACACCGGGGACGGCCCCGGGCGCAGCACCGGGGGCGGCACCGGGGGCGGCCTGGGGGGCAGCCTCGGGAACGACCTCGGGGACGGCCTCGGGGGCGGAAGAGCCGAGCCCGTCGTCCTCGACGCCTTCGGACGCGACCAGCACGGGGAGAACGCCCGGCTCCGGGGAGCCGGGCCGGCGGTCCTGGTGGAACTCCCTGGCGGGGTGGTGGTCTGGGCGATAACCCACCACGACACCCTCCAGGAACTCCTCGCCGACCCCCGCGTCGGCAAGGACCCCCGGCTGTGGACGGTGTTCCGGGAAGGCCGGCTGCCCGAGGGCTGGCCACTGATCAACTTCGTCACCGTCCCCGGCATGATCACCGTCGACGGCGAGGACCACCGGCGGCTGCGCGGACTCGTCACCCAGGCCTTCACCCCGCGCCGGGTGGCCGCCCTGCAGCCCGCCGTCGAGGCCAGGACCACCGCCCTGCTCGACCGGATCTCCGAGCTGGACGGCGCGTTCGACCTGCGCGAGCACTTCGCCTACCCGCTGCCGATGCAGGTGATCGGCGAGCTGCTCGGCCTGCCGCCCAAGCAGCAGGACGAACTGCACGAGCTGTCCGACACCCTGGTCTCCAGCTCCGCCACCCCCGGGGCCGCCGCCGCCGCGCAGCAGTCGCTGTTCGCGCTGCTCGCCTCGGTGGTAGCCGCCAAGCGGGCCGAACCCGGCGACGACCTGACCACCGACCTCATCGCCGCCCGCGAGGAGGACGACCGGCTCGGCGAGCCGGAACTCGTCGGCACCCTGCTGCTGATGCTGGTGGCCGGGCACGAGACCACGCTCAACCTGATCACCAACGCGGTGCGCGCCCTGCTCGCCCACCCCGAGCAGCTGCGGACGGTGCTGGACGGCACGGTGCCGTGGTCGGCCGTGGTCGAGGAGACGCTGCGGTACGACTCGCCGGTCGGACAGTTCCCGCTCCGCTACGCCACCGAGGACATCCGGGTCGGCGAGGTGGTGATCCGGCGCGGCGAGGCGCTGCTCGCCTCGTACGCGGCCGCCGGACGGGACGGGGCCCACTACCCCGACGCCGACCGCTTCGACCTCGGCCGGACGCCGAACCGGCACCTGTCCTTCGGGCACGGCCCGCACTTCTGCCTGGGCTCGGGGCTGGCCCGGCTGGAGGCGGAGACGGCGCTGCGGTTCCTGTTCGAGCGCTACCCCGGGCTCGCGCTCGCGGACGGGCCGGAGCCGGAGCCGATCGCCTCGTTCGTCAGCAACAGCGTGCGCACGCTGCGGGTCACGATCTGACCGGCCGTTCGCCGCGCGGGCCGCGGTGACCTCGGGGCGGCCGGGTCGTTGGGGGGTTCATGAAGAAACTCGCCACCCTGGCCGCCCTGACCGTGGCCGGTCTCGCCGCCGCCGTGCCGTCCGCGTCCGCCGCCACCTCGACCGCGGCGTCCCCGGACGCGCTCGGCGGCCTGTCCAACGGGATGACCCTCTCCCCCGCCGACCTCCTGCTGCACGAGGCGAAGGACCTGCCGGTGGTCGGCGGCACGGCGAGCGAGATCGAGGCCATCGGCACCAACCAGATGAGCCACCCGGGCCTCAGCGGCGAGATCGGGCACGGCCTGTGAGCGGCGTGCGGCGGCCCACCGCGCTCCTGCTGGCCGCGCTGGCGCTGGCCGCCGCACCGACCGCAGCGTTCGCCGCGGACTCCGGCTCCGGTGCCGACCCGGGCCCGGGCTCCGGCTCGGCCTCGGGCTCGGCCTCGGGCTCCGGTGGCGCGGCGACCGGCCCGGACTTCGCGGCCGCCGCGGCCTGTCTGCAGGAGTTCGCGGCCGTCCCCGCCCTGGGCAGCCACGGCGCCGGGCCCACCACCTGCTCCAACGGCAACATCGTCAACCACGCCATGGGCACGCTCGGCACGCTCGGCGCGCTCACCGGCTGACGAACAGCCCCTGCAACTCCCCGTAGTCGAGCCCGCCGTCGAGCGCGGAGTACGTTCCGTCCCCGTACACCTCCTCGGCGGCGCGGCGCACCGCCGCGTACGCCGCCTTCGCCAGGCCGGGTCCCAGACTGATCCTGGCCACCCCCAGTGCTGCCAGCTCCGGCACGGACCGCGCGCCCGGGCCCGCCAGTACATTGAGCGGCGCCGGGACGGCCCCGACCAGTGCGGCGATCACCGCCGGGTCGGACACCCCCGGGGCGAA
Organism: Kitasatospora sp. NPDC089913; assembly: GCF_044748625.1. Taxonomy (NCBI): domain Bacteria; kingdom Bacillati; phylum Actinomycetota; class Actinomycetes; order Kitasatosporales; family Streptomycetaceae; genus Kitasatospora; species Kitasatospora sp. NPDC089913. The sequence continues at coordinate 72,766 of NZ_JBIVGI010000031.1, read as the reverse complement.
CACGCCGTCCGCGCCCGCCTCGACGTAGGCCCGCAGCCTGGCCACCGCCTCGTCCAGCAGCTCCGCCGGGTCCGCGGTGCCCCCGGCGTGCAGGAAGACATCGGTGCGGCCGTTGACGAACAGCGGCACTCCGGCCGCGTCCGCCGCCGCCCGGGCCGCGGCGATCCGCTCGGCCGCCTCGGCGACCGGCCGGCCCCCGTCCTCCAGGTTGACGCCGACCGCGCCGGTGGCGAGCAGGGCTTCGACCGTCCCGCCGACACCCGCCGCGGTCCCGGCGAACCCGCTCTCCAGGTCCGCCGTGACCGGCAGCGGGCCGGCCGCGCGGACGATCAGCTCCGTCTGTGCCAGCACCCGTGAGCGGTCGGCGCCCTCGCCGTCGGGGCTGCCGAGCGTCCAGCTGACGCTCGCGCTGGCCGTGGCGAGGGCCCGCGCCCCGGCCGCCGCGACCAGCCGGGCGCTCGTCGCGTCCCAGACGTTGGCGAGCACCAACGGATCGCCGGGGCGGTGGAGTTCACGCAGGGAGCGGGCCTTCTCCCGCTGCTCGACCGTCATCCTCCGCCGCCCGCTACTTCGCGGCCGGGCTGAGCCGGGTGCCGACGCCGATCCGGTTCCAGGCGTTGATGGTGATGATCAGCGCGATCAGCTGCGCCAGCTCGGCCTCCTCGAAGTGCGCGGCCGCCTCGTCGTAGACGGCGTCCGGCACATGGCCCTGGGTGAGCAGGGTGAAGGACTCGGTCAGTGCCAGGGCGGCGCGCTCCTTGGCGGTGAACCACGGGGTCTCGCGCCAGGCCGGGAGGGAGAGCAGGCGGTGGTTCTGCTCGCCCTGGCCGAGGGCGTCGGTGCTGTGCATGTCGATGCAGAAGGCGCAGCCGTTGATCATCGAGGCGTGCACCTTGACCAGCTCGGCGAGGGCCGGGTCCACGCCTTGGCGGGCCCGGCGGTCCAGGCTGATCATCGCCTTGTAGAAGTCGGGGGCGAGGTCCGGCAGCGAGATGCGCTGGGCGGGCGCGGGGACCGGGGTGTCGGCGGGGGCGACGGGGGTGACGGGGGTGTTGTTCGTGGTCGTCATAGCGCTCAGCCTAGGGGCGTGGTGGCCTGGCGGTTCGGTACGTTCGGGCACGAAAATCGTGGGCCACTCCAGCGGCGGGTACTTGCTGCCGACCGCCCTCCGCCGCTCTCTCCCATCCCCCTGCGTGCGCGCTCCACACTTTGCAAAGTGTGACTTTGCAAAGTGCGGAGAAGAGCGGGGAGGGCGGCGAGGGGTGTGAAAGGGTGGAAAATGCCCTAATCAGGGCGGCTTAAGGGGCAGGGCTCGGGTTGCGCGCACTTTGCAAAGTGAACTTTGCAAAGTGCGCGGAGCATGGGGCGCGGAGCATGGGGCGCGGAGCATGGGGCGGGTCGGGGCCGGGCGAAGGGCCCGGGAGCATCCCGGGCGCCCCGAGCTTCCTGGGCCTCCTGGGCGTCCGGCGTGTCCGGACGCCCAGGAGGCTCAGGACACCGGGAACGCTCAGGACACCCGGGAACACTCAGGACGCCCGGAGCGCCCGGAACACCGTCGACGCCCGGGCGCCCGGCCCCCTCCCGATCGACGAACAGGCGTGCGAGGATCGCGGGGAGGGCGAGGTCAGGGGGACTGGACGTGTGTACGGCGTTCGTGAGCATCGAGCCGTCCGCGGCGGTGCCGGTACTGCTGCTGTCGGTACGGGACGAGTACACGGGACGGCGCTGGTCGCCGCCCGCCCACCACTGGCCGGCGCAGCCCTCGGCGGTCGGCGGGCTGGACCTGGTCGCGGGCGGGACGTGGCTCGCGGTGGAGCCGGGCAACACGGACTCCGGCGCCTCCGGACCGGTCGCGGCCTGCCTGCTGAACGGATTCGGCACCTCGGCACCGGAGGCCGCCCGGCTCTCGCGCGGTGAACTGCCCCTGCTCGCCGTCCGCGGCGGCCGGATCGACGCGCTGGACCTCGACCGGTACGACCCGTTCCACCTGGTCGTCGTCCGCCCCGACGGCGCCCGGGTGCTGAGCTGGGGCGGCGGGACCGGCGGCCGGCTCGTCGAGCTGGAGCTGCCGGCCGGGCTGAGCGTCGTCCTCAACGACGGACCGGAGGGCCTGGCCGAGAACCGCACCGCCTCCGAGCGGATCCGCGCCCTGATGGCCGCCCGCGCCGCCCACTTCCGGGCCCGGTTCGAGGCCGAGCCCCGTCCGCTCCCCCTGCTCGGCACCCCGGACACCGAGCGGGCCTGGGGCAGCTGGCTGCCGGTCGTGACCGGGGACGGTCTGCCCCTCGACGCGCCCGCCGCCCTGGTCCAGCGACGCGACTTCGGGAACGGCCGGATCTGGGGCTCCTCCTCGATCTCCCTGCTCGCCCTCGGGCCGGAGGGTGTCCGCTACGACTTCGCCCCGGCCCCGGTGGGACCGGGCGGCGACGGCTGGCGACGGGTGGAACTGTGAGCGGATCCCAGTGACAGGCGGACGGCGGGCGCCGAGTGGCGTTGACCGCCACTCGGCTCCGTTCACCGTCGCTCACGCCTCGGCACGGGCCTCACGCCAGCGCCTCGCGACGACATCGCTGACGTAGTACACGAACTCGCTGCCCCGGCCCTCGCCCGCGGGCACCTCGGTCCACCACATGGGCCAGAACTCCCGCTCGTAGTGGGCCTTCAGGACGCGGGTGAAGCCGGACAGGGCTCCGCGCAGCCGGGTGCGGTCGAGCTTCAGCGCCCCGGCCAGGTCGCCGTAGCCGACCCGGGTACCGGGCTGCTCGGCGAGGATGTCGAGGATCGCCACGACCACCTGGACGGAGTCGCGGCGGTCGCTGATCAGCGTGCGGAGGTCCTCGACGGTCCACTCGTCGCGCCGGCGCTGCTGCTCGCCCTGCGGGGACCTGATCGCGAGGTCCCCGGCGGTGGGCGCGGCGGCGGCACCCGCGGTGACGCCGCTGCGCTCGGCGATGAACGCGTACACGGCCGGGACGAGGTGGGCCGGCACCGGTACCGACACGTACTCCGGGTTCTCCTGGGACATGACTGGGTCCTCCCCTCCTGCGGCCGCCCCCTGCGGTCGGCCGCAGGACGATCCTGGCACACCGTCAGCGCCGACGTCCAGCCCTTAACACCTACTAGTAGCTACTAATGGCTGCTAGGGGATGCGGAACTCCTGGGACTTGTTGCCGGGGGTGCAGGCGGTCATGGTGAGCTGGGCACCGACACCGTTGTCGGTCAGGCAGTTCTGGCCCATGTAGTCCTTCAGGTAGAAGGCCCCCGGGACGGTGGCGGCCGTGACCGTCCAGTTGGTGAGGAAGCTGAAGCCGTTGGACAGCGCCACCCGGCCGTCCATCTCCTGCACCAGGACGGGGGCGCTCAGCTTGCAGGGGTTGAACTGGTGCCAGCTGCTGGGGACGGTGTGCACCCAGCCGTAGGCGGTCGCACCGCCCATGACCACGGCCTGGCCGCCGGTGAGGCTGTCCTGGGACAGGCCCATGCGGAGACCGTCCCCGACATTGGTGATGTAACCCCAGTTGGTACCGCCGCAGCCGCTCGCCGGAGCACCGCCGGGGGCGGTGGCCGGGGGCGACGCGGTGGCCTGGGGCGCGGTGGCCGGGGCTGCGGACAGTGCGGCAGGGGCGGGCGGTTGGGTCTGAGCGGCTGTCTGCTGAGGTGCTTGCGAAGCACCGGGAGCCGACGACGGGGACCCGCCCGGCCGGGACGCGGAGGTCGACGGCGGGGCGGTGGGGGGCGGAGTGGGCTTCCCGGTCGGGGCGGCCGGGGCGGCCGCACCGGTCGGCACGCCGGACTGGGCACCCGGGACGGTCGGGACGGCGGGCGGCGTCGGCGAAGGCGCCGGGGGCGGGCCCCCGGTCGGCGACGCACCCGCCGGCCAGGCGGTCATGGTCACCGTGACCGCGGGCGGCGAACCCGGCTCCTGGGCCTGCGAGGTGAACGGCCCGCGGTCGACGAGCAGCGCGGTGGCCGTACCGACCGAGATCACGATCGGCAGGACCACCGGCACCAGGAAGCCCCGCCTGCGCGTCCGCCCGGCCGGTTCCGTGCTCGCCACGGGGGCCACGGCGGCGACCGGTTCCGCGACCGCCTCCTCCATCGCCGGTGGGTCCGTGGGGACCGGCTCCGCGGCCGCGGGCTCCGCGACCGCGGACGCCGGGAGCACCGGGAGCACCGGGAGCACCGGCGGACCCTCGCCGCCCGCCGCCGCCCGGGCCGCGGCCGCCATCGCCGCCGCGTCGGCGAACCGCTCGCCCGGGTCCTTCGCCAGCGCCGTCGCGACGAACGCGCGCACCGCCGCCGGGATGTCCCCCGGCAGCTCCGGCGCGGGCTCGCGCAGATGCTTGAGCGCCACCTCCAGCATGCCGCCGCCGGTGAACGGCGGCCTGCCGACGAGCAGTTCGTAGCAGACCACGCCGATCGCGTAGAGGTCGACGGCCGGGGTGACGGCCTTGCCCTCGGCCTGTTCCGGAGCCATGTAGAGCGCGGTGCCGATCACCGCGTGCGAGGCCGTGAGTCTGGTCCCGGCCATGGACCGGGCGATGCCGAAGTCCGTGACCGTCACCCGGCCGTCGGCCCGGAGCATGAGGTTGGACGGCTTGACGTCGCGGTGCACGATGCCGCGCCGGTGGGCGGCGTGCAGGGCGTCCAGGGCCTCGGCGAGCAGTCCGAGCGCCCGGGCGGGCGGGAAGGCGCCGTCCGCGGCGAGGACCCGGTCCAGCGGCCGGCCGTCGACCAGTTCCATCACCAGGTACGCGAGACGGTCGCCGTCCGCGTCCGGCGGCTCCTCCTCGCCGTAGTCGTGCACGTCGACGATGCCCTGGTGGTCCAGCAGGGCGAGCAGACGCGCCTCGCGGCGGAAGCGTTCGGCGAAGGTCACGTCGGCCAGCAGCGCCGGGTGGAGGATCTTCACCGCCACCGGCCGCCCGAGCACCGAGTCCTCGGCCCGCCAGACGGCGCCCATCCCGCCGCCGCCGATGCGCCCGGTCAGCGTGTAGCGCCCGCCGAGCACGGTCCCCCGACCGGTCATGACCGCCCCCGTGTCCTACTCGAACGAACTGTCCGTCGGCCGACCAGTCTGCCACGCGCCACTCGGGCCACGGCACCCCCATCGACCTGCGGTGCCACGGCTGTTGACCAGGCGTCGGCCGCTCCGCCGGATACGATTGCCTGATGAACGACACCATGGTCCTGCCCGTCGATGCCGACCCGTCCGCCCCCGCCCTGCTGCTCCGGCCCTGGCGGAACGAGGACGCGCCCGCGCTCGTCGAGGTGTACCGGGACCCGGTGCTGCGCCGCTGGACGACCTCGGTCGTCGACGACGAGGCGGACGCGCTCCGCTGGGTCGGCACCCAGCAGGAGGCCTGGGCGGCGGGACACCGGTTCGCCTTCGCCGTCCTGGAGGCGCTGCCGGGCGCGGAGCCGGGGCCGCCGTTGGGCAACCTCGTGCTCAAGCGGGTCTCGCCCGGCGGGCACACCGCCGAGGTCGGCTACTGGACGTCCGCCCCCGCCCGGGGCCGGGGCATCGCCCCGCGCGCGCTGGAGGCGCTCACCGGCTGGGCCTTCGACACCCTCGGCCCGACCGGACTCCAGCGGCTCGAACTGTTGCACCAGGTGGACAACACCGCCTCCTGCCGGGTCGCGGAGAAGAGCCGGTACGCCTTCGACCGCGTCCTCACCGCGGCCCCGCCCGCCTACCCCCTCCAGGGCCATCTGCACGTCCGGCTGCGATCGACCCCCGAACAGCTCCGGTAGCGCAACGGCTGCCCGGCGCCCTGGGCGGCGCGGGAAGTCGGCGAGGTCGACTTCCCGCACCACCCAGGAGCACCGCACCCGCACCCGCACCCGCCGCGCCTCGGGGCCGGCCGGGACACGGCAGCGAGTAAGCCGCGCACAGAAAGTCGGTGCGCCCGACTTTCCACGCCACCGCACCGCCCCGCACCGCACCGTGAGGAAACCTTTCCGGACGACCCGGCGACCCGGCGACCCGGAGGCCCGAGGACCCAACGGCCGGACGGCGGCTGCGCAGGAAGTCGGCGACGTCGACTTCCCGCACCACCCAGGAGCACCACACCCGCACCCGTCACCGCCGCACCCCGGTGCCGGCCGGGACACGGCAGCGAGTAAGCCGCACAGGAAGTCGGCGCGCCCGACTTTCCACGCCACCCGCACCAAGAGGAAAGCTTTCCGCACGACTCCGCACGCCCCGGCGACCCGAGAACCCAACGGCCGGACGGCGGCTGCGCAGGAAGTCGGCGAGGTCGACTTCCCGCACCACCCAGGGGCACCACACCCGCACACGCCACCGCCGCGCCCCGGGGCCGACCGGGACACGGCAGCGAGTAGGCCGCGCACAGAAAGTCGGTGCGCCCGACTTTCTGTGCCACCCGCACCCAGAGGAAAGCTTTCTGCACGACGCGGCGGCCCGAGAACGCAGCAACCGGGCGGCGTCCGTGCAGGGAGGCAGCAGCATCCACCTCCCGAACGGAATCGGCGCCGCACCCCCGAGGACCCGGACTCGGCACCCACGCAGGAAGTCGAGCACACCGACTTCCCGCACCACTCAGGGGCACCGCACCCGCACCCGTCACCGCCGTGCCCCGGGGCGGGCCGGGACACGCCAGCGAGTCGACCGCACCAAGAGGAAACCTTTCTGCACGACTCCGCACCCCGGAGGCCCGAGGACACAGCGGTCGCGCAGGAAGTCGAGCGCGCCGACTTCCTGCGCGGCGCGCGCGGGGAGGGCCGGTGGCGGCGGGTCAGCGGCGGGTCAGTGGCGGGGGGCTCCGGCGGCGCAGAACTCCTCGAGCAACTCCGCCAGCGCCTCCGGGCGTTCGAGGTGGAGGTCGTGGGTGGTGCCGGGGACGCTGGCCAGGACGGCGTCGGGGCGGTCGCGGTGCATGCGGTCGAGCTGCTCGGCGTCGATGATGGTGGACTGCGCGAGGACGAGCAGGGTGGGGCAGGCGATCCGGCCCCACTCGGCCCACCAGGAGCGATGGGTGTTGTCGGTCAGGGCCGCCACCATGATGTCGGGGTCGAAGCGCGGGTGCCGGCCGTCGGCGCGTTCCTCCAGCCCGGCCGCCCATGCCTCGCCGACGGGGCCGCCGCCGAGGAATTCCACGGCGGCCGACAGCGTGGCGAACGGGGCGGGCCAGGAGGCGAACCAGGCGCCGATGTCGGCGACGGTCCCGGCCGGAGTGGCGGCCGGTCCGGCCTCGACCAGCACCAGGCGCTCCACGAGCTCCGGGTGCGCGGCCGCGGCCAGCATCGCGGCGTGCGCACCGTAGGACTGGCCGAGCAGGGTCACCGGGCCGAGGTCCAGTTGCCCGATCACGGCGGCCACGTCGGCGACGTGGGCCGCCCGGGAGACGTCGGCCGGGCGGCGGGTGCTCGCGCCGTGGCCGCGCTGGTCGACGGTGACCACCCGGAACCGCGTCCCGAGGTGCCGGGCGAGCGGGTCCCACTCGCCCCCGTACCCGGCGAGTCCGTGCAGCAGGAGCAGCGGCGGGCCGTCGCCGCCACGGTCGTGGCAGACGAGGGTGACGTCGTCGCGGATCACGGTGCGTTCGGTCATCGGTGGTCGGTCTCCGGTCGGTGGTCGGTCCCCGGTCGGTGGTCGGTCCCCGAAAGCCCCCCGGCCTCCAGCCGGCGCGCCCGCTCGGTGAGGTGCCGGCGTTCGGGGGCGCTGGTGGTGCGGCGGGCGGCCTCGCGGTAGGCGGTGGCGGCCGCCGGGTCGCCGAGCAGTTCCAGCAGGTGGGCCCGGGTGGCGAGGAGGCGGTGGTGGCGGGCGAACCTCCGGTCCTCCGCCAGCGGGGCGAGCGCGGCCAGGCCGGCCGCCGGCCCGTCCACCAGGGCGAGGGCGACGGCCCGGTTGAGGGTGACGAAGGGGTTCGGCCCGAAGCCCTCGAGCACGTCGTAGAGGGCCAGGATCTGCGGCCAGTCCGTGGAGTCCGCGTCCGGCGCCTCGTCGTGCACGGCGGCGATCGCGGCCTGGACCTGGTACGGGCCGACCGGTCCGCGCGGCAGGGTCCGGCCGATCAGGGCCACGCCCTCCTCCAGCAGGGGCCGGTTCCACCGCGAACGGTCCTGCTCCGCCAGCGGCACCAGGACCCCGCCCGGGCCGGTGCGGGCGGGCCGGCGGGCGTCCGTGAGCAGCATGAGGGCGAGCAGTCCGGCGGTCTCGGGGTCGTCCGGGACCAGCCGGAGCAGCAGCCGGGCCAGCCGGATCGCCTCGGTGGAGAGTTCCGGGGCGGTCAGGTCCTCGCCGTCGCTGGTGGTGTAGCCCTCGTTGAAGATCAGGTACAGGACCTGGCGGACCTCGGCGAGGCGCTCGGCCGGCTGCCGTGCGGGCAGGCCGGAGGAGCGGACGGTCTGCTTCGCGCGGCTGATCCGCTGCGCCATCGTCGCCTCGGGCACCAGGAACGCGGCCGCGATCCGCGCCGTCGTCAGACCGCCGACGGCGCGCAGGGTGAGGGCGATCCGGCTGGGTGCGGACAGGTCGGGGTGGCAGCAGAGGAACAGCAGGTGCAGGGAGTCGTCCCGGTCTGCGTCGGCCGCCGCGTCGGGGGCGGGGCCGAGCAGGGCGGACTGCGGGGTGGCGAGGGCGAGGGCGTCCTCGCGGCGGCGGCGGGCCGCCTCGCTGCGGACGGTGTCGACCAGCCGCCGGGAGGCGACCGTCACCAGCCAGCCGCGGGGGTTGTCCGGCACGCCCTCGGCCGGCCACTGGGTGGCGGCGGCGATCAGCGCCTCCTGCACGGCGTCCTCGCAGGCGTCGAAGAGGCCGCGGCCGTAGCGGCGCACCAGCGCCCCGAGGGCCTGCGGCGCGAGTTCGCGCAGCAGACCCCCGAGGTCGCCCGGTCCGCCCAGGCCGCCCGGTCCGCCCGGTCCGCCCGGTCCATCCGGTCCGCCCGGTCCGTCCGGTCCGTCCGGTCCGTCCGGCAGCCTCTCGGGGCCGTCCGGTCCGGGGAGTGGGCCGCCGCTCACACGTCCGCCGCGTCGGGGGACGGGGACTCGTGCAGGACCGGCCACAGCTCCACCGGGTCGACGTCGGCGAAGGGCATGTCGGCGGCGATCCGCTGGGCGCGTTCCAGGCTCTCGCAGTCGAGGAGGTAGAAGCTGGCCAGGTACTCCTTGGTCTCCAGGTACGGGCCGTCGGTGACGACGGGCAGGCCCTCGGCGCGGCGGACCAGTTGGGCGGCGGCCGCGTCGGCGAGGCCGTAGGCGCCGAGGAGTTCGCCGGTCTCCCGGTACCTGGTGTTGAACGCCTCCTGCTTGGCGATCGCCGCCGGCCACTCCTCGGCCGGGAACGCGTCCCACTTGGCCTGGTTGCCGTAGATCATCGCGATGTACTTCATCTCGGGTGTCCTCCCGGTCCGTGCGCTCCGTTCGGGGCGCTCTCACCCTTCGGTCGGAGCGGAGCACGCCACCTCGACATCCCAGGAGCAGGATCTTTTCGACATCCTGCCGGACGGAGCGGCGGGGAGGCAGGGGTCCGGCGCCGCGGGGAGGCAGGGGGCCGGCGCGCCGCCCCCGCCGCCGGCCGGGCGGGCACCCGGTCGGCGGCGGGGGGGGCACCGCGTCAGCCGGCCGTCAGGCCGAGCCGCTCCAGACGCTCCGGGTCGGCGAAGATGTGCAGCGCCGTGACCTTGCCGCCGCGCACGGTGAACACCGCGAGCGAGACCGGGCGGCCGTCGGTGAAGGTGGCCACCGCCGGTTCGCCGTCGACCAGCAGCAGGCGCGACTGTCCGTCGAAGCGCGAACCGAACGCGCTCGCCCCGGCCGCCACGTTCCGGGCGCCGCGCCGCAGCACCGCCGGGCGCAGCGCGCCGGCGTCGGTCCTGGCCACCACGTCGGGGTCGAGGACGGCGAGCAGCGCCTCGAAGTCCCCGCCGCGGGCGGCGGTCAGGAACGCCTGCACCACCTCGCGGCGCAGCGCCAGGTCGCTGTCCGGCGCCGGTGCGGCGCCCTGGACCCGTCGCCGGGCGCGGCTGGCGAGCTGGCGGGTGGAGGCGGAGGTGCGGTCGAGGATCGGGGCGATCTCGTCGAACGGCACCGAGAACATGTCGTGCAGGACGAAGGCGAGCCGCTCCGCCGGTGCCAGCGTCTCCAGGACGATCATCAGTGCGATGCCGACCGAGTCGGCCGTGAGTATCTCCTGTTCGGGGTCGAGGGCCCGGAGGCCGCCGATGACCGGATCGGGCAGCCTGACCTCCTTGCCGTCCTGGTGCTCCAGCGGGTCCTCGCGGCGGGCCACCCGCGAGCGCAGCAGGTCCAGGCAGACCCGTCCGACCACGGTGGTCAGCCAGCCGGCCAGGTTGGCCACCTCGCTGACGTCGGAGCGGCTCAGTTTGAACCAGGTCTCCTGTACCGCGTCCTCGGCCTCGCTCAGCGAGCCGAGCATCCGGTAGGCCACCGCCCGGAGATGGGGCCGGTGCTCCTCGAAGCGGTCCGCCAGAAAATCTTCCCCGTCCACCTGTCACATCCTCGCATCGGGATCCGTCGGTTCTTTGACGGACGTTAACCGCTCCGCGTGACGAGGACGCGGACGACCCAGACCGAGGAGCCACCGATGACCACCAACGCGACCGCCCGCGCCACCACCCACACCGCCCGCATGAAGAACCCCGCCATGGTCCTGCCGGACGCCATGAAGGGCATCCAGAGCATCTACAAGGCGATGTACCAGGGCGGGGTCCCGCACCGGATCCTGGAGCTGGTGCACCTGCGGGCCAGCCAGATCAACGGGTGCAGCGCCTGCGTGTTCGCCGGCGTCACCGGTGCCAAGAAGGCCGGTGAGACGGACGAGCGGCTGCACGCCGTCGCCGCCTGGCGGGAGGCGCCGTTCTTCGACGAGGAGGAGCGGGCCGCACTCGAACTCACCGAGGCGGCGACCCGGATCGCCGACCGTTCCGGCCAGGCGGTGCCGGACGCGGTCTGGGACGCGGCGGCGGACCACTTCGACGAGGAGCAGCTCTCGGCGATCATCCTGATGATCGGGCTGACGAACTTCTTCAACCGGATCAACGCGACGGTCCAGGAGCCCGCCGGCGCGACCTGGGGCTGATCCGGGTCAGGCGTGGGGGCCGCGGGCGGAGGTCGGGGGGCGGCGCGGGCCGCGGCCGGACGGGCCCGAGCCGCCGACCGGTCCGGTGCCGCCGACCGGACGCGGGCGCGGCGGGCGGGCGGCGCCGAGGGCGGCCTGGCGGCGCTGGATCTCCCGCCAGATCCGCGGCGGGCAGGGGCCCTGCGGGTGGTCGGAGAGGAAGCTGTCGTACGGCACCCGGCGCGGGGCCAGCCCGATCTCCACCCAGGAGGCCTTGCCGGTGCGGTCCCAGCCCTCGTTCTCCATCCGGATGTAGTCGTCCCGGTGGTCCTTGTCCTTGCTCGTGATCTGCAGCACCTCGGCGTAGCCGGACCGGGTGCCGACCACGACGCAGTAGTGCCGGGCGGCCTCCGCCCGGTCCCGGAACGGCACCATCGCCACCCACACCTCCCCCGCCGACGGCCGGGTGACGGTGGTGGTGCGCGTGGCGGAGCGCCCGGTGCCGGTGCGGGCCGGGCGGACCGGCGGCCGTTCCAGCAGGTCGCCGGCCCAGGCGCGGAGCGAGGTCCGCCAGCCCCAGGCGAAGGCGCCGACCGCGAGGCACTGCAGGGCGTAACCGTTCGCCGAGGCCGGGTCCTGGGTGCCGAGGAGCTTCGGCACCGCGTACGCGCCGACCAGGTGGGCGAGCAGCGAACAGGCGCCGGCCAGGACGGCGGCCCGGACGGGCAGCACCCAGGGCGCGACCCGGCGGCGGCGCCGGGACGCCTGCCGGTCGAGCAGCAGCGCGACCGCGTACGCGATGCCGGCCAGGACCGCGTACTGCCCCGGGGTGACGTGCTGCGGCGGGCTCTGGGCCGCCATCAGGGCCGGTATCAGGACCGGTACGGCCAGCGGGTAGCCCAGTGCCCCGCAGCACAGCAGCGCCAGGAAGGCGCCGAGGCAGCCCCCGCGACCGGGGCGGCGCCGCCGCGGCACCGCCGAACTCCCGTACTGGCCAGCCATGTTCGCCACCCCCACCGCGGTCGTGCGTCCGGCGCAATGTATCGGAGATCCGCGGGCCGCGGGGAGCGCGGGGATAATCCCGCCATGAGCCGCCCCCGAACGACCCCCGGCCCCGTGCCGAGCGCCCCCCGGAACGCTCCCGACACCCCCCGGAGCGCCCCCCGGGACAGCTCCGGGGCCTCCGGCGACGCGCCCCGCGGCGGCCGCGGCGGCCGGGTCCGCGACAACGCCCCGTGGACGGCGTTCGGCGGCGACCTGCACCTGGACCTCGGTGAACGCCGGGCCGCCGGGGCCGGGCTGCGGGCCGCCCTGGAGGACGCGCTGCGCGAGGCCGTCCAGGACGGGCGGCTCGCCCCGGGCACCCGGCTGCCGTCCTCCCGGGCGCTGGGCGAGGACCTCGGCATCGCCCGCAACACCGTCGTCGAGGTGTACGGGCAGCTGACCGCCGAGGGCTGGCTCGGTGCCCGCCCGGGTTCCGGCACCACGGTCGCCGAGCGCGCCGCGCCCCGGCCCGCCGGGCGCCCCGTCACCGTCCGCGCCGACCGCCGGCCCACCGGGCGGCACGACCTGCTCGCCGGACGGCCCGACCTCTCGCTGTTCCCGCGCAGCGCCTGGCTGGCCAGCGCCCGGCGGGCGCTGGCCGTCGCCCCGCACGACGCCTTCGACTACGGCTCGCCGCTCGGCCGGATCGAGCTGCGGCGGGCGCTCAGCGACTACCTGGCCCGGGTCCGGGGCGTGCGCACGGATCCGGACCGGCTGCTGGTGTGCGCCGGCTTCGGCCAGGGCCTCGGCCTGCTGGCCGCCGCGCTGCGCGGGCGCGGGGCGGGCCGGATCGCGGTCGAGGGCTACGGGCTGCCGCCGCAGCGCGAGGTCCTGCGGGCGGCCGGGCTCGGCCTCGTCCCGCTGCCGCTGGACCGCGACGGGGCGCGTACCGATCTGCTGGACGGCCCGGGCGGTGGCGCGGAGCCCCCGGGGGCGGTGCTGCTCACCCCGGCCCACCAGTTCCCGACCGGGGCGGCGCTGGCCGCCGACCGGCGGGCGGCGGCCGTCCGCTGGGCCCGGGAGCGGGACGGGTACGTGATCGAGGACGACTACGACGGCGAGTTCCGCTACGACCGGCAGCCGCTGGGCGCGATGCAGGCACTCGATCCGGACCGCGTGGTGTACGGCGGCACCGCCGCCAAGAGCCTGGCCCCCGGTCTGCGGCTGGCCTGGCTGGCCCTCCCGGACGAGCTGGTGGAGCCGGTCGCCCGGCTCAAGTCCCTGGCGGACACCATGAGTCCGGTGACCGACCAGCTCACCTTCGCCGAGCTGATCACCTCGGGCCGCTACGACCGGCACGTGCGGCGCTGCCGGCTGCACTACCGGCGCCGCCGGGACCTGCTGGTCGCGGCGCTCGCCGAGCGGGCGCCGCGGGTGCGGGTGACCGGGATCGCCGCCGGACTGCACGCCGTCCTGCAGCTGCCGCCGGGCTCCCGTCCGGAGGCGGAGCTGCTGGAGCGGGCCCGGGCGGCCGGCCTGGTCCTCAGCGGGCTCGACTGGTACCGGGCCGGGCCGGACGCCGAACGGGCCCCGGAGCCGCCCGCCGCGCCGGACGCCCGGCCGGACACCGCTCCCGGGACCGCTCCGGACGCCGCCCCGGACTCCGGAGCCCCGGGGGTCGCTCCGGCCCTGGTCGTCGGCTACGCGACGCCGTCCGACCGCGCCTTCCCGGCCGCCCTGGACGCCCTCTGCGGGATCCTCCGCGAGAGCTGAACAGCCCCCGGCGGCGGGCTACTTGTTGCGGTTTCCCAGCTCGAAGAGGAGCAGGATGAAGCCGGCGAAGGCATGGGTGGCGACGGTGTAGATCACCAGGCGGACGCCGATGCGGCGGTTGGCCTGCTTGCCCGCGTCGATGGTCTTGGCCGGCTTCTCGCGCACGGCCGCGACGGCCGGAGGGGCGGGGACTGCGGCGGCGGGCACAGCGGCGGCGGGGGCGGACACGGCCCCGGTCTCGGTGGTGGTGGGATCGGCCATGGGGATCTCCTCCGGATGTCCTGACGTCGGGTCAGTGGTGCGGGGCGGCGGGGCCGCCGCCGAGACAGAGTTCGCCGCCGGGGCTCTGCAGCAGGGTGTGCATGAAGAGCAGCTCGACCCCGGACGAGGAGTCGGCGGCGATGCAGTGCGGCGTGAGCGAGTCGAAGTGCGCCGAGTCGCCCTCGTCGAGCAGGTGGACCCGCTCGCCGAGGGTCAGCCTGAGCCGGCCGCGGAGCACGTACAGCCACTCCTCGCCCGGGTGGACCCGGACCACCGCGTCCTGCACGCCCGGGGGGACGTGCACGCGCAGCGCCTGCATCGCCCGGCCGGGCGCGCCGGCCCGCCGGTAGCCCCAGCCGCCGGCCCGGCCCGGTTCGATCGCACCGCCGCGCACCACCGGGTCGGGCTCGGTGAACGCCTCGCCGAGCAGACCGGAGACGGAGGTACCGTAGGCGCGGGCGAGGCCGAGCAGGACGGGCAGCGAGGGCTGCCGGCGCCCGGTCTCCAGCCGGGACAAGTAGGCTGGGGAGAGACCGACCCGGGCGGCGGCGACCTCGAGGGTGAGGCGGCTGCCGAGCCGGTGCTCGCGCAGCCTCGCGGCGAGGCCGGCCACCTCCGGCGTCTCGTGCTCGTCCGCGGGGGCGACCGGGACGGTGGCGGCGGGAACGCCGGGTTCGGCGGGCGGACCGGCTGGGCTGGTGGTCATGTGCCCAGTGGACACCTCTTGTGCCGCTCGGGCAAAACTTTTTGCCCATGAGGCAAATCACCCCGTGAGCCCGAACCACCCGGCGCCGGCACCTCCGACGACCGGGGCCTCCGGCGGCCGCCCCCCGACGACCGGACGTCCGACGACCGGCACCCCCCGACGACCGGCGGCGGACCCCGCCGCCGGGGCGGGCCCTACGGCCGGGGGATGTTCCGCAGATTGGACCGGGCCAGGTCGATCATGCGCCCCACCCCGCCCGACAGCACCGTACGGCCGGCGGCCAGCGCGAAGCCCTTCAGCTGGGCCGCGGTGATGTGCGGCGGCACGGACAGCGCGTTCGGGTCGGTGACCACGTCCACCAGAGCCGGGCCGGGCCGTTCCAGCGCCTCCGCCAGAACCTCCCGCACCCGCGCCGGCTCGGTGACCCGCTTGGCCGGGATGCCCATCGCCCGGGCGATCCCGGCGTAGTCGACGTCCCCGTTGTCGACCTCCGACTCCGGGTAGCCGGACACCAGCATCTCCAGCTTGATCATGCCGAGCGCGCCGTTGTTGAAGACCACGGTCTTCACCGGCAACCGGTGCCTGGCCACCGTGAGCAGCTCGCCGAGCAGCATCGACAGCCCGCCGTCGCCCGACATCGCCACCACCTGCCGCCCCGGGAAGGCGAGTTGGGCGCCGATCGCGTGCGGCAGCGCGTTGGCCATCGACCCGTGCAGGAAGGAGCCGATGACCCGGCGGCGCCCGTTGGGCCGCAGGTACCGGGCGGCCCAGACGTTGTTCATCCCGGTGTCGACGGTGAAGACCGCGTCGTCGGCGGCCACCTCGTCCAGCACCGAGGCCACGTACTCCGGGTGGATCGGCAGGTGCTTCGCGATGTCCCGGGTGTAGGCGCCGACCACGTCCTCCAGCGCCCGGCAGTGGCGGCGCAGCATGTCGTCGAGGAAGGTCCGGTCGGTCTTGCGCTCCAGCAGCGGCAGCACCGCCCGCAGGGTGGCCGGGACGTCGCCGTGCACGGCGAGGTCCAGCGCCGTCCTGCGGCCGAGCCGGGTGGCGTCGTGGTCCACCTGGACGGTGCGGGCCTGGGGCAGGAAGGAGTCGTAGGGGAAGTCGGTGCCCAGCAGCAGGACGAGGTCGGCGGAGTGCAGGGCCTCGTGGCAGGCGCCGTAGCCGAGCAGGCCGCTCATCCCGACGTCGTACGGGTTGTCGTACTGGATCCACTCCTTGCCGCGCAGGGAGTGCCCGACCGGCGCGCACAGGGTGGCCGCGAGCTCCATCACCTCGGCGTGCGCGTCGCGGACGCCCGCGCCGCAGAACAGCGCCACCCTGGGCGCGGCGTTGAGCAGCCGGGCCAGCTCCTGCACCTGGGACCAGGGCGGGGCGGCGACGGCCCGTTCGGTGAGGAAGTGGCTGCTGCCGGTCGGGGCGGCGGCGGGCAGCGCCGCCACGTCGCCGGGGAAGGCCAGCACCGAGACGTCCCGGGCGCCGAGGGCGTGCTGGATCGCGATCCGCAGCAGCCGGGGCATCTGGGCGGCGGTGGAGAGCATCTCGCACCAGCCGCTGCAGTCGGTGAACACCCGCTCCGGGTGGGTCTCCTGGAAGAAGCCGGTGCCGATCTGGCCGGAGGGGATGTGGGAGGCCAGGGCGAGCACGGGGACGCCGCTGCGCTGCGCGTCGTAGAGGCCCTGGACGAGGTGGGTGTTGCCGGGGCCGCAGGAGCCGGCGCAGACCGCGAGCCGGCCGGTCAGCTCGGCCTCGGCGGCGGCGGCGAAGGCACCGGCCTCCTCGTTGCGGACGTGCACCCAGCCGATGCCCTCCGTCCGGCGGATGGCGTCCACCACGGGATTCAGGCTGTCGCCGACCACGCCGTAGACCCGCTCCACGCCGGCCTGCCGGAGCACCGCCACCATCTGCTCGGCCACACTCACCACGGGGATCTCCTGCTGCCGGGGACGCACGACACCAGCACCCTCCGCCGCCCCGCCGCCCCCCGCACCCGGGGGTGGCCCGTAGGGGTGAAGGGGGCGACGGCGGAGGGCGCCCGGAGAGCGCGGTCTACTCGGCGGCGAGGTGGTCCGGGCCGGAGGAGATGCGGCCGCCGGGCACGCCCGCCTGGGGCTGGCGGCGGGCCGGTTCGCGGCCGGGCGGCTGGGCGCAGCGCTCCTGGGAGGGCGGCGAGGTGGTCGGCAGCGAGACCGGTTCGCCGGCCTTCACCTGCACCGGCTCCCCGTCGTGCCGCAGGTGGATCACGTCGCCCCGGCGCAGCGTGTACGTGGTCTCGTCGTGGTCGATCCGCACCGCGAGCAGCTTCCCCCGGATCAGCAGCGAGAAGCCGATCCGGGTCAGCCCGGCCGGCAGCCTGGGCCGGAACCACAGCGCCTCGCCGTGGTCGCGCAGTCCGCCGAAGCCCGCGACCAGCGCGATGCAGGCACCGGCGAGCGAGGCCATGTGCAGGCCGTCCCGGGTGTTGCCGCCGAGGTCGTGGAGGTCCATCAGGGCGGCCTCGGCGGTGTAGTCGTAGGCGAGGTCGAGCTGGCCGACCTCGGCGGCGATCACGGCCTGGGTGCACGCGGAGAGCGAGGAGTCGCGGACGGTCAGCCGCTCGTAGTAGGCGAAGTTGCGGGCCTTCTGCTCGTCGGTGAACGCGTCGCCGCGGACCTGCATGGCGAGCACCAGGTCGGCCTGCTTGACCACCTGCTTCCGGTACAGGTCGAAGTACGGGTAGTGCAGCAGCAGCGGGTAGTTCTCCGCCGGGGTGTTCTCGAAGTCCCAGACCTGGTGGTCGGTGAAGCCGTCGGCCTGCGGGTGGACGCCGAGGTCGGCGTCGTACGGGACGAACATCGCCGCGGCGGCGTCCCGCCAGGCGGCCGTCTCCTCGGTGTCGACGCCGAGCGCGGCGGCCTCGCGCGGGTGCCGGGCGGCGGACTCGGCGGCGGCGAGCAGGTTCGTCTGCGCCATCAGGTTGGTGTAGACGTTGTTGTCGGCGACGGCGCTGTACTCGTCGGGGCCGGTCACGCCCTCGATCCGGAACCGGCCGGCGGCGTCGTGGTGGCCGAGCGAGCGCCACATCCGGGCCGTCTCGACCAGCAGTTCGAGCCCGTACTCGCGCTCGAACTCGACGTCCCCGCTGGTCCGGACGTAGCGGGCGACGGCGACCGCGATGTCCGCGCCGATGTGGAACGCGGCGGTGCCGGCCGGCCAGTAGCCGGAGCACTCCTCGCCGCGGATCGTCCGCCAGGGGAACACCGCCCCGGCCAGGCCGAGCTGGACCGCGCGCTCGCGGGCCATCGGCAGGGTGGTGTGCCGCCAGCGCAGGGCCTGGGTGACGGCGGACGGCAGGCAGTAGGTGAGCACCGGCAGGACGAAGGCCTCGGTGTCCCAGAAGCTGTGCCCGTCGTAGCCGGGGCCGGTCAGGCCCTTGGCCGGGATGGCGCGCTCCTCGCTCCGGGCCCCGGCCTGGAGGACGTGGAAGAGGGCGAACCTGACGGCCTGCTGGAGTTCGACGTCGCCCTCGATCTCGACGTCGCTGGTCTCCCAGAACTCCTCGAGGTAGGCGGCCTGTTCGGCGACCAGGTCGTCCCAGCCGGTGTACCGGGCGGCGGTCAGCGCGGCCTCCACCTGGTCCCGGACGGCGGGCAGCGAGCGGGTCCCGGACCAGCCGTAGGCCATGAACTTCACCAGTCGCAGCCGCTCGCCGGGGCGGAGCACGGTGGTGACGCTGATCCGGCAGTGGTCGTCCTCGGCCTCGGCGACGGTGTCCAGCCGGTCCGGCCCCTCGATCACGTGGTCCATGCCGGCGGCGACCCGGATGCCGCTGTAGCGGGTGCGGTGCACCAGCACCGCCTTCGTCCCGCCGGCGTGGCTGGCCTCGGCGAGCAGCGGGGCCTCGAGCACCGCGGCGGCCCTGGGGTCGCCGTCGGCGCCGCCGGGCAGTTGCTCGTTGGCCACGAGTTCGCTCTGCAGCACGATCCGCACCGGGGCGTCCACCGCCTCCACGGTGTACTCGACCGCGGCGACCGCCCGCTGGGTGAGCGAGACCAGCCGGGTGGAGTCGACCCGGACGGTCCGCCCGGCCGGGGAGGTCCACTCGGCGGAGCGCCGCAGCAGGCCGTCCCGGAAGTCCAGCCAGCGGCGGTGGGAGACCAGTTCGCCGTAGCGGAGGTCGAAGGGCTCGTCGTCGACCAGCAGCCGGACGATCTTGCCGTTGGTGACGTTGATGACGCTCTGGCTGGACTCCGGGTAGCCGTAGCCGCCCTCGCCGTAGGGCATCGGGCGCAGCTCGAAGACACCGTTGAGGTAGGTGCCGGGCAGGCCGTGCGGCTCGCCCTCGTCGAGGTTGGCGCGCAGGCCGATGTGGCCGTTGGAGAGCGCGAACACGGATTCGGCGCGGGCCATCGAGGTGAGGTCGAGGCCCGGTTCGACGACCTGCCACGGGTCGACGACGAAGGGTTGCTCCTGACCGGTCATGCCGGTGTCTCCTCGGGCTTGCCGGGGGCCTGCGGCCCGGGGTCGGGGATCAGTTCGGCGAGGTCCCGGACCACCACGGTGGCGCCGTCGCGGCGCAGTTCGGCGGCCTGGCCGACCCGGTCCACCCCGACCACCGCGCCGAAGCCGCCGGCCCGGCCGGAGGCGACCCCGGCCAGCGCGTCCTCGAACACGGCGGCGTGCGCGGGCTCGACGCCCAGGGTCCGGGCGGCGGCCAGGTAGGTGTCCGGCGCGGGCTTGCCCGGCAGTGCGTCCCGGGCGGCGACGAGGCCGTCCACGATCACGTCGAAGTAGCCCTCGATGCCCGCGGCGCGCAGCACGTCCCGGCAGTTGGCGCTGGACGAGACCACGGCGGTGGGCAGGCCGAGCGCGCGCAGCCGGCGCACGTAGTCGACGGAGCCCGGGTACGGGGCGACGCCCTGCTCGCGGATCATCCGCAGCACGGTGTCGTTCTTGGCCCGGCTGACGCCCTGCACGGTGCGGGCGCCCGGCGGGTCGGCGTCGGTGCCCTCGGGCAGCTCGATGCCCCGGCTGCCGAGGAAGGCGCGGGTGCCGTCGAGTCTGGGCCGCCCGTCCACGTAGGCGTCGTAGTCGGCGACGGCGTCGAAGGGGGTGAACGGCCCGCCGGTGCGGGCGGCTTCGGCGCGCAGGAAGGCGTCGAAGGTGTCCTTCCAGGCCGCGGCGTGCACCGTGGCGGTCTGGGTGAGCACCCCGTCGAGGTCGAACAGGAAAGCGCGGATGTCGTCCGGTAGCCCCAGCATGGGTGCAGTCTTACCCGCCGGAGCGCGTTCGACCGCCCATTCCCGGCGGCGCGTCGCGGGAACGGGCGGCGCGGCGGCCCGGGCGGGCCGCCCGGGGCCCGGGATGCGTCCGGGGCACCGGGGGCGTCCCGGGCCCCGGGGGGAGCGTGGGGACCGGGGGAAGTCCGGGGCGGAGGTGCGCGCGAGGACCGGGGCCGGGGCGGATCAGCCGCCGGAGCCGTAGGTGGTGTTGTCGCAGATGTTGTCGTCCGCCGAGCGGGCGTCGGCGACGATGCTGCTGGGCAGCGGCTGGGGCACGGCGGGGGCGGACGGGGCCGCCCCCGAGGCGCTGCCGGAGGCGCCCGGGGCGGTGGCGCCGTTGGCCGCCGCGAAGTCCTTGCCGACGATCACGGTGATACCGGCCGAGGTGCCGGGCTCGACCACCGCGCCGGGGAAGACCGCGGCGACCTTCTCCGCGTTCGCCTTCTGCCCGGAGCCGTACTGGACCATCGTGGTCGTGTACTTGAGGTTGTCCGCCCGGCCGACGGCGGTGGCGGTGAACTTGGCCGCCTTCAGCTGCTCGGCCGCCTTGCCGGCCATGCCGGTGGCGCTGGTGCCGGTGTAGACCGACACCTTGATGCTCTTGGTGTCGGCGAGCGGGGAGCCGGCCGCAGCGGCGTGCGCCACGGCCGCCGGGGTGGACGCGGTGGTCGCCGCCACGGCCGGCGGGGCGGTCGGGGAGGGGGCCTCCGCGGGCTGCTCGCCGGTGGCGTTCTGGCCGTCGATGGTCTGGTCGGCCTTGAGGGTGTCCCAGAGCTTCTTGGCGTCCGCCTGGACGATGTCGATGTTGGCGTCCACGGTGCGGTAGCGCCAGGGCAGGGTGACGAACTTGAGGTCGTGCAGGTCGATGTTGCGCAGCGAGAGGCCGAAGGACATCAGCTTGTCGGCGCTGTCGAGGCCGGGGTCGACGGTGAGCGAGCTGGTGGCGGCGTTGGCGAGCGGCAGCAGGGTGGTCGGGTTGAGCCCCTGCTTCTTGATCTTGGACGCCAGCGAGCTGATGAAGGCCTGCTGGCGCTTCATCCGGCCGATGTCGGAGCCGTCGCCGATGCCGTGCCGCAGCCGCACGTAGTCGAGCGCCGGCTGGCCCTCCACCTTCTGCGGGCCCTTCTTCAGGACCACGGCGCCCTTGGCGGGCAGCTTCTCGTTGAGGTCCTTCTCGTAGATGTCCTCGGGCAGGCAGACGTCCACGCCGTCGACCGCCTTGGTCATCGCCGAGAAGCCCTGGAAGTCCACCACCATGGTGTGGTCGACCCGGATCCCGGTGAGCTTCTCCACGGTGTTCTGGGTGCAGGCGGGGTTGCCCTCGTCGGTGCCGCCGGTGGAGAAGGCCGCGTTGAACAGGTCGCTGTTCGAGCCCTTGGTCCACTTGCCGTTGGGCAGCTTGCAGGACGGTATGGCCACCATCGCGTTGCGCGGTATCGAAATTCCCACCGCGTGCTTGTGGTCGGCGTAGACGTGCAGCAGGATCGTGGTGTCCGAGCGGGCTCCGCCGTCCTCGCCGCCGCCGAGGTCGGAGTTGTTCTTGCCCCGGCTGTCGGAGCCGATCAGCAGCAGGTTGACGGGCTTGTTGCCGTCCGCGTCGGCCTGCGCCTCCGGCGGGCGGTCCTTGGCGATCGCGTCCGCGTCGAAGGACTTGATGTTGCCGTTCAGCTGGTAGTAGATGAGCCCGCCGGCGCCCGCCAGCAGCACCAGCACACCGGCGGCGGACCAGGCGACGATCTTCTTGACGTCCCGCTTCGGCTTGCGGGCGGCCGCCCTGGCCGCGGCCCGTCCGCCGCCACCGGCCGGAGGCGGACCGGCCTTGGCCGGACCGGCCTTGGCGGCCTGGCCCTGTTTGCCCTGGGCGGCCCGTCGGGCCTCGGCGCGGCCACCGGCCCGGGGCCCGGGCACCGGGGCACCGGGCGTACCGCCGGCGGCACCGTCAGCCGTGAGCGCACCGGGCGCGTCGTCACCGCGAGCCGGACCCTCGCCCCACTGACCAGACATGCCTGAACCTTTCACCGGCGGACGCTGCGCCCACTACGACCGGACGCACTGCACACAGAGAGACGGTCGAGACCGCTCCCGGGTTGCACGTACGACGGTCGCAATAACCGACGAACGCCCCCGGCCGCGCCGTCCACGGCCCTCCGTGCGGGTCCGATGTCCCCCAACGAACCCGGTTTGGATCATACAAACCGATCGTCAGAACGCATCGTTCGCATGCTCTGCGTCACCGGCCGCGCCCTCCGGCACCCTCGGGACCCTTCGGCGCCGGTGGAACGACGGAGGCCCGGGTCGGAGGTCTCCGGCCCGGGCCTTTCGCGTCGGTGGGGCGCCAGGGGCTCGAACCCTGAACCTACGGATTAAAAGTCCGCTGCTCTACCCATTGAGCTAGCACCCCGACACCGTGGACATCATGCCAGACCGGGCCGCCCGGTGCCGCCGAATACCGCCCCGCGTCCGGGGTCCCGGGATCGGCCGCGGGGAGCGTGACCCAGGTCACTTTCCGGGAGCCTTGGCCACCGGGCGGACCGCGTGTCACTATTTCTGCACGCCCACCCTGCCCAAAACCCGTTCCGGGGGCGGGTGTTGAGTGCCAGAACCGCCGGTCCCCGCAGGTCGGACCAGGTCTTCGGTCGGCACGGCGGTGATTCCCCTCGGTTCGTCCGTCACCCGCGTGTGCCTCGGCGTACGCACCCGCCCCGATCCCGGCACGGGTGCCCGGCCCGCGGCTGACGGCTGTGCGACGTCGCGGCGTGCACGACCCGCGACGAACCCCCCCGATCCACACAGACGCCACGATTGGACAGGTGGAAGAAGAATGTCGGAAAGCGCCTTCCTGGAGAACTTCTACGCGGCCGTCGAGGGAACCGCCCGCGTGGTGGACGTACCTTTCGAGCGCGAGACGGTGTGGCCGGTCCTGACCGCCTACCAGGACGTGCTGCCGGAGTCGGTGATCTCCTTCCGGGTGCAGAACAGCCCGCTCGGTGCCGATGACCTCGACTGCCGGTTCACCATGCTCCCCCGGGGGCTCGACCCCTACGCCGTCGCGCTGGCGAACGGCCTGACCGAGAAGACCGACCACCCCGTCGGCAAGCTGCTGGCCGAGGTCCACGGCGAGCTCCCGATCGACAGCTGCGGCGTCGACTTCGGCGTCCGGGCCGGGTTCACCAAGACCTGGTCCTTCCCCACCGTCGAGCGGCTGCTGACGGTCCGCGAGGTCGCCGCGCTGCCGTCGGCCCCGGCGGGCATCACCGACAACCTCGACGTCTTCGACCGCTACGGCCTGTCGGACATCGTCAGCACCGTCGGCATCGACTACGGCAGCCGGACGGTCAACCTCTACTTCGGCGGCGGCGCCTCCGGCCGGGTGCCGCGGGAGACCTTCGCCCCCGCGGGCGTCCGCGCGATGCTCGCCGAACTGGGCCTGCCGGCCCCGAGCGAGGAGCTGCTGACGTTCAACGAGAAGGCGTTCGTCATGTACGCCACGCTGAGCTGGGACTCCCCCAAGATCTCGCGGATCACCTACTCCGTGATGACGCCCGAGCCGCTGGCGCTGCCGGTGACCGTCGCCCCGCAGATCACCCGGCTGGTCCAGGAGGCCCCGTACAGCACCGAGGGCCGCAACTTCGTCTACGGCGTGACGGTCACGCCCAAGGGCGAGTACCACAAGATCCAGTCGTACTACCAGTGGCGGCGGCCGGTCGAGAAGATGCTCGTCGCCGAGTCGTAGGCCGTCGCCGAGTCGCGACCCGCGGCATCCGCACCCCTGCGGCACCCGCACCACCCCGGGCCTGCCGGGGACCCGAACCGGGTCCCCGGCAGGCCCTTTTCGGTCCCGCCACCGGATTCCTTCCTTCCGAGAACTCTGGATGAGCGATCTCCATGCAGAAACGAAACGGGGAGCTGAGTTCGTTGTCCCTACCCGCCGCACCCGAGGGGTTGTCGGAGAACCGCGGCGCCCGGCCGGTCGGCACCGGCCGGGCCCGGGCCAAGGCGATCGTGCTGGGTGAGCACGCGGTCGTCTACGGAGCTCCGGCGCTCGCCCTCCCGCTCCCGCAGCTGGGCGTCACCGCCACCGCCGGGTACTCCGCGCAGTCCCCGGCCGACCCGGACGACTTCTCCCTCACCATGACCGGATCCGAGTCCCGGCCGGGGGCCGCCCAGGCCTCCGGCGGACTGCACCGGCTGACCGCCGAGTTCCGGGCCGCCATGGGCGTGCCCGACCGCCTGCACCTCGATGTGATCATCGACTGCGCGATCCCGGTCGGCCGCGGCCTCGGCTCCAGCGCCGCCTGCGCACGGGCCGTGGTGCACGCGCTGGCCGACCTGTTCGAGCGCGAGGTCACCCCGCAGCAGGCGTTCGACCTGGTGCAGACCGCCGAGAACGTCGCGCACGGCCGGGCCAGCGGCGTCGACGCGATGGCCGTCGGCGCGAGCGCCCCGCTGCTGTTCCGGGCAGGGCGGGCGGAGGAGCTGCCGATCGGCTGCGACGGTCTGTTCATCGTCGCCGACAGCGGCGTGGCGGGCCGCACCAAGGACGCCGTCGAACTGCTCCGCGAGGGCTTCCGGCAGCGGCCGGGGACCCAGGAGGACTTCCTGCGCCGGGCCACCGACCTGACCGCGACGGCCCGGACGGCGCTCGCCGAGGGCCGGCCCGAACAGCTCGGCGCCCAACTCACCGACTACCACGAGCTGCTCCGCGCGGGCGGCCTGAGCACCGACCGGATCGACGGGATGGTGTCGGCCGCGCTGGCCGCCGGCGGGCTCGGCGCCAAGATCACCGGCGGTGGCATGGGCGGCTGCGTGATCGCGCTGGCCACCGAGGAGTCGGCCGCGGAGGTCACCCGCGCGCTGCTCGCCGCCGGCGCCGTCCAGACCTGGTCCGTACCGCTGAGGGAGTACCCCGGCCATGGCCGCTGAGCAGCCGACCGCCACCGACCGACCGCACCCCGGCACCGGAGTCACGGCAAGCACCGGGAGCACCGGGAACGCCGCCGGGGACGCCACCGCCGTCGCCCATCCGAACATCGCGCTGGTCAAGTACTGGGGCAAGCGGGACGAGCGGCTCGTCCTGCCCTGGACCGACAGCCTCTCGATGACCCTGGACGTGTTCCCGACCACCACCCGGGTCCGGCTCGCCCCCGGGGCCGCCGAGGACACCGTGACGCTCGACGGCGCGCCCCTGGAGGGCGAGCCGCGCCGCCGGGTGACGGCCTTCCTCGACCTGGTCAGGGAACGCGCCGGAAGCCCGCTGCGGGCCGTCGTGGAAACCCGCAACACCGTCCCCACCGGCGCCGGACTGGCCTCCTCCGCGAGCGGCTTCGCCGCACTGGCGACCGCCGCCGGCGCCGCGTACGGACTCGGCCTGGACGCCACCGGGCTGTCCCGGCTGGCCCGGCGCGGCTCCGGATCGGCCTCGCGCTCCGTCTTCGGCGGGTTCGCGGTCTGGCACGCCGGGCAGCCGGACCGCGGCGGCGACCCCGACCTCGGCTCCTACGCCGAGCCGGTCCCGGTGCCGGTGGCCGCGCTGGACCCGGCGCTGGTGGTCGCGGTGGTCGACGCCGGCCCGAAGGCGGTGTCCAGCCGCGAGGCGATGCGGCGCACCGTCGCCACCTCGCCGCTGTACCGGCCGTGGGCCGCCTCCAGCCAGGCCGACCTGGCCGAGATGCGGGAGGCGCTGCGGCGGGCCGACCTGGACGCGGTGGGCGAGGTCGCCGAGCGCAACGCGCTCGGGATGCACGCCACCATGCTGGCGGCCCGCCCGGCGGTGCGCTACCTCTCGGCGGCCACCCTGACCGTGCTGGACGCGGTGCTGGAGCTGCGCCGCGGCGGGGTGTCGGCCTGGGCGACCATGGACGCCGGCCCCAACGTCAAGGTGCTCTGCCGGCGGTCCGAGGCGGAGCGGGTGGCCGGGGTGGTCCGCGAGGCCGTCCGCGGCGGTTCGGTGCACATCGCCGGCCCCGGACCGGGCGCCCGGCTGCGGGACGCGGACGCGTGAGCACCGGCCGCCCGCCGGTGGTCCGGCGCGCGCCGGGCAAGCTGTTCGTCGCGGGCGAGTACGCGGTGGTGGAGCCGGGCAACCCGGCGATCCTGGTGGCGGTCGACCGCCGGGTCACCGCCACCGTCACCGAGCCCGCCGGGGAGGGGACGCTGGTCTCCTCCGACCTCCTCGCGGCGCCGGTGCGCTGGCTCCGCCGGGGCGAGGGGCTCGACCCGGTCGGGGTCGAGGACGCCGACCGGGCCCGCCGGGAGCTGGCCCATGTGCTGGCCGCGCTCCGGACCGTCACCCGGCTGCTGGCCGAACACGGCCGCCCGGCACCGGAGCTGGACATCGCGATCAGCAGCGAGCTGCACCGGGACGGGGTCAAGTTCGGCCTCGGCTCGAGCGGCGCGGTGACCGTGGCGACCGTCACGGCGGTGGCCGCGCACTGCGGGCTGACGCTGTCGGCCGAGGAGCGGTACCGGCTGGCGCTGCTGGCCTCGGCCGAACTCGACCCCAAGGGCTCCGGCGGCGACCTGGCCGCCAGCACCTGGGGCGGCTGGATCGCCTACCGGGCGCCCGACCGGGCCGCCGTGCTCGACCTGGTCCGCCGGCGGGGGGTGGCCGGGGCACTGGCGGAACCCTGGCCGGGCTTCGAGGTGCGCCGGCTGCCGCCGCCCCCGGGGGTGGCGCTGGAGGTCGGCTGGACCGGCACCCCCGCCTCCACCTCGGAACTGGTGTCCGGGCTGCACCGCCGGGCCTGGCGAGGCACCCCGCCGCACCGCCGGTTCGTGGCCGCCAGCGCCGATCTGGTGCGGGCCGCCGCCGACGCGCTCGAGCACGGCGACCGGCCCGCGCTGCTGGACAGCGTCCGGCGCGCCCGCCGGGAGCTGGCCCGGCTCGACGAGGAGGCCGGGCTCGGTGTCTTCACACCCGCCCTGACGGCGCTGTGCGACATCGCCGAGGCCGTCGGCGGGGCGGCCAAGCCCTCCGGCGCGGGGGGCGGCGACTGCGGCATCGCCCTGCTGGAGGTGCCGTCCGCACCGAACACCCAGGACGCGCCGAACACCCAGGACGCGCCGAACACCCAGGACGCGCCAGCCACCCGGACCGCCCCGGGTACCGCCGCGTCCCACCACTCCCGGGCCGGGGCCACCGGAGCCCCGCCGGACATCGACCACCTACGGGAACGGTGGGCCGCGGCCGGGGTGCGACCCCTGGACCTGCGTCCCGCCACGGAAGGGAACGAGGAATGATCTCTCAACGCAAGGACGACCACGTCCGGCTCGCGGTCGAGCAGCAGCACGGCCACGTCGGGCGCAACCAGTTCGACGAGGTGTCGTTCGTCCACCACGCCCTGGCCGGGATCGACCGCCCCGAGGTGTCGCTGGCCACGGAGTTCGCCGGCTTCTCCTGGCCGGTCCCGCTGTACATCAACGCGATGACCGGCGGCAGCGAGATGACCGGCAGAATCAACCGGGACCTCGCGATCGCCGCCCGGGAGACCGGGGTGCCGATCGCGTCCGGCTCGATGAGCGCCTACTTCAAGGACGAGTCCTGCGCCGGCACCTTCAGCGTGCTGCGCGAGGAGAACCCGGACGGCTTCGTCCTGGCCAACGTCAACGCCACCGCCTCGGTCGAGAAGGCGCGCCGCGCCGTCGACCTGCTGAAGGCCGACGCGCTGCAGATCCACATCAACACCGTCCAGGAGACGGTGATGCCGGAGGGCGACCGCTCCTTCTCCGCCTGGGTGCCGCAGATCGGCCGGATCGTGGAGGGCGTGGATGTCCCCGTCATCGTCAAGGAGGTCGGCTTCGGCCTCAGCCGGGAGACCGTCCTGGTCCTGCGCGACCTCGGCGTCCGGGTGGCGGACCTCGGCGGCCGGGGCGGCACCGACTTCGCCCGGATCGAGAACGGCCGCCGCGACCTGCGCGACTACACCTTCCTGGAGGGCTGGGGCCTGTCCACCGCCGCGTGCCTGCTGGACAGCCGGGACGTGGACCTGCCGGTGCTGGCCTCCGGCGGTGTGCGCCACCCGCTCGACGTGGCCCGGGCCCTGGCGCTCGGCGCCCACGGTGTCGGGGCGTCCGGCACCTTCCTGCGCACCCTGATGGACGAGGGCGTGGAGGCGCTGGTCGCCCAGCTGTCCAGCTGGCTGGACCAGCTGGCGGCGCTGATGACCATGCTCGGCGCGGCCACCCCGGCCGCGCTGACCGGCCGGGACCTGCTGATCCAGGGCACCCTGCGCGAGTTCTGCGCCGACCGCGGTATCGACACCGCGCAGTTCGCCCGGCGTTCCGCCGCCGGGACCACCACCACCGGAGGCATCCGATGACCGAGGACCACGCCATCGCCGGCGTCCCGATGCGCTGGGTGGGTCCGCTGCGCATCTCGGGCAACGTCACCACCACCGAGACCCATGTCCCGCTGGCCACCTACGAGTCGCCGCTGTGGCCCTCGGTGGGCCGGGGCGCCAAGGTCTCGATGCTCGCCGAGCACGGCATCGTCGCCACCCTGGTGGACGAGCGGATGACCCGCTCGGTGCTGGTCGAGGCGACCGACGCGGGGACGGCGCTGGCCGCCGCCCGGAGCATCCGGGACCGCTTCGAGGAACTGCAGGAGGTGGTGCGCGGCTGCAGCCGGTTCGCCGAACTCGTCGGCGTCCGGCACGAGATCAACGCCAACCTGCTGTTCGTCCGGTTCGAGTTCACCACCGGCGACGCCTCCGGGCACAACATGGCCACCCTCGCCTCCGACGTGCTGCTGCAGCACCTGCTGCGGACCGTCCCCGGCATCTCCTACGGGTCGATCTCCGGCAACTACTGCACCGACAAGAAGGCCACCGCGGTCAACGGCATCCTGGGCCGGGGCAAGAACGTGGTGACCGAGCTGCTGGTGCCGCGCGAGGTCGTCACCGGGGTGCTGCACACCACCGCGGCGAAGATCGTCCAGCTGAACATCCGCAAGAACATGCTCGGCACCCTGCTCGCCGGCGGCATCCGCTCGGCGAACGCCCACTTCGCGAACATGCTGCTCGGCTTCTACCTGGCGACCGGCCAGGACGCGGCCAACATCGTCGAGGGCTCGCAGGGCGTCGTGATGGCCGAGGACCGCGACGGCGACCTGTACTTCGCCTGCACCCTGCCGAACCTGATCGTCGGCACGGTCGGCAACGGCAAGGGACTCGCCTTCGTGGAGACCAATCTGGCCCGGCTGGGCTGCCGGGCCGACCGCGGGCCCGGCGAGAACGCCCGCCGGCTCGCCGTGATCGCGGCCGCGACCGTGCTCTGCGGCGAGCTGTCGCTGCTCGCGGCGCAGACCAACCCGGGCGAGCTGATGCGCGCCCACGTCCACCTGGAACGCGGCACCACGGAGAAGGTCGGAGTTTAGGTATGTCCAACGGGGCCACTGTCGGAATCCACGATCTGTCGTTCGCGACCACCGAGTTCGTGCTGCCGCACACCGCGCTCGCGGAGTACAACGGCACCCCGGTCGGCAAGTACCACACGGGCATCGGCCAGCGGTCGATGAGCGTGCCGGCCGCCGACGAGGACATCGTCACCCTGGGCGCGGCGGCCGCCGCCCCGATCGTCGCCCGGCACGGCACGGACGGGATCCGGACCCTGGTGTTCGCCACCGAGTCCTCGATCGACCAGGCGAAGGCCGCCGGCGTGTACGTGCACTCGCTGCTCGGCCTGCCGTCGGCGACCCGGGTGGTCGAGCTCAAGCAGGCCTGCTACGGCGCCACCGCGGCCCTGCAGTTCGCCCTCGGCCTGATCCACCGCGACCCGTCCCAGAAGGTCCTGGTGGTGGCGAGCGACATCTCCAAGTACGAGCTGGACAGCCCCGGCGAGGCGACCCAGGGCGCGGCCGCCGTGGCGATGCTGGTCACCGCGGACCCGGCGCTGGTGCGGATCGAGGAACCCTCGGGCCTGTTCACCGCGGACGTGATGGACTTCTGGCGGCCGAACTACCGCGACGCGGCACTGGTCGACGGCCAGGAGTCGATCGGCGCCTACCTCCAGGCGGTGCAGGGCACCTGGAAGGACTACTCCGAGCAGGGCGGCCGGCCGCTGGAGGACTTCGGCGCCTTCTGCTACCACCAGCCGTTCACGAAGATGGCCTACAAGGCGCACCGGCACCTGCTGAACTCCGCCGGGCACGACACCGACGAGGCCGCCGTCGAGCGGGCCCTCGGGCGCACCACCGGGTACAACGCGGTGATCGGCAACAGCTACACCGCGTCGGTGTACCTGGGCCTGGCCGCGCTGCTCGACGGGGCGGAGGACCTCGACGGGCAGGCGGTGGGCTTCCTCAGCTACGGCTCGGGCAGCGTCGCGGAGTTCTTCGCCGGGACGGTGGTGCCCGGCTACCGGGAGCACCTGCGGACGGAGGCGCACCGGGAGGCGGTCGAGCGCCGGCGGCCGATCGGCTACGACCGCTACCGCGAGCTGCACGAGTGGGGCTTCCCGACCGACGGCGGCGACCACCCGACCCCGGCCGGGACCACCGGGCCGTTCCGGCTGGCGGGCATCGGCGGGCACAAGCGGATCTACCAGAAGCGCTGACGGCGAAGGGGCCGGGGACTCTCCGCGGAGAGTCCCCGGCCCCCGGCCGGGCGCCCCGGCCGCCGTGCGCGGCCGGTCCCGGAGCACCCGCGGATCCGTTGACGGGCGGTGTTCCCGCCCGCCCGGCAATGGATCCGCGGGGTCGTCGCGCCGGTTCGGCACCCGGTGGCCGGTCAGGACCGGCGGCGCAGGGCGATCTCGGTGAGTTCCTGGATGTCGAACTCCGAGCGGCCCGGTGTGCCGTAGCGGGTGATCTTGCCGCGGCTGACCCATTTGCGGATGGTCGCCTCCGAGACGCCCGCGGCGAGCGCGGCCACGTTCGTCGGCACGAGCCGGTGTCTGGGCGGCCGGCTCAGACGGCCGCCGTCCGCCGTTGGTCCAAGAGGTGCCGTAGCGTGAGCCATTCGCGAATCCCCCATGAATGTCCGGACGAGCAGCCGACGCTGGTCCGTCCCCCGTTGTGGTGCTGCGGTGAGGCGTCGATCGTCCCGGGGCAGCCGTCCACCACGCAGGCCCGGGTGGGCACCGCGCGGTCGCCGGCCTCGGGGTCGATCGCGTCGAGCAGTTCGAGCCGCAGGTCCTCGATCTCGTCGGCGAAGTCGGCGGCCGGCGGCTGTGCGGTGAGCCAGTCCAGGTGGCGGCCGAGGAACCGGGTCAGGTGCGGCACCGAGCGGAGCACCGCGGTGGTGCCGAGCCGCTCGGC
The DNA here is from genome assembly GCF_044748625.1 of Kitasatospora sp. NPDC089913. Lineage (NCBI taxonomy): Bacteria > Bacillati > Actinomycetota > Actinomycetes > Kitasatosporales > Streptomycetaceae > Kitasatospora > Kitasatospora sp. NPDC089913. Next base: position 41,483 of record NZ_JBIVGI010000031.1, on the reverse strand, counting down.
GGCGAACCGCGACCAGGACTCCAGGATCGCCACGATGTTGTTGCGGGCGTCGATCGCGGACAGGTTCAGCCGGTCCCGGCGACGGCTCCCGGAGACCCGGGTCGGGTTGCGCCGCCGGGGCTCGGTCTGGATGTGGTGCAGGCACTCCCGGTGCAGCTCCGGGAGGGCCCGCAGGGTGTGTTCCAACTGCCTGATGCACGGGCCGCAGAGGACGGACCCCGCGGCCGCGGGAACCTCCCGTCCGTGGTTCCTGGGACACGAGTGGAACTCCATCGAATCTCCTTCGTGCGCGCGTCCGGCCCCCGGACTCCCTGCCCGACGGGTCAGTCGGTGGGAATCCAGTCCCGCCTGATGTGCGGGGTCTCGATGCCGAGCGACTTCATGTGCTCGATCGGGTTGGTGTACTCGCGGCTGGCGGCGATGAGGCCGTCCCGGAGCGTGAATCCGTGGATGAAGTGGTTGCGGTAGTGGCCCTCGGGGTAGCCGGGGAAGCGGATGGTGCCCTCGCCGTCGCACTCGACCATGACCTGGCCCGGATCCTGGGTCTCGTACACGTGGACGTCGAACCACCGCCAGTCGGGCAGGACTTCGAGCGAGAGCTCGTTGTGCCGCTTGAGCTTCTCCCGGCCGGTGACGACGATCGGCCGGCCGATGTCGGTGTAGAAGAGCGCGGCGGTGCCGTCCTCGGTGTAGAGGGTGTAGCGGCGCAGCCGGGCCTCCGGGCCGGTCTCCAGGTACTGCTCGACGGCCCGGCGGTTGCGGGCGCGCAGGTCGTGGTGGTCGGTGAAGATCTGTGGCGAGGTCATGACATCTCCTCGGGAGTCGGGGCCGGTCGGGGGCCGGTCGGGGTGCGCGGCGGGCCGCGCGGGGGGTCAGGGCTGGAGCCGGCTGATCCCCCAGCCGTCGGCGGTGCGGTCGTAGCGCAGCCGCTCGTGCAGCCGGTCGGTGCCGTCGGCCCAGAACTCCAGGGCGTCGGGCACGAGTTCGAAGGCCACGTAGGACGCGGGGCGGGGCAGCGGCTGCCGCGGCCGGCCCAGTTCCAGCGCCTTCGCCCGCAGTTCCTCGAAGTGCTCGAGGTCCTCCACCGGGCGGCTCTGCCGGGACACCGTGGTCATCGGGTGGGTGAACACCGCCCTGGCCGCCCACAGTTCCTCCGCCGTGGCGTCGGGCAGCCGCCGCACCGGGCCGGCCAGCACGATCTGCTGGCTGGTCTCGCGCCAGTACAGGACACCGGACGCCCAGGGGTTCTCCGCCAGCTCCCGGCCCTTCTGGCTGTCGGCGTGGGTGGCGAAGACGAGCCCGGCCTCGGTGATCCGGTTGATCACCAGGATCCGGGACGAGCTGCGGCCCCGGGCGTCGGCGGTGGCCAGCGCGAGCGCGCGGGGCTCCCGCACGCCGTGCTCGGCCGCGGCCGCCAGCCAGGAGTTCAGCAGGCCCATCGGCTCGGCCGGCGGGGTGCGGAACTCGGGGAACTCGAGCGCGACGGTCCCGGTCAGCGACTCGGACCGCTTCCGGTCGGGCTGGGCGGCCGGCAGGGCGGCCGGCTGGGACCCGCCGGACCCACCGGACCGGACGGACTGGACGGACCGGACGGACTGGTCAGACATGCAGCACTCCTTCGATGGTGACGACACCGTGGCCCGAGACCTCGACGCTGTCGACGCGGTCGCCCTCGCCGTGCACCAGCGCGCCCATCGGCGAAGGGCGGCCGATCTCGACGCCCTGGGTGATCTCGATGCGCCGGCCGTAGACGCCCAGGCCGTGCCGGGCCAGGTGGATGGCGATGGGCCCGGCGGCGGAGCCGGTCGCGGCGTCCTCCACGACCCCGTACGCGGGCGAGAACATGCGGTTGCGCCAGCTGGTCCCGGAGCCCGCGATGCAGTTGGTCGCCATGTCCGGGAACCGGGCCAGCGCGCGGTGGTCCGGGTCCACCTTGGACAGCGCCTCGACGCTCTCGAAGCCGACCAGGACGTGCCGCGGGCCGTTGCGGTAGATCTCCACCGGCAGCGTCGAGGAGCTCACCCCGAGCGCCCACAGCAGTTCCTCGGCCCGCTCGAACGGCTCCCAGACCGGCACCGGCTGGCGCATGCTGGTCGCGACGGTCCGACCGTCCACCCGCTCCAGGTCGAACGGGATGACGCCCATCGCGGTCTCGATCCGCAGCGTGTCGGCCTCGGTGTGCCCGCCCAGCGCGATCGCCGTGCCGAGCAGCGGGTGCCCCGCGAAGGGGAGTTCGTTGACCGGGGTGAAGATCCGCACATGGTGGTCCCCGCCCTGCTTGGGGGTGAGGACGAAGGTGCTCTCGGAGAGGTTCATCTCCCGGGCGATGCGCTGCATCTGCTCGCCGGACAGGTCGTCGGCCCCGAAGAAGACCGCCACCGGATTGCCGGTGAGGGGCCGGCGCGCGAACGCGTCGACGACGACGTACTTGTGCATGGGTCCTCCCGCTCTCGTTCTCGTCATGGGGACTGCGGGCCGCGGGCCGGCGGCGGGGGTGCGCGCACCTCCCGCACCTCGGGCGCCGGGCGCGCGGGCGCGCCCCGGGCGGGGCACACGGCTGTGCCCCGCCCGGACAGCGCGGTGCGCCGGGCCGCGCGCCGGAGCGCGACGCGGCCTCGGACAGAGGGTGCCGGACCGGAACTCACGGGGGGAGAGCGCCGGTCCGGCGGTCCGGGGCGGCCCGGCCGCCCGGCGGCGGTGCCGGGCGGCGGGCGGCTCAGGCGGGGTCGGGGACCCGCGCCGGGCCGAGCAGCCCGGACAGGGCGGTGGCCACGATCCGCGGCCCCTCCCTGGTCAGGACCGACTCGGGGTGGAACTGGAGCGAGGCGAAGCCGGGACCGCGCAGCGCGTGGACCTCCCCGCTCTCCGGGTCCCGGCTGACCAGGACCCGGCCGACACCCTCGGCGGCGAACTCCTCCGCACCGGCGACCAGCGCGAAGGTGTTGTAGAACCCGACCCGCTCGGTCCGGCCGAACAGGTCGACCGCCTTCTGCACGCCCTGGTTGGGCACGGCGCGGCGCCGGATCGGCAGCCCGAGCCGCAGCCCGAGCAGCTGGTGGCTGAGGCACACCGCGAGGAACGGCCGGCGCTCGGCCAGCAGGGTGTCGAGCGCGCCCCGCAGATGCCGCATCTTGGGATGCGCGGCCTCCTGCGGATCGCCCGGCCCCGGCCCCATCACGACCAGGTCGTGGCCCTCGAAGGCGTACTCCTCGTCGAACCGGCGGACCGTGACCCGCAGGCCCAGGGAGCGCAGCTCCTGGTCGATCATCGAGGTGAAGGTGTCCTCGGCGTCGATCACCAGCACGCTCCGCCCGGCCAGTTCGGGCCGGGCGGAGACCCGGGAGGCGGCGTCGGCGAGCCAGAAGTCGGCGATGGAGTCGTTGCGCGACGCCAGGGCCCTGAGCACGCTCGGGTGCCCGGCGAAGCGCCGCTGCTCCCCGCCGTCGAGCGCGGCGACCAGCCCGGCCGCCTTGGCCCGGGTCTCGGCGGCCTCCGACGCCGGGTCGGAGTGCCGCACGATGGTGGAGCCCACGGCGATGCCGATCCGCCCCTGCTCGGAGATGTCCGCGGTGCGGATCAGGATCGCGGTGTCCATCACCCGCTCCCCCGCCGCGTCCCGGCCGATCAGCGCGGCCACCCCGCTGTAGTAGCCGCGGCCGCCCGGCTCGTACCGGTGGATGATCCGGCAGGCGCTCTCCACCGGGCTGCCCGTCACGGTGGGTGCGAACATCGTCTCGCGCAGGATGTCCCGCACGTCGCGATCGGTCCGGCCCTCGATCAGGTACTCGGTGTGCGCGAGGCGGGCCATCTCCTTGAGGTAGGGACCCACCGCCCGGCCGCCGCCCGGGCAGATCCGGGCCATCATCTTGAGTTCCTCGTCGAGCACCATGTAGAGCTCGTCGGTCTCCTTGCGGTCCGCCAGGAACTCCAGCACCCCGCTGAGGGTCGGCCCGGACGGCGGGTAGCGGTAGGTGCCGCTGATCGGGTTCATCACCGCGGTGCCGTCACGGAGGCTGACGTGCCGCTCCGGCGAGGCGCCGACCAGGGTCCGTTCGCCGGTGTGCACCAGGAAGGTCCAGTAGGCGCCGCTCTCGCGCTCGAGCAGCCGGCGGAACAGCGCCGGCGCGCTCAGCGGCCCGAAGTCGGTGATGTCGGCGACGAAGGTGCGCTTGATGACGAAGTTCGCGCCCTCGCCGGTACCGATCATCTCCTTGACGATGCGGCCCACGACCTCGCCGTAGGCCTCGTCGTCGACGTCGAAGGCACCGCCGGCCAGCGGGGTCGGCACGTCCGGGATCCGGGCCAGCGCCCGCTCCAGCGGCAGCCGCTGCTGGCCGGTGACGGTCATCGCCACCAGCGGGGTCCCGTCGTCGGCGGCCTCGAAGCCGCGCTCGGCGAGCTGCCGGTAGGGGACCACCACGAGCACCTCGTGCCGGTCCCCGACGACGGGCGCCGCGGCGGCGGCCGCCTCCGCGCCGGGCAGCGGGATCCCGGCCAGTGTGGCGGGCAGCGCGACCGAGCCGGTCAGCACCTCCACCACCGGGCCGGTGCCCCCGGCCGCGCCGGGCCGGTGCAGCAGCGCGAAGGCCTCCGGCCGGCCCGCCAGCACCTCGGCGAGCAGGTCGGGACCACTGTCGGAACCGCTGTCGGGCCCGGGGTCACCGGGCAGGTCGCGGGTCATCCGAACAGTCCCTTGACGGTGGTGACCCGGGCACATCGCTCGGCGGCGTACTTCAGCGCGGACCGGTGGTACTCGGCGGAGAAGTCCGCCGTGGCGTCGGCGACGAAGAACACCTGGATGTCGTTGGTGAAGGCCTCGATCGCGGTGGCCAGCACGCCCACGTGGGCGTAGACGCCGCAGAGCACCAGCTGGTCGCGGCGGGTGTCGCGCATCCGCTCCAGCAGGTCGGTCCGGAAGAAGGCGCTGTAGCGCCATTTGGTGAGCAGCCAGTCCTGCGGGGCCGGCGCGAGCGCGTCGACCACCTGGCGGTCCTCCGGGGCCGGGCGCATGCCGGGTCCCCAGAAGTCCTTGAGGAGGCCGCGCTGTTCGTCGGACATGCCGCCCGGCTGGGCGGTGTAGGCGACCGGGACGCCCAGGTCGGCGCAGCGGTCGCGCAACAGCGCCGCGTTGCCGACGAGTTCGTTCCTGGTGCGCTCGGGGATGGACTCGAGGAAGTACCGCTGCATGTCGTGGACGAGGAGGACCGCGCGGTCCGCCTCGGCGGTCCAGGACACGGTGGCCGGAGGCAGTTCGCCCTCGGCCGGTAACGGGTACGACTGGATCGGGGGTATGCCGGTCATGGCTCCGGTTCTTTGCTTGATGCGCGGGCGTGTGGGGCGCGCAGAGCGGTGCGGAGGATGTGCCGCGAGGAGTGCGGCGCGGGGTCGGCCGACCGGTCAGACGGTCCAGGCCGACACCACGGCGACGGCCTGGGCCGGGTTGAGCCGGGGGTCGCAGCACGAGGTGTACCGGTCGCCGACGGAGCCGAGGTCGGCCTCGGTCGAGGCGCACTCGGTCACGTCGTCCGGGGTGGTCTCCAGGTGCAGGCCGCCGGCCACGCCGCCCGCGCCGCGCACGGCCTCGACGAACCGCGACACCTCCAGGGCCACCGTCTCCACCAGGCGCGTCTTGTAGCCGCCGGGCGCCGTGACGGTGTTGCCGTGCACCGGGTCGCTGAGCCAGACCACGGGGTGGCCCGCGCCGCGGACCGCGTCGACGAGCTTCGGCAGCCGGTCCGCCACGTTCTCGGCGCCCATCCGCGCGATGAGCGTGAGCCGGCCCGGATCGCGCCACGGGTCGAGCTTCTCGCACAGCGCGAGCAGTTCGTCGGGCTCCATGCCGGGGCCGACCTTGCACGCCACCGGGTTGGCCACCTGCGACAGCAGCGCGACGTGGGCGCCCTCGACCTGGCGGGTGCGCTCGCCGATCCACGGCCAGTGGGTGGAGCCGAGGAACAGCCGCCCCTTGTCGTCGACGCGCAGCATCGGCGTCTCGTAGTCGAGCAGCAGTGCCTCGTGGCTGGTCCACACGAGGGGTTCGACCACGTCGCGGCCGGCCGCGCGGTCGCGCCAGCCGAGGTGCTCGACGATGTCACCGGCCGCCATGTAGCCGGTGAGGATGCGCAGCGGATCGGGCCGGCGGATCTCCGGGTCCGGCTCCGGTCCATTCACCATGTGCCCACGAAAGACCGGAAGTTCGACCCCGTCGATGACTTCGGTGGGCTTGGAACGGGGCTTGGCGAACTGCCCCGCGATACGGCCCGCGCGCAGGACCGGCTTTCCGGTCCGCAGACCGAGGGTCCCCGCGAGCAGGTCGAGCAGCGCGGACTTCCGCGCCACATGTTGACGTGTGCATTCCTGCGGATCCTCGGCGCAGTCCCCGGACTGCAGCACGAGCGCTTCTCCGAGCGCGACTTTTCCCAGCAGGGTTCGCAAGGTCGCAAGGTCGTCCGGCTGGACCAGGGCAGGGCGAGAGGCCAGTGCCTCGCCCACCCGATTGACCTGGGGTAGGTCGCTCCATTCGGGTTGTTGCAACGCCCCGCGGATACGAATCTCCCGTATAACGTCTTCCACGACGTACTCCGATCCGGCGGTCTATTTATTGATTTCTCAGGTGGGAATTCCGGTCCGCTTGATCTCGGGGACCGGAATGCCCAGGGCCCGCAGCTGCTGGAACGGATTCATGAACTCCCGCTGCAGCGTTATCCGCCCGTTCTCCAGTTCGAACGAGTGGATGAAGTGGTTCTCGTACCAGCCTTCGGGATAGTCACCGAAGAGGATCTTCCCGCGGCCGTCGCACTCGACCCAGAAGCGGTTCGGGTCCTGGGTCTCGAAGATCTCGACGTTGTACCACTCCCAGTCCGGGAAGCACTTGAGCGACCAGACGGCGTGCTCGCCGAGACGGTCCCGGCCGTGCGTGGCCACCGGGGAACCGGTGTCGGTGGTCCACAGGCCGCCCACGCCGTCCTCGGTGAAGAGCTCGTGCCGGCGCAGCCGGTCCTGGCCGAGGGTCTTCATGTACCGCTCGACGACGGCCCGGTTGAGGCGCCGCAGCTCGGCCTCGTCGGTGAATCCCTGCGGGCTGACGGATTCAGGCACGGTGGTATCCCCTGTTTGTTATTCGGACGAGTGAATGAGCAAGCAAGCGATCTTGTTTGAATCCTGCCTCACCGGCAGATGTTTCCGCAACAGCGGCTTATGAACTAACTGTGAAGGTTCGGGCCCGGCGGGCCCGCCCCGGGCATGGCCGAAAACCGTCCGGGGATAAAAAAACGGTTGTTCTTCCGCCGCACTTTTGAAAGCAGTGGGGCCAATGTTTTCGGAATCCTTTGTTCCGTTGCCGGGCGCCCGCGCCCCGGTGCGGCGGCGCGGGCGCGGCGGCGGCGACGGCCGGGCCCCGCCCGGCGAGTATCGGCCAACCGGACGTCCGGTCAGCCCACGGGCACGGCGGGCTCCCCCCGGTGGCTCGTGAGGTGGCCCCGGAGCGTGAAACCGGGGGCGGCGGCCTCGGCCGGATTCAGCGGGACCCCCCGGTCCAGCAGCTGGCGGGAGGCGAGGTGGTCGGTGGGCCGGTTCACCGACTCCACCGCCTGCAGCTCACCGCCCCGGAACAGCAGCACCGAGAACGCGTCCGGGTCCTCCCCGAGCACCACCTCGGTGTCGTGGCCCTCGTCCAGGCCGGCGATCTGCACGGTGGTCGCGAACTGGTCGCTCCAGAACCACGGCAGCTCGCGGTAGCCCCGGCTGTCGCCGGTCAGCCGCGCGGCCACCAGCTCGGCGTGCCCCACCGCGTTCTGCACGGACTCCAGCCGCAGCCGGTTGCCCGAGCGCACCTGCGGGAACGCCGCACAGTCGCCGATCGCCGAGATGTGCGGATCGCTGGTCAGCAGCCGGGCGTCGACGACGATGCCGCCGCTCACCCGCAGCCCGGCAGCGGCCGCGAGACCGGTGCTCGGGATCACCCCGATCCCCGCCAGCACCAGGTCGGCCGGCAGCCGGGCGCCGTCGGCCAGCTCCACCGCCGCGACCGCACCCCGCTCGTCGCCGTGCAGGGCGGCGACCCCCTGGCCGAAGACCAGCCGGGAGCCCTCCCGCCGGTGCAGCCGGGTGAAGTGCTCGGCCGTGCGGGCCGAGACCACCCTGGCCAGCGGGCGGTCGAGGGCCTCGAGCACGGTCACCTCGCACCCGGCCCGGCGGGCCGCCGCGGCGAACTCCAGGCCGATGAAACCGGCCCCGACCACCACCGCGTGCCGGGCCGACCCGAGCGAGCGGCGCAGGGCGGCGGCGTCCTGCGCGGTGCGCAGGGTGTGCACGCCGCGCAGCCCGGCCCCCGGCACGGCGAGCGTCCGCGGGGTCGCCCCGGTGGCCAGCACCAGGTGGCCGTACTCGTACACCGAGCCGTCGGCCAGCCGGACCGTGCGGGCGGCCGGGTCGACCGCCGTCACCGAACCGGCGACCAGTTCGATCGACTGCCGCGCGTAGTAGCCGACCGGACGCAGCCAGAGCTGCGCCTCGTCCGCCTCCCCCTTGAGGTAGGCCTTGGACAGCGGTGGTTTTTCGTAGGGGAGTTCGTCCTCGGCGTCGATGAGGACGAGCCGTCCGCCGTAGCCGTGCTCACGCAGCGAGGCCGCCGTCTGGTAGCCGCCCTGGCCGGCGCCGACGACGACGACCGAGTCGGGGTGGGATCCCTCGGCCATCACTTCTGCCGCTCGGGCAGGTGCACGATCAGGCCGTCCAGCGCCTCGGTCACCGTGAGCTGGCAGCTGAGGCGGCTGTTGGGGCGGCGCGGGCAGGCGGTGAAGTCCAGCATCTCGTTCTCGTTCGGCTGGATCGGCTCCGGCTTGTCGAGCGTCGACTCGTCGACGTAGACGTGGCAGGTGGCGCACTGCAGATTCCCGCCGCACTGGGCGACGATGCCGTCGATGTCGTTGAAGACGGCCCCGCGCATGACGCTGGTACCGGTCTGGACGTCGATCGTGCGCTCGGCCGCGTCCACGGCGACATACGTGATCTTGGGCATGACGGAACTCCTCGATGGCGCCCGGGCGCGCGCACGGGGGCACGCCGACACACGGCACCGGTCAAGTGGGTGAATGGAGGAAGGACGGCGCCGCCGGTGGTTGCCGCAGGAAACGTCGATCCTGCCAACCCGCCATCTCATACCGGCCATTCGGACACGCGAAGCCCTCGGCCAGGACACGGCAGCGCTTTTGAGCGTAGCAAAGGAGTCCGGGGCACGCCAGGATCGATCTTCGGGGCGCCGGCGGGGCTCAGACCGACTCCCGGCCGGTCCTCGGATCCGGCCGACGGTGCGTCATGAGCGGCCTGCTGACGGTGAATTCGCGGAACCGGCGGGCCGCCTCGGACTGGTAGGCGTCCCGGTTCCAGACCAGCGTGAGCACCCGGTAGCAGTTCGGCGCGGCCACGTGCACCCAGGCCACCGGGACGTGCGAGTCGGTGCCCGCCAGCCGGGACATCGCCGGGATCAGGCCGATGCCCAGCCCGGTGCTGATCATGTCCTGGCTGGCCCCCGGCTCGTCGCCCTCGCAGGACAGCCGCGGGGTGAGCCCCTCGGTGGCGAACAGCCGCTCCAGCAGCGCGCGTTGCCAGTTCCCCCGCCGGGTGGTGACGAACGGCTCGTCGGCGATCTCGGCGATCGTCACGCTCTCCCGGCCGTCCAGCCAGTGCCCGCGCGGGACGGCCAGCAGCACCTCCTCCCGGAGCAGCTCGACGGAGTCCAGGTTGGCGGCGGTCAGCGGCTGCGAGGCCACGCAGAAGTCCACCTCACCGGCGCGCAGTTGGCGGTCCATCTCCTCGACGTTCGACTGGAAGAGCCGCACCTCGGCCCCGGGGAAGGCGGCCCGGAAGCTGCCCATCAGATGGGCGACGGTCAGCAGCGTCTCGGAGGCGACGCCGACCCGGCCGAGCCCGGTCTCCCGGGCCTCGCGCAGCGCCCGGCGCCCGTCGTCGAGCTCGCTCAGCGCCCGGTCGACGTGCCGCAGGAACACCACGCCGTACTGGTTGAGCCGGATCCGCCGGCCCTGCCGGTCGAAGAGCGGCGAACCCAGCTCGGCCTCCAGCCGGGCGATGGTGCGGCTGAGCGAGGGCTGGGCGACGCTCAGCTCCTCGGCGGCCCGGCTGATGTGCTCGAAACGGGCGACGGCCTGGAAGTAGCGGAGTTGCAGCAAATCCACGGTTCACCTCTGCTCATGTCCGGCGAGCTATGCGTACATAGCAAAACCGGTCTTGGAAGGCATAAGCAACCCTCGCCTAACGTCATCGGCGGGGTTCGTCGCGCAGGTGGCGGGCAGAGATGCCCGCCACCTGCACACGCGAGCGGGGAACCCTTCCTTCCCCGCGTCCGCTTCCCGCGTCCGCCTCCCCGACTTCCTCATCCGTCCGCCGACCCGGAGGCCAACCGCCCCCCAGGAAGGTCGCATCATGAGCGCTGCGGATCTGGCCCGACTCCAGTTCGCGGCCACCACCAGCGTGCACTGGCTGTTCGTCATCCTCACCATGGGGCTGGTCCCCATCGTGGCGATCATGCACACCCGGGCCGCGTACACCCGCGACCTCGCCAAACGCGCGGTCCGGGAGCGCATGACTCGCTTCTGGGGCCAGCTCTACGTCATCAACTACGCGGTCGGCATCGTGACCGGCCTCGTCATGGAGTTCCAGTTCGGACTCAGCTGGAGCGGCCTGAGCAAGTTCGCGGGCAACGTCTTCGGCGCGCCACTGGCACTGGAGACCCTGATCGCCTTCTTCGCCGAGTCCACCTTCCTCGGCATGTGGATCTTCGGCTGGGGCCGGATGCGGCGCGGCATCCATGTCGCGCTGATCTGGCTGGTCGCGCTGACCGCCTACCTCTCGGCGTTCTGGATCCTGGTCGCCAACGGCTTCCTCCAGCACCCGGTGGGCTACGAGGTGCGCGACGGCGTCGCCTACCTGACCGACTTCTGGGCCCTGGTCACCAACGCCAACGCCCAGGTGGCCCTCGCCCACATCGCGCTCGCCGCGCTCACCACCGGCGGCATCTTCGTGGCCGGCATCAGCGCCTGGCACTTCGCCAAGGGCACCGAGGAGACCGAGCTGTTCCGGAGTTCGCTGCGCCTGGGCGTCTGGGTGAGCATGCTCTCCTCCTTCTTCGTCATCATCGTGGGCAACCTCCAGGTCCCGGTCATCGAGAAGACCCAGCCGGTCAAGGCCGCGATCCTGAACGGCGGCGACCTCGCCGCGGCGCAGGCCCAGGAGGTCGCCGCGCACGGCCCCGGGGACTACCTGCCCTGGACGGCCTGGGTGAAGAACTCGATGGACCTGATGACCATCCTCGGCAACACGGTCTCGACCATCACCTTCATCGCCGTCTTCCTGCTGCTGAAGGACCTGCTGGTGCGCAAGCGCTGGCTCGCCTACCTGATGACCGCGATCGTCCCGCTGCCCTTCATCGCCTCCGTCGGCGGCTGGGTGGTGCGCGAGATCGGCCGCCAGCCGTGGCTCGTCTACGGCCAGTTGACCGTCGACGACGCCGTCTCGAACGTGAGCACGGGCGCCCTGGCCGTGTCCTGCACGGTGTTCGTCGCCATCTTCCTCGCCCTCGCGGTGACCAACTGGACGCTGATCACCCGCTTCGCCCGCCGCGGCCCGGCCGGCGCCCAGCTCGGCGCCGGCGACCCGCTCCCGGACGAGCTGCCCGGTGCGGGCGGCGCCGGCGAGAAGCAGCCGGTCCCGGCCTTCTGAGCGGGCCGACCGCTCCCGCACCGCGACGAACTCCTCTGATGTGACGGAAGGTTGGGCTACATGAGCCTGGAGACCCTCTGGCTGGCCCTCCTCGGCCTGCTGCTCGCCGGCTACTTCGTACTGGGCGGCTACGACTACGGCGCCCAGATGCTGTCCCCGTTCCTCGGTTCCGCCGACGCGGGACCCCGGCCGGCGGCCGGACCGGCCGCCGGAGCACGGGCCGGTGCAGGATCCGGATCCGGCACCGGCACCGGCCCGGACGACCGGCGGAACGCCGCACTCGACGCGATCGCGCCGTTCTTCCTCGGCAACGAGGTCTGGCTGGTCGCCTTCGCCGGCGTGATGTTCGGCGCGTTCCCGCACCTGGAGGGCAGCCTGCTGTCCGGCCTCTACCCGCTGATCGTGGCGATCCTGGCCGGCCTGGTGCTCGGGAACGCCGCGATCCAGCTGCGCGGCCGCTCCCGCGGCCCGCGGGCGGCCAGGGTGTGGAACGCCCTGGTGGTGCTCGGCGGCGCGCTGCCCGCCGTGTGCTGGGGCATCGTGGTCGGCCTGCTGCTGCACGGCGTGCCGCGCCGGGCCGACGGTTCCTTCCACGTCGGCGCCGGCGAGGTGTTCGGACCGTTCGCGCTGACCTGCGGGGTGGCCACCGCCCTGCTCTTCGCCGGGCACGGCGCGGCCTTCGTCGCGCTCCGCTCGGAGCCCGCAACGGCCGTCGCCGCCCGGCGGACGGGTGCCACCCTGCTCGCCGCGGCGGGCGCCGCCGGAGCCCTGGCGCTGCTGCTCTCGCTGTTCGGGGCCGGTGCCTCGATGACCAGGACGGGGACCTCGGTGGTCCTGTTCGCCCTGATCGTGGCCGCCCTCGCGGCCGGGTGGTGGTACCTCGGCCGGGGCCGCGACACGCTCGCCTTCACCGCCACCTGCCTGGCCACCGCGCTGCCGGTGCTGCTGATCGGGGCCGGCCAGTACCCCTACCTGCTGTCGGCCTCCGCCGGTGGCGGCATCACCGTCGACGACGCGGTCGCCGACGGCGCCACGCTCAAGGTGCTGATCGGGTTCGGCGTGGTGGTCGTCCCGCTGATCCTGCTCTACCAGGGCTGGAGCTGGTGGGCGTTCCGCGGCCGCACCGGCCGGCGGCACCCCAGCTACTTCTGACCGACCGCCGTCGGCCGGCAGCCCACCGCGGCTGCCGGCCGGCGGCGTCCGACCGCCTGGCGGACCACGGAGGGACCACGGGATGAAGCCGGCCGAACGCCGTCTGCGGCGCGAGATCCCGGCGCTCCGGCGCCACTTGACCATGTCCACCGTCCTCGCCCTGCTGGGCGCCGGACTGGTGCTCGGCCAGGCCGAACTGCTGGCCGGCCTGCTCGCCGACGGCTTCGCCGGACGCGGCCGGTGGACCGGGCCGCTGGTCGCGCTCGGCACCGTCCTCGCCCTGCGCGCCCTGCTGGCCTGGGCCCGGGGCGCCCTCGCCCAGCGGGCCGCCGCCGCGACCAAGCGGGACCTGCGCGACCGCCTCACCGCCCACCTGCGGGACACCGGCCCCCGGCGGCTGGCCGCCGGTCGGCACGGCGAGACCGCCACCCTGCTCACCCGCGGCCTCGACGCCCTGGACCCCTACCTCACCGGCTACCTGCCCACCATGGCCGCCACCGCCGTCGTCCCGCTGGTGGTGGTCGTCCGGCTCGGCCTCGCCGACTGGACCTCCGCGCTCATCGTGGTGATCACCCTTCCGCTGATCCCGGTGTTCGGCGCGCTCGTCGGCCTGCACACCGCGCAGCGCACCGCCCGGCAGTGGCGGCTGCTGGCCCGGCTGGGCGGCCACTTCCTGGACGTCGTCGCCGGGCTGCCCACCCTGCGCGCGTTCGGCCGCGAGCGGCACCAGACCCGGGTGGTGCGGGAGATGGCCGACGCGCACCGGCGGGCCACCATGCGCACCCTGCGGGTCGCCTTCCTCTCCTCCCTCGTGCTGGAGACGGTGGCCACCCTGTCGGTGGCGCTGGTCGCCGTCCCGGTCGGCCTGCGCCTGCTGGACGGCACGCTCGACCTGCGCACCGCCCTGGTCGTGCTCTTCCTCGCGCCGGAGGCCTACCTGCCGCTGCGCGCGGCGGGCGCGGCCTTCCACGACAGCGCCGAGGGCATCGCGGTGACCGAGCGGGTGTTCACGCTCCTGGACGACGCTGACGACGCCGGCGGCACGGGTGACACGGACGACACGGGCCCCGCCGGCGGGCCGACCGCCCGGCTCCTGGTCGAGGCCCGGACCGGGCCCCCGACCCCCGTGCCCGAGGCCCGCACCGCACGACTGGTCCTCGACGGCGTCACCGTCCACCACCCCGACCGCTCCGCCCCCGCCCTCGCCGACGTCTCGCTCACCGTCCACCCCGGCGAGCACCTGGCCCTGGTCGGCCCCAGCGGCGCCGGCAAGTCCACCCTGCTCGCCCTGCTGCTCGGCTTCGTCGCCCCCGGCACCGGCCGGGTCCTGGTCGACGGCACCGACCTCGCCGCCCTCGACCCCGACGCCTGGCTGTCCCAGGTGGCGTGGGTCCCGCAGCGCCCGCACCTGTTCGCCACCTCCGTCGCCGACAACATCCGCCTCGGCCGCCCGGACGCCACCGACGCCGAGGTCCGGGCCGCCGCCCGGGCCGCCTGCGCCGACGGCTTCATAGCGGCACTGCCGCAGGGGTACGACACCGTCCTCGGCGAGCACGGCGCCGGACTCTCCGCCGGCCAGCGCCAGCGCACCGCCCTGGCCCGCGCCTTCCTCAAGGACGCGCCGGTCCTGCTGCTCGACGAGCCCACCGCCCACCTCGACCCGGAGAGCGAGGCCGCCGTCACCCGGGCCACCGCCGAGCTGATGCGCGGGCGCACCGCGATCGTGGTCGCCCACCGGACCGGCCTGCTGCCGCACGCCGACCGGATCCTCACCGTCCGGGCCGGCACGGTCGAACCTTCCCCCGCCCGCCCGGCTGCCGCCGACCTCACCGGGCTGGTCCGCTCATGACCCGCCCGGCCGCCGCGGCCGCCCTCCCCCCGGGCGCCGCCCCCGCGCCCCGACCGCTCGCCCCCGGAGCTCCGATGCCCGACCGCGCCGCCAGCGGCTCCCACCCCACCCTCCGGCTGCTGAGCCTGCTGCTGCCGCACTGGCGCCGGCTGCTGCCCGCCGTGCTGGCCGCCGCCGGCAGCGAACTCAGCGGCGCCGCGCTGATGGCCACCGCCGCCTGGCTGATCACCCGCGCCGCCGAACAGCCTCCGATCGCCGCCGTCGCCGTCGCGATCGTCGCCGTCCGCGCCCTCGCCCTCGGCCGGGGCACCCTGCGCTACGCCGACCGCCTGCTCGGGCACGACGGCGTGCTGCGCGCCGTCGCCGACTTCCGCGCCCGGGTGTACGAGGCGCTCGTCCCGCTCGCCCCGGCCGGCACCCCCGCCTTCCGCGGCGGCGACCTGCTGACCCGGCTGGTCGACGACGTCGACGCCGCGCAGGACCTGCTGCTGCGGGTGCTGATCCCGGTCACCGCCGCCGTCCTGGTCGCCGCGGCCGCCGCCGGTACCGCGCTGGTGCTGCTTCCGCCGGCCGGGCTGCTGCTCGCCCTGCTGCTCGCCCTCGCCGCACTCGTGGTGCCCGCCCTGGTGCTCGCGCTGTCCCGCCGGGACGGTCGCGCCGAGAAGGCCGCGCGCGCCGAACTCGCCGCGCTCACCGTCGACCTGACCCGGGGTGCGGCCGACCTCGCCGCGTACGGTGCCCGGGGCCGCGCCCACGCCCGGACCGCGGCGGCCACCGCCCGGATCGCCGACCTGGAGGAGCGCCGGGCGCTCACCACCTCGCTCGCCTCCGCCGTGGTCCTGCTGCTCCAGGCGGCGGCCACGGTCGGGGTCACCTGGCTCGGCCTGCGCGCGCACGCCGACGGCCGGCTGCCGGCCGTACAGCTCACCGTCCTCGCGGTGCTCGCCCTGGTCTCCTTCGACGCCCTCGCCGGACTGCCCGCCGCGGCCCGCCGGCTGGCCGACGTCTGGGCCT
Source organism: Kitasatospora sp. NPDC089913 (assembly GCF_044748625.1). Lineage (NCBI taxonomy): Bacteria > Bacillati > Actinomycetota > Actinomycetes > Kitasatosporales > Streptomycetaceae > Kitasatospora > Kitasatospora sp. NPDC089913. The sequence continues at coordinate 25,732 of NZ_JBIVGI010000031.1, read as the reverse complement.
CCGCCCGCCGCCTCGCCGACCTGATGGACACCCCGGCCCCGGTCACCGATCCGGCCGATCCGGCCCCGCTCCCCCTCGACGGCCCGCTCGGCGTGGAGATCACCGGCCTGCGGGTGCGCCACCGCCCGGACGGCCCGGCCGTCCTGGACGGGGTGAGCCTGCGGCTGCCGCCCGGCCGCCGGGTCGCGCTGGTCGGCGCCAGCGGCTCCGGCAAGTCCACCCTGATCGCGGCGCTGATGCGGTTCCTCCCGTACGAGGGCGGCAGCATCCGGATCGGCGGGCGGGAACTGCGGGACTGCGCGGGTGCCGACGTCCGCCGGGCGATCACCGGCATGACCCAGGACGCCCATGTCTTCCACACCACCGTCCGGGCCAATCTGCGGCTGGCCCGCCCCGAGGCCACCGACGAGGAGCTCCGCGACGCGGCCCGCCGGGCCCGGCTGCTCGACTGGATCGACTCCCTCCCCGAGGGCTGGGAGACGGTGCTCGGCGGGGACGGCGCCACCGTCTCCGGCGGTCAGCGCCGACGGCTGCTGCTGGCGCGCGCCCTGCTCGCGGACCCGCCGGTGCTGGTCCTGGACGAGCCGACCGAGGGCCTCGACCCGGACACCGCCGCCGCCGTCCTCGCCGACGTGCTCGACGCGACCCGCGGCCGGACCACCCTGCTGGTGACCCACGACCACGCCGCCCTGGACGCCGTCGACGAGGTGCTGACCCTCGCCGCCGGCCGGCTCGTGCCGGCCGGCGCACCGGCCGCGTCCTGACCCGCCCCGCCCGCCGGGGGGCGGGTGGGGTGCCGCGGGCGGCACCCGGCTCCCGCGCGGACCCGGGCACCGCGCGCACGGGCACCGCGGACCCGGAGCGGTCGCACCCGGGCTGCCCGGGCGGCCCGGCCGGTCGCACCCGGGCCGCTCACAGGCTCCGGGCGGCGATGTCGCCGTAGGAGGTGGTGGCGCGGATGTCGAGGACCGCGGCGCCGTCGTTGCGCAGGCTGTTGCTGATCCGGCCGTGCCCGGTACCGGCGTCCAGGGCCGCGGAGACCCCGGCCGCGGCGGCCACCTCGATGTCGCCGGACTCGGTGCGGAGCACCACCGCGCCGCGAAGCGCCTCGGCGATCCGGACGGAGCCCCGGGAGGTGCTGATGTCGGCCGGGCCGTTGAGCCGGCCGACCTCGACGTCGCCGTCGACCGCGGTCAGCCGCACGCTGTCGGCCTCGTCGACCTTGATCCGGCGGTAGGCACCCTGCACGACGACGTCACCGAGACGGCCGACGGCCCGGAGCTCGGTGCTCTCGGAGGCCACCTCGATCCGGGAGCCGACGGGCACCTGGAGGGTGATCTCCACGGCACCGGCACCGACCAGCCGGCCGCCGGGAACGGTGTCGACCCGCAGGACGCCGTCCCGGAAACCGACGACGGCCTGCTCGGCGGTGCGGATGTCGCGGGCGCGGCCGGACTCGGCGGGCCGCACCTCGACGGTGACGTCGGCCCGGTCGGCGGCGATCACCTGGACCCGGCCGGCCGGCAGGCCGACGACAGCGGTGACCGGGGCGGTGGTGGCGAACTTCTCCATGTTGCTGCTCTCCTGTTGCTCGTGGTGCTCCTGCTGCTTTCCGACACCACGAACGCTACGTTGCATTCGCATATTCATCAATAGCTTCGTTGCGAAGAACAGCCATAATTGCAGGCTAGATGTCGAATATCGTTGCAACGAATCCTCTTTCAATGCAACGTCGACGCGATCGATCGTTGCATTGACGGTGTATGAACGCTATGCTGCGGAGGTCCGGGCCGCACGAAGGGAGACCGAGGTGCCGGGAGGCCGACTCACCCAGCAGGAACGCCAGCAGATCGCACTCGGGGTGGCCGACGGGCTCGCCTACGCGGAGATCGCCAGGCGCCTCGACCGCCCCACCTCGACGGTCACCCGCGAGGTGATGCGCAACGGCGGCCCCGCCGCCTACCGCGCCGACGCGGCCCACCGCGCCACCGAGCGCCGCGCCCACCGGAGCCGGCAGGCCGCCCCCCGCGGACCGCAGCCGCCCGAGCCGGCCGCGCACGGGCGCGACCCGGAGGCCGTGCGCGCGTACGAGGAGGTGTTCACCGCCCTGGTGATGCAGCAGGGCCTGCCCAGGATGATGGCCAGGGTCCTGACCTGCTTGTTCACCACCGACGAGGGGAGCGTCACCGCGGCCGAACTCGTCCGGCGGCTCCAGGTGAGCCCGGCGTCCGTCTCCAAGGCGATCGCGTTCCTGGAGGCCCACGGCCTGGTCCGGCGCGAACGCGACGAGCGCCGCCGCGAGCGCTACGTCGTCGACGGCGACGTCTGGTACCAGTCGATGATCGCCGCCGCCCAGGCCCACGCCCGGTTCGCCGAGACCGCCCGGGAGGGCGTCGGCGTGCTCGGCACCGGCACCCCGGCGGCCGTTCGTCTGGAGAACATCGCGCGGTTCATGGACTTCGTCGGCGAGAGCATCAGCCGCTCCGCCGAACAGGCCCGCGACGTCCTCCACACCGGCGCGAACCCGGCCCCGGCCCCGGTCCCGGCCCCGGGAGCGACGGACTCCGAGGATGGGATTTGACGCTCGTCTGACAAGGTGAAACGCCGTCACCCGCCCTCGCGTCGCCCGGGCGTGTGACGAACGGTCGGATCAACTGTCCGGTATGCGTATTCCCTTCCGGACCGGGCGGATCGCCTCGGTTCTCGCCCTCCTAGGAGGAACCCTCCTGGGCAGCGGCCTGATCGCCCCACCGGCGCAGGCCGCCATCTCCTTCACCAAGAGCGTGGACAAGGCGACCGCCTCCCCGGGGGAGAACGTCACCTACACCCTCCGGTACACGTGCTCGATCAACGAATGCACCGGCGGACACATCCTCGACACCCTGCCGTCGAACATGCAGTTCGTCGGCTGGACCCCCGACCCCTCCTCGGTCGACCAGGCCGGCTCCACCGTGCCCGCGACGGGCGCGACGGGCGGCACGATGGACATCAAGCTGCAGAACCTCAGCCCCGGCACCACCGCCACCATCACGGTGGTCATGAAGTACCCCAACTTCACCACCCCCAACGGCGCCACCTCCACCAACTCGGCCACCATGAGTGCCACCGGTGAGACCTCGCAGAACGCGAGCGCCAACACCAGGGCCGAGGTCCAGCCGCAGTACACGGTGACCAAGGGCATCCAGACCAGCAGCCAGGACGGGCGCACCGTCACCTACCAGTTCAGCCCCTGCGCCACCGACAACGTGCCCAACGTCGACCTGGACAGCAGCCGTCTGTTCGACACCCTGCCGCCGGGCGCGGTGGTGGACACCGGCCGCTCGCCGGGCTGGACCCAGGTGGCCCCCGGTCCCAACACCTGGGGCTACGACATCGGCCCGTTCGTGTCCGGCAACGGCCGCGGCGGCTGCCGCCAGCCGGGTGTCCTGGTCGTGTACTACCCGGAGAGCGACTTCCCCAGCGGCACCACCTCCACCAACAACGTGGACCTGCTGGGCGACCCGCTCGGCACCGACCCCGAGACCACGCTGGACTCCGCCTCCACCACCACCGGCCAGTTCCAGCCCCCGGCCACCGGTGTGGACGTCACCGCCAGCAAGGTGTGGCGCGACACCGTCGTCTCCGGCGACCTCAACAGCTTCAGCCTGTCGGCCACCAACACCTCCGGCCCGGCCACCAGCCTGACCATCACCGACCCCGGTACCGGCACCACCGACGGCCTCTACAACTGGATCTACCCCCAGTCCCTCCAGCTGGAGCCGTGGAACCCCACCAGCATCCAGCTCACCCTCCAGTACCGGCTCAACGGTGACCCGACCTGGCTGACCTTCAGCCCCGGCAGCCCCTTCAACGGCGCCGCCAACCGCCGGGTCACCTTCGCCGAGGGCGCCGGCGACCCGGCCGACGACGTCCTCGGCATCCCCGCCGGCCGCTGGCTCGACGGCCTCCGGTTCACCTGGAACGGGCCCATCCCCACCGGCTGGAGCCCCGGCAACGCGGTGCAGCTGGTCACCCAGGTCGCCACCCCCGGCCACGACGGGCGCGCCGCCCCCGTCCCGCTGACCAACTGCGTCGACACCTCCGCGACCGACGGCACCAACAACGCCGACGCCAACGCCTGCGCCAGCACCACGATCACTCAGGCCACCAACCTCGGCGCGGCCAAGACCACCGTCGCCGGCGAGCTGTCCGCCCCCGGCGGCAAGGCCACCTTCCAGGTCATCCCCTACAACCGCAGCGCCCGCGACCTGGACCGCCCGCTCGTCCTGCTCGACCTGCTGCCGCCCGGCGTCGTCTACATCGACGGCTCCGCCCGGCCGGACCCGAACTACCCGGACGCCAAGGCCCCCGAGTCGATCACCGTCACCCCGGGCCCCGACGGGCGCCAGCTGCTGAGGATGCAGTGGCCGGCCGGCGCGCCCGACTCCACGTACCTGCACGACCCGCTGGCCTACCGGATGCTCTTCGACGTCCAGGTCGCCAGCAGCATCCGCTCCGGTGAACTGACCAACGACGTCTACGTCACCGTCGACCAGCCGACCGACCCGGTCGCCTGCATGTTCTCCGGCTCCGACAGCGGCAGCACCCCGGACGTGCTCGACCTCAACGGCAACGGCAACACCAGCGAGCTGCTCTGCCACGCCTCCTCCAAGATCCAGGTGGACGTGCCCAGCGTGCTGCGCTCGTTCAAGGAGGTGAAGGGCGACCTCGACTCCGACTACCTGAGCATCGGCACCGCCACCCCCGGCGGCCACATCTCCTACCGGATGACCGTCCGCAACGACTCGCCGGACCCGGTCACCGACTTCATCGCCTACGACAAGCTGCCCACCCCCGGCGACAACTACGTGCTCACCCAGGACGCGCAGCGCGGCAGCACCTGGACGCCCTCGCTGAGCGAGCCGATCGTCAGCAGCGACCCGACCGTGGTGATCGAGTACACCACCGACGCCAACCCCTGTGTCGAGAGCGCGCTCGTCGACCGGACCGGCTGCAACGCGAACGCGGTCTGGAGCACCGCCTTCCCCGCCCCGGGGACGGCGACCTGGTTCCGCGTCCACCGCGCCGGCGCGATGGCCTCCGGGGAGTCCTTCACCCTGACCTGGCCGATGGTCACCCCGTTCGACGCTCCGGACACCGAGTACGCCTGGAACAGCTTCGCCTTCACCGCCACCGACAACGAGGGCCGGCAGCTGCTGCCCGCCGAGCCGGCCAAGGTCGGCGTCGCGGTGAAGCGGGTCACCGAGCCGAACAACGCGCTCGGTGACTTCGTCTGGGTCGACAAGGACGGCTCCGGCGTCCAGAAGCCCGGCGACACCGGCGTCCCCGGCGTCAAGGTCGACCTGCTGGACGAGAACGGCCAGCCGGTGCGCGACAAGGACGGCCGACCCGTCACCACCACCACCGACGCCAACGGCCTGTACCTCTTCGACAACCTCCCCGACGGCACCTACCAGGTGCGGTTCGACCTCTCCACGCTGCCGCAGGGCGCCAAGGTCACCACCCGCGGCTCCGGCACCGACCCCACCAAGGACTCCGACGCCGATCCCACCACCGGCCTGACCCAGACCGTCACCCTCTCCGGCGGCCGGCGCTACCTCGACCTCGACATGGGCATCGTCCAGCCCCCGCCACCGGCCGACAACGCGCTCGGTGACTTCGTCTGGGTCGACAAGGACGGCTCCGGCGTCCAGAAGCCCGGCGACACCGGCGTCCCCGGCGTCAAGGTCGACCTGCTCGACGGCAACGGCCAGCCCGTCGTCGACGCCAACGGCCGACCCGTCACCACCACCACCGACGCCAACGGCCTGTACCTCTTCGACAACCTCCCCGACGGCACCTACCAGGTGCGGTTCGACCTCACCACCCTCCCGCAGGGCGCCAAGGTCACCATCCGCGGCTCCGGCACCGACCCCACCAAGGACTCCGACGCCGACCCCACCACCGGCCTGACCCAGACCGTCACCCTCTCCGGCGGCCGGCGCTACCTCGACCTCGACATGGGCATCGTGCTCCGGTCCTCGTCCCCGTCGCCGTCGCCCTCGCCGACGTCCTCGCCCTCGCCGACCTCGTCGCCGAGCCCGACGTCCTCGCCGTCGCCCACCGCCTCGCCCAGCCCGACGTCCTCACCGTCGCCGACCGCTTCGCCCTCGCCGACCTCGTCGCCGAGCCCGACGTCCTCGCCGTCCGCCACGACCACGACCACGACCACCGCGTCCACGGTCCCGACCCACCGGCCGACCCACCACCGGCCGACCGGCGAGCCGCTGCCGGACACCGGCAGCTCCGCCGCCGACGGCCTGATCGCGGCCCTCGGAGGCCTCGCCGTCCTCGGCGGTCTGCTCCTGTGCCTGGTCGCCTACCGCCGCCCGGGACGGCACAGCTGATCCACCGGTGAACAACTGAACAGCAAGGCCGGGACCAGTGGCGTCGCCCCCGGGCGACGCCACTGGCGTGTCCGCCCACGACCGGAAGCGGTGGCGGGGCACCGATCGGAAGCGGACCGGAAGCGGCGGCGCCTTTCCCCGGAAGCGACCGGACTGGTGTGCTGTCACCGGAGGCGGGGCGGACCTCGACCGCACGGGGGACGGCAGGGTCCGCTCCCGCCCACCCACGGCGGGAGGAGCAGCATGCCAAGGCGCGGGCCGCGGAACGCCGCTGTACCGGCCCGGCCGTCAGTCCCGCCCGTACGGGTCCCGCAGGAAGCGCTCCAGCTCCAGCAGGTCCGTGCGGCGCAGGTCGTCCGGGTGCACGACGAGCCTCAGCTCCGGCGCGACCGGGGTGCCGTCCGCGCAGGCCAGGACGAAGGACTCCACGATCATCCTGGCGAGCCGGCCCCGGTCGAGGTCCACGATCCGCGCGAGGCCGGAGCCGAGCATCGGCACCGCGACCGGGCGGTACCGCCCGTGCAGGGCGACCGCCTCCCAGAGCCGGTCCAGGGCCGACGCGAGGTGCTCCGGACGCGACCGGGCCACCATGTCGTTGCCCAACCGGGAGTACGCGGTCGCGAAGATCTGCCGCCGGCCGTGCGGCACCGCCACCGTCGTCCCGATCGGATAGCGCAGCCGGCGCCCGCGGGGCTTGTCCCGGCTGCGCTCCCGCTCGACCACCGCCACCGGCCGCAGCGCCCGCTCCAGCTCGGCGTCCAGCTGCTCGCTGCGGCCGCCGAACAGCCGTTCCACGAGCTGCCCCTGGATGCTCGACCGGCTGATCACGACGTCCTGGTCGATCTCGGTGTCGAAGGTGTCGGTGAAGCCCGCCACCAGGTTGGCGTCCTCCTGGTCGAAGAGGTCGCCGCAGACCACCACGACCTCGACCGCGCGGTCGGGCAGGGCGGCACGCAGCAGCTCGTCGTCCCAGCGGCCGCGCAGCCTGGTCCGCAGCCGGCCGAGTTCGGAGACCCAGGACGGGTCGTCCGGGCGTTCCCGGACCGCCGCCTCGGCGACCGGCAGCGCGAGCTCCGGCCGGCCGAGCCTGACCCGGCAGGAGATCAGCTCCCGGCGGGCGGTGTCCTGGAGGCCGGTCAGCCGGCGGATCAGCGGTTCGGCGAACTCCTCGCCGGCGGCCTCGGCCAGCGGTCTGCCCCGGACCAGGCCCAGCGCCTCCTCCAGGTGCCAGGCGGCCATCGCCGGTCCGACCCGGAAGGACTCGTTCACCAGCTCGGTGAAGCGGGCGCAGTCGAGCTCCGCGGACGCGAGGCCGAGCCGGTAGGCGGTTTCCGAGCCGCGCGCGGTCGACAGCTGCTCGGTGCGCAGGAGCCGCGCGCCGGACACCGGGTCGCCCGCGCCGAACGCGCGCCGCAGCTCGACCACCCTCTTGTGCACCTCGTTGCGGCCCCGCGCGCCCTGCCCCGGGAGGTCGGCCCGCCGGCCCCAGACGTCCCGGCGCAGCCGGGAGACCGGCACCGCCTCGCCGTCGGCCGCCACCAGCCGGACCAGCAGCCGTCTGGTCAGCGGGGTGAGCCGGACCGGCACCCCGTCGGACTCCACCCGCACCGGCCCCAGCACACTCACCCGGACACCCGTCATCGGAACCCCCACCTGCCTCGGCCCCGGCCGGGAGCGGCCGCCCTCGAAGCACCGAGCAGGATAGCAACCACCGTGCCCGGCAGGCAGGTTGATGATCGGCGTGTCGTATGATCCGCCGACTGCCGGGCACCGGCCGGGTGTCCCGGCGCACCGCGTCCGCGTTCCTGCGCCACACCGCGACCGCCTTCGGCGGGCTGGCGGTGGCGGGCCAGCTCGCCGCACCGCTGTTCCCCCACGGGCTGCCCTCGCCCGGCTGGGTGACCGCGGGCTCGGCCGGGGCCTGCGTGCTCTGGGGCGCGTACCTGAGCCGGCCGGTCCCCGTGGTGCGGCAGGAGTTCCGGCGGCCCGACACCACGGTGGTGGTGGAGGCCGGTGACCTCTTCGCCGCTCCGGGCCATCTCGTGGTCGGCTTCTGCGACACCTTCGACACCGCTCCGGAGGACGGGCGGCTGATCCACCAGGACAGCGTGCAGGCCCAGTTGCTGCGGCGGCGCTACGACGGGGACCTCGACCGGCTGGACGCCGAACTCGCCACCGCCCTGGCCCCGGTCGCCCCGCGGTCCCGCGAGCTCAGGGCGGACAAGCCGCTCGGCAAGCTCGACCGCTACCCGCTGGGCACCGTGGCCGTCCTCGGCACCCCGCCCCGGCTGGTCTTCGCCACCGCCTACAGCCGGCTCGGCCGGGACCTGGTGGCCTCCTCCGGGGTGGAGGACCTCTGGTTCGGCCTCAACCGGCTCTGGGACGCCGTCGACCGGCGGGCCCGGACCGACTCCGTGGCGATGCCGCTGGTGGGGTCCGGGCTGGCGAGGATGGACTACCTGGACCAGGACAGCCTGCTGCGGCTGATCCTGATGTCGTTCGTCGCGCGGTCCCGGGAGGGCGCGGTCTGCCGGGAGCTGCGGGTCGTCCTGCGGCCGGCGGACCTGGCGAACGTCTCCGTGCCGGAGGTGCGGGCGTTCCTGCGCAGCATGGCCGAGGGCCTGGCCGGCCGGTGACGGCAACGGTGGCAGGTGGCACCACTGGTGACGGCACCGGTCGGCGGCGGCCGACGGCGGTCGGCACCGGTCGGCGACGGCCCGGCCGCGGTGGTGCGCCGCGGCCGGGCCGGACCGTCCCGCACCGGATCAGCCCGGGCCGGATCAGCCCGTGCGGCGGTAGGCCCCCAGGTCCAGGAACGGCCCGGTGTCCAGCCAGTCGTTGCCCCGGTCGTCCACCGGACAGCCGGCCACCTCCAGTCGTTGCGCCACCTTCCGCAGCGCGAAGACGTGGTTCCCGTCCGCGGTGAACCGGATCACGTTGCGGCCCGCCAGGTCCGAGGCCGGCCGGACGTCCCCGAACTCGACCATCACGGTCCGCTCCGGATAGGCCATCAGCACCATGCCCAGTTCGATCAGCACGTTCTGGCGCGGCTGGCCGGAGGGTGCCCGCTCGTGCGGCGGCTCGGCGGGCCCCTTCAGGTCGTCGTGGAGCACGGCGACGTCGTCCGGGGTGAGCAGGACGAGCGCGGCCCCGGCCACCGAGGGCGCGTGGGCCACCACCTCGCCGATGAACGGGGAGGGCAGGCCGGTCGCCCCGACCAGGTGCTCCCACTCCAGCGGGTTCAGTCCGAGTCTGCGCAGCAGCCCGAACATCTCCCGCCGGACCTGCTCGTCGCGGCCGTGGACCACGAACACGTTGCGGCTCCGCTCGGGACCGACCGTCGCCCGCGCACCCGTCGTCCGCGCGCCCGTCGACCCCTCGGCCTGGCGGGCACCGCCCCGGTTGACGGTCTTGCCGGTGGAGTTGTCGATGGTCCCGTTGCCGAAGATGTTGCCGTGGACGGCCGCGTCGCGGCCTGTTCCCTGGTCGGTCATGGGTCGGTTGTCCTTGTCCTCGGTGTGTTCGTGCGGCGGCCGTCGTCGCGGCCGGGCCGGTGGCGGTGGTGCGGGGATCAGTTGTGGTTGACCTGCTTGTTGTGGGAGTTGTCGATGGTCCCGTTGCCGAAGACGTTGCCGCTCAGGACGTTGGTCTGGTTGCGCCGGTGGTCAGCCAGGTCGACCTGGTGCTCGCGCAGGAAGCGCTCGACGAGGTGCAGCAGCCGACGCTCCACGATCCGGGTGTACTTGTCGGCGTCCGACTCCTGGAAGTAGTGGTGGTAGGTGTCGCTGCAGGCCAGTTCGCGGATGCTGGTGCGCGCGCCGCGGTTCACCGCGAGCGTCGCGTACCGGCCGAGGCCGAACTCGCTGCTGTCGGCGACCGCGACGAGCTCGACCTCGAAGCGCCGGCCCTCCCGGTAGTGCTCGCGCAACCGGGCGTAGCCCGAGCGCAGCGGTCCGAGGGGCAGCAGGACCTGCCAGGACCGGCCCAGCACGTGCCCCAGGGAGTCCAGGGCCGCCCGCAGCAGCAGCCGCCGGTCCAGCCGCTCCGGCAGCCGGTCGACCAGGTGGAACTCGGAGATCACCGGGGTCAGCACATGGCTGTGGAACTCGGTGTGCAGGGTGTTGCCGCGGATGTCGAAGCCCACGAACAGGGAGGTGACCAACTCCTCGTCCCAGGAGCCGATCCGGGCGCACAGGTACTCGCGGGACGCGCCGTATCCCTCCGCCCAGTGCTCGCCGCCCTCCGCGCCGATCGCGGGCAGCGCGGTCCAGCCCGCTCCCACCGACCGGTCGTGCACGGTGACCGCCCGGGCGTAGCTGCGGCGTTCCACGGTGAGCGTCGCGATCCGCTCGGACTCCTTCGCCTCGTCCCGAAGTTCGGCGGCGAGGTGGTGCTGGACGAAGGCCGCCAGGTCCGCGACGTCGAACGGTACGACCGGCCGACGCCTGGTGACCACCGGACCGGCGGGCTCCTTCGGCCCGTCCGGCTCCGTCCGGCCGGCGAGCCGGGCGACCAGCTCCGCCACGTCGTCCCTGTTGTCCGGGGCGCCGAGCAGCAACTGCGCGTTCGACCACCGGCGCAGCCGCGTGCCGGCCCCGACGAACGGCCGGTAGCCGCCGAAGTAGGCGAGGCCGTCCCGGGCCGACTGCTCGCGCTCGATCTTCCCGACGAGCTCGTCGTCGAGGAGGACGGCCGACGGACGGCCGCCGTCGAACCCGCCCGGTCCGCCGCCCGGCCCGCGGTCCTTGAGCCTGGTGACCAGGGTGTGCAGGGTGGCCACCCGCCGGAGGTAGTCGGCCGACCACCACAGCCAGAGCAGGAGCAGGAGGAAGGAGAAGGCACCGATCACGCCGGTGGCGGCGAGGACGAACAGCAGGGCGGCCCCGGCCCCGAAGTACACCCAGGAATTGCGCTGCAGCGCGCGGGCCGCGAGCGCGTGGGCGAGCACCGGGACGGCGTCGTAGCCGAACGAGGGCGCGACCGCCCGGGCCCGGTTGGTCAGCAGCTCCCTGATCACCGCGCGGCGGTAGTCCGGGGAGAGGTAGGTACCCGCCGCGAGCAGCCGGGTGGCCCGGCTGCGGGCGTCCACCCCCGGAGGTCCGGTGGGCCCGTCCTGGCCCGGGGACGGGGGTGGCGGCGCGGCGAGAGAGGCGCCGTGGATGGTCATCGGTCGTTCAGAGCTCCTGTCGTGGAGGGGTCCGGTCCTGCCGGGGCCCGGGGCGTCCTCGCGCCCGTGCCGACCCACCGTCATCCCGTCCGGGAGACGGTCGCCCTGGCGATGGCACCGTCGGTGACGGTGTAGACGCCGCGGAAGCGCCGGACCGTGCCGTCCGTCTGCCGGGCCTCCAGCGTCGCGGTGACCGCGGCACCGTCGACCGAGAGCACGGTCACCGTGGTGGAGGTGGTCTCGTCGAAGCCGGTGACGAAGGTGTCGTAGTCGCCGGCGAGGTTGCGCCCGCCGAGCTGCCAGGCCGTGCGGAAGTCCCCGGCGTTGATCGCCGCGAAGTAGTCGCTCAGCACCGCGTCGGGTCGGGCGGACCCGGTCGGGGTGGCCGTGGCCGTCGGGGTGGCCGTCTCCGTGGCCATTTCTGTGGCTGTGGCTGTCGCCGTGGTGGTCGCGGTCGCCGAACCGGACCCCGAAGGTGACGGTGACCCGCCGGACCAGGACGAGGACGACGAGGGCGTGGGCGAGAACGAGAACGAGGTTGTCCGGGTGATCGTGGGTGTGGCCGAGGCCGAGGCCGAGGCCGAGGCCGAGGGCGTGCGGGTGCGGGTGCGGGTGGGCGTGGGAACCGTCCGCACGGGCGTCGGCGGCGGCTCGTCCCACCCCCCGGACCCCCTGCCCAGGCCGCCGGCGAGCCCGCTCGTGTCGATGCCGCCCCCGTCGTCCGTCCCGAACGAGATGCCGCCGCCCAGCCCGAGCAGCAGCAGGAGCACCGCCAGCGAACCCCCCACGACGGCCAGCACCCCCGTACGGACGTCCCCGGGCGGGGGCAGCAGCGACGGCGGCGGGTGAACGGGCCGGGCCGCGCCCGGTGGCCGGACCCGTGCGTCCGCCGGGACCGGCGGCTCCGGGATCTTGTCGTTCAACGCGGACCTCCTGTGCGGTCACCGAGGGATCGGGGCGCGGGACCCGGCACGTCCGTCCGTGCGCCCGGCCGTGCTGCCCCGGCCCCGGGCCCGCGGACCCACCGGGGGCCACGGACCCACCGGTCACCGCCCCTCGGGTCGATCCGACCAGGCCCCCTTCTTCCGCGGCCACAACCGGGGCTCTTCCGATCCGCTTCCGATGCGCTGGTGGACCCGGTGACAGGTGCGACGGGTGCGCCGCCGCACTCCCCCGAGCGCTCCGGCGCACGACGAGGGGCCCGCGCCGGCCCGTGCCCGCCCGGGCCCCTTGGAGCGGGCCGATCGCGGTGCTACGCCGCGGAGACCGGTTCGGGTGTCCAGTGGACGGCGCGGACGCGCCGCAGCCAGGCTTCGGCGGGGCGCTCGTCGGGGTGCTCGGGGAGGACCCCGGGACGGTCGAGGCGGTCGGTGGCCGCGGCGAGCAGGCCTTCGGCGTGGGCCGGGTCGTCGGCGATCCGCTCGCCGAGGCCGCGGACCCGCTCCGGATCCGGCAGCCGGACCTGGTTGTGGCCGACCTCGTGCAGGTGAACGGCCTGTTCGAGCAGCCGGACCAGGTGCCGGGCGTGCTTGGCGGCCCGGGCCCGGGTGACCGGGTCGGCGGTGTCGCGGGTCAGCAGCTTGCGGAACTGCTGGGTGGCATAACCGAGATAGGCGTTGCGGACACCCCGGGCGCTCAGGAACGAGCGGCGGATCGCTATCAGCTCCTCGCCCAGCGGGTCCCGCACCTCGTAGAGCTCGTCGGGCAGCCAGACCAGCTCGGTGGCGGTGGGATTGCAGCCGAGCGCGAGGCGGCACCACTTGGCGGCCTCGTGCAGGGTGCGGTCCGGCCTGGTGGAGACGTGCGACTCGGCCGGGCGGTGCAGGCCGTGGAAGCCCTCGGTCGGGGCGGCGAACAGGCCCAGCCGGTCGATGTCGGAACCGGCGTGCGCCAGTCCGTACGCGGTCGAGCCGACGATGCCGGACAGCAGGACGGTGCCGGGCGGGGAAGCGGGCGGGGAACCGGGCTGGGAACTGGGCCGGGTGGTGGGCCGGGTGGTGGGCCGGGTGCTCATCGGGCTCCTCTCGTCGGCCGGTCCGCAGGAGTCTGCCGGGTCGGGCCGCGCCGGGCCATCGAATTCCGCGGCCGCGGGCGCCCGCGGGCCGATACTGGGCCGCATGGCGAGGGCGAACGGCGGTCCGGCGGCGGGCACGGGCATCGGCACGGCGAAGCTCCGGGCCTGGTGGTCGCACCGGCAGTGGCTGGACGGCGCGCACCCGGAGGCGTCGGTCGGCGAGGTGCTGGCGGCCACCGGGTGGGCCAGGTCGGTGGGAGGGGCGGCGCCCTACCTGGGCCTGTTCGCCCGGGCCGGGCTCGGCCGGGCGGCCGTGGACGCCGCGGTGGCCCGGCTGGAGGCGCACGAGCTGCCCGCCGCGCGCGGCTGCACCTACATCGTCCCGGCCGAGGACTACGCGCTCGCCCTGGCGGCCGGCGCGGCCGTGCCGGAGGGCGAGGTGGCGTCCGCCGCGAAGCACCTGGGGGTGACTGCGGGCGAGGTCGAGCGGCTCTGCCTGGCGGTGGACCGCGCGCTCGCCGAAGCACCGGGGCCGCTGGACCCGGCGGCGATCCGGGTGGCCGTCGGCGAGGCCGTCCGGTCGCTGGGCGAGCCGGGACGCAAGCGCGGGCTGTCCACCACCCTGCCGCTGGCCCTCGGGCTGATGCAGTCGCGCGGACAGCTGCGCCGGGTGCCGGCCAACGGCCGGCTGGACCAGCAGCGGTACGGCTACGCGCGGTGGGACCAGCCGGTCGGCGGCGGCACGGCGGACCTGGCCCGGCGCTATCTGACCTGGGCCGGCCCGGCCTCGCTGAAGCACTTCCGGTGGTTCTCCGGTTTCGGCGCGGCCACCGCCCGGCAGGCGTTCGCGGAGGCGGGCGCGGTGCCGGTGGCCCCCGGTTCGGAGCTGCTGATGCTGCCCGAACTCGTGGACGCCTTCGCCGGGTTCACGGTGCCGACCGAACCGCACTACACGCTGCTGGCCGGGATCGACGGCATCCACCTGCTGCACCGCGAGCTGACCCGGCTGGTCGACCCGGCCGACGCGGTCCGTCCGGTGCCGGCTGGCCGGGCCGGGCGGAGCTTCGGCAGCGAGGCCGACCCGCAGACCCACGTCGTGCTTGACCGGGGCCGGATCGTCGGCTGCTGGGAGTACGACACCGAACGCGCCGAGATCGTCCATCTGTCCTTCGTGCCGTCGAACGCCGGGCTGCGGTCGGCGGTGGCCCGGACGGAGGAGTTCGTCCGGGCGGAGCTGGGGGACGCGCGCGGCTTCAGCCTCGACTCACCGAAGAGCCGGGTGCCCAGGATCGAGGCCCTGCGGGCGAGTTCGGGCGAATAGGCGCTCCGGCCGACACCATGGGGGGGTCGGCATAGAGTACGAACCATGTCGACTTCGAACGAGTTCGCCCAGCCGCACGGCTCCGACCCGGCCGGCGTGCTGCTGATCACCGGTGCCGGTCGCGGCATCGGCGCCGCGACCGCCCTGCTGGCCGGACGGCGGGGCTACCGGGTCTGCGTCAACTACCGCTCGGACGAGGCCGCCGCCGCCTCGGTGGTGGACGCCGTCCGGGCCGGGGGCGGGGAGGCGCTCGCCGTCCGCGCCGATGTAACCCGCAGTGCCGAGGTGGCCCGGCTGTTCGCCACCGTCGACGCCGAACTGGGCCCGCTCACCGGGCTGGTGAACAACGCCGGGACGCTGGAGCGGCAGAGCCGGCTGGAGGACATCGACGAGGAGCGGCTCAACCGGATCTGGGCCGCCAACATCACCGGACCGTTCCTGTGCGCCGCGCAGGCCGTCCGCCGGATGTCCACCCGGCACGGCGGGCGGGGCGGCGCGATCGTCAACGTCTCCTCCGCCGCCTCCCGGCTGGGCTCGCCCAACGAGTACGTGGACTACGCGGCGGCGAAGGGGGCCGTCGACTCGATGACCCGGGGGCTGGCCCTGGAGGTCGCCGACGAGGGCGTCCGGGTCAACTGCGTCCGCCCCGGCCTGATCCACACCGGCATCCACGCCCTGGGCGGGGAGCCAGGTCGGGTCGACCGGGTCGCGCCGAACCTGCCGATGCGGCGCGGTGGGCGGCCGGACGAGGTCGCGGAGGCGATCCTCTTCCTGCTGTCGCCGGCCTCCTCGTACACCACCGGCGCCTTCCTGGACGTCGCCGGCGGGCGCTGACGCCGACGGGGCCGGCGGGGGGCGGGGCGCGGTGGCGCGGGCAGGTCGGCGGCGCGGCGCGGGCGGTCGCGGGTCCGGCGGAATGGGGGATTCCTTCCCCTCGCGCGGTCCGCGACCTTACGGTGGGCCCATGACCGACGACCTGCCGGACCGTGAAGCCGACCTGCCGTCCTCTTTCATCGACATCCCCGGAGTGCGCAACTTCCGCGACGCGGGGGGCGTCGGCGCACTCCGCCGGGGCGTGCTGTTCCGCTCCGGCTCCTTCCACACGCTCGCCCCGGAGGGCGCCCTGCGGCTGAAGGCCCTGGGCCTGCGCACCGTGATCGACCTGCGGAGCCCGGTCGAGGTGGAGGTCTGGCCGGACCTGCGGCACGGCCTCGACCACGAGGCGCTCAGCCTTCCCACCCTGCCCGCCGACCGGGAGGACACCGACCGGCCGTGGCCGACGGGCCAGGAGGAGCTCTACCCGTTCATGGCCTCCACGGCCGGCCCGTCGCTGGTCGCCGCGATCCGCCGGCTCGGCACCCCGGGCGCCCTGCCGGCCGTCGTCCACTGCGCCGTCGGCAAGGACCGCACCGGTCTCACCATCGCGGTCGTCCAGACCCTGCTGGGTGCCTCCGAGGACGACATCACCGCCGACTACCTGCTCTCCAACACCGGCCTGGGCCTGCTGGACGGTCCGGCCCCGTACATCGACGAGACCGGCGCCGAGCGGATCTCCCGCCCGATCTCGGAGGAACTGCTCGCCTCCTCCTTCGCCTGGATCCGGGACCGCCACGGCTCCGTGCCCGCCTACCTCCGCGCCCACGGCAGCACCGACGAGGACCTCGCCGCCCTCCGGGCCAACCTCTCCGCGTAGGGCGGGTCCTCCGGCCCCGGCCGGCGCGCGGCGACGCGGCCTGCCGGGGTCTGCCGGGGTCTGCCGCGGCGGTCCTGGCCGGCCGGGGTGGCCTACTGGCGTTCCAGGTGCCACCACTGGGTCGGGGAGTCGGTGTCCTCCCACTGGTGGACGGGGTCCGACGGGGCGGCCGGGGCGGTGAGGGCCTTGCCGCTGACGAAGCTGGTGAGGGTGCAGGTGCCCGGGGCGTCGAGGTGGTGCTCGACCAGCCACTCCTGCGCGCCGAAGGCGTTGGCGGACCACTGCTGGACGGGCACGCCGTTGTCGGTCGCGGCGCCGGTGACGTCCAGGCGCTTGCCGCCGGCGACGTTCTCGACGTGGAAGAGCGCACCGCCCGGGTGGACGGCGGTCAGCCGCCAGAGCTGGGCGTCCGAGCCGTCCTCGGGAGCCAGCAGGACTTTGACGCCGCTGCGGCGGCTGCCGCCGGGGACCTCCAGCAGCAGGCCGGTCGCGACGTTCCGGATCCGGTAGCGGCCGTCGGTGATCTTGTGCTCGGTCACCCGTGGAGTGTCCCACCGGGCACCGACAGTCCCGCCCGCCGCGCCGGGGTCCGCTGCTCCCAGCCGAAGGCCGCGGCCAGGGCCAGCACCACCGCGGCGACCTCCGCCAGGGCCGAGACCGCGGTGCCGAGCAGCGTGCCGGCCGCGACCGCGGCGGCGGCCAGCAGCCGCGGCAGGTTCGGCCCGAGGTCGAAGGTGCGGCGGACCGCGGTGTTGACGACCAGGAAGAGCGCCACTCCCCCGGCCAGGGCGGCCGCCTGGGCGCCGGTGATCGGCGCCCCCGGGTGCGCGACCGCCGACTTCACCCCGGCGGCGAACAGCAGCACCCCGAGCAGCAGCCCGTAGTGGCCCAGGTTGTAGACGCTGACGGCGAGCCGGTTGCGCCGGTCGGAGGGCAGCGCGGCCATGCGGTGCTCGGCCCGGGTGTCGTCGTCGTGCCCGAAGTACGCCCACCAGAGCCCCACACAGACGGCCAGGCTCAGCAGGGCGACCCCGACCAGCGGGGCGCTGAGCTCGGCGGTGCCCGCGCCGACGCCGATCGCGATCACCGACTCGCCGAACGCGATGATCACCACCAGGCCGTGCCGCTCGACGAAGTGGTCCGCACGCAGTTGGAAGCTGGGCAGGTCGACCAGCCGGGGTATCGCGAACTGCAGGGCGAAGGCGGCCGCCCAGAAGGCCAGCTGGGCCGAACCGGTGAGGTAGCCGCCGGCCACCACCAGCCCGGTGTTGACGAGGTTGAGCCCGCCCATCCGGAGCACCGGGCCGAGCGCCACCCCGGACATCGCGAACATGCCCGTGTGCACGGCCACCACCAGCAGGTACGCCCAGCCGAAGGCGGCGCCACTGCCCTCGAAGGCGTGCGGTACGGAGAGCGAGATCACCAGGAAACCCGCCATCGCGAGCATCAGCAGGCAGCGCCGGCCGTGGGTGCTCGGCGGCATGGCGTTGGTCAGCCAGATGAAGGCGTCGTACATCCACCAGATCACCGCCAGCATCACCAGGACCTGGGCGAAGCCGCCCGGGGTGAGGTGGTGGGCCAGGCTGCCGGTCAGCTGGGTGACGGTGAAGACGAAGACGAGATCGAGGAAGAGCTCCAGCGGCGCCGCCCGGAGCGAGGGCTCGGCGGTGGCGGCGAGGAGAACGGGTGCGGGCGTGGGGGCGGTGGCTCCCCCGGCGGCGGAGGTACTGGTCGCGATCACCCGCGCGAGTATGGGGGACGGCGGACCGCCCCCGCCGGGGTTTCCGCCAGTCGGGCGGCGGCCGACGGCCCACCGACACCGGCCGGACACCGTCCGGCCATCGGCGGACACCGGAGGGCGGGGCGGCGGGCGGACACCGGCGGGCGGGCCGCCGCAGGTGCCGGGTTATGGTCGGAGCTCCGGGGAGCCCCGGGGCCGGTCGCCCCGGAGTCCCGAGGAGTCCGCCGCGGGTCCGCACCGGATCCGCCTGGAGTCGAGGAGTGGAACCGACGATGGCGAGGATCCCGAACGCGCTCACGGCCACCGCCCCCGCCGCGCTGACGGCGGCGGGCGGTCTGGTCGGCGGCTACGGCGTCGCCCGGTGGAGCGGCAGGCGACAGCTCGGCGGTGCCGTCCTGGCCGTGGCCGGTGCGGGCGCCGCCGCACAGTGGCACCGCCGCTCGGGCGCGCCCGCCGCGGCCGCCCTGACCGGGCTCTACGTGGTGGCCTTCGGCGGCTCGCACCCGCTGGCGAAGCGGATCGGCGCCTGGCCCGCCGTCCTGGCCGTCACCGGGGTGGTCACCGCCGCCTCGGCCGCCACCACGGCGCTCGTCACCCGGAAGAGCTGAGCGGCGCCGCTCTCACGCCCGACCCCTCACGCCCGCCCTGTCACCCCGCTCCCCCGCCGCCGAACCGGGCCTCGAACGCGGCCCGGTTCGGCGAGACCGGCGTCCGGTCCCAGACCGCGAAGACCACCCGGTCGAAGGCCGCCCCGTACCGGGCCAGCGCCAGTTCGAACGCCTCCGCCACCTCGGCCGGGTCGTTGCGGAACACCCCGCAGCCCCACGCCCCCAGCACCAGCGCGCGGATCCCGTGCCGGGCCGCCGCCGCGAGCACGCGCTCGGCCCGCTCGGCGAGCACACCACGGACGTCCACCCCGTCGCCCCCGGCCCGCAGGGCGAGCTGGCCGGCGTTCGGCGCGGGCGAGGTCAGGAACGTCACCGGGTACGGCCGCGCCAGCAGCCCGCCGTCCTCGCCCCGGATCACCGGCACCCCGGGCGAGACGATCACCCGGTGGCTGTACCGGAGGTCGCCGGAGGCGCGGTGCGCCGCGTAGTAGTCCGGCGCCTCCACCAGGCTGGTGTAGAGGAGGGCGCTGCGGCAGAGGTCCTCCTCCTGGGCCCGGGCCCCGCGCAGATAGCCGCCGCCCGGGTTCCGCGCGGACGCGAAGTTCAGCACCCCGACCGGCCCCGCCCCCGCCCCGAACAGCCGGCGGGCCGCCTGGACACTGCCCTCGGCCGTGACCTCGACGGTGCCGGCGTCCGCCGTCGGCCCCGGGCCGCCCGCCGCGACCAGCGCGTCGAGAGCGGCCGGGTCGTACGACACCGTCCCGGCCCTGGCCGCCGTCAGGCGACCGGCCAGATCGACGGAGTCGCCCCCGGACGCGCGGTAGCTCCCCCGCTCGGCGATGCCCTCGTTCACCGCCGCCACATCACGCAGTCTGCTGCTCATGCGACCGACCGTAGGTGACCGGGCGGGCGCCGCGCCACTGGTTATTCTCAGCAGCAGAACAACGGCCGTGGGCGACGGCGGCCCCGGGAACGCCGAACGGCCACGGGCCCGCTCCGACGATGCGGAGCGGGCCCGTGGCCGTGGTGCCGTGCGGTGCGCGGGTCAGCGCGGGCCGGCGTCAGTTCTTCCAGCGCGGCTTGCGGTCGTCGCGGTTGAAGCCGGCGTTGTAGCCACCGGAGGAGCGGCCGCCGCGCTCGTCGCCGCGGTCGCGGTTGAAGCCGCCGCCGGCCTGCGGACGGCCGCCGGAGCGGTGGTCGTCACGGCGGGCGAACGGACGGTTGTTGCTGCCGCCGCGCTCGTCGCGGTCACGGCCGAAGGCCGGACGGTCACCGAAGGAACGGGCCGGACGGTCGCCGAAGGAACGGCCGCCGCGGTCGTCGCGGTCACGGTTGAAGCCACCGCCCTGGCCGCGGTCACGGTCGCCGAAGGAACGGCCACCACGGTCGTCACGGTCACGGTTGAAACCGCCGCCCTGGCCGCGGTCACGGTCGCCGAAGGAACGGGCCGGACGGTCGTCGCGGTTGAAGCCGCCGCCGCGGTTGAAGCCACCGCGCTCGCCGCGGTCACGGTCGCCGAAGGAACGGCCACCACGGTCGTCACGGTCACGGTTGAAACCGCCGCGCTCGCCGCGGTCACGGTCGCCGAAGGAACGGCCACCACGGTCGTCACGGTCACGGTTGAAGCCACCGCGCTCGCCGCGGTCACGGTCGCCGAAGGAACGGCCACCACGGTCGTCGCGGTCACGGCCGGAACCGCCGCGCTCGCCGCGGTCACGGTCGCGGTTGAACGCCGGACGCTCGTTGCGCGCCTCGCGGTACGACGGCGTGCGCTCCTCGGTCGGCTCGGCGGCGGCCGGCTCGGTCACGGTCGCGACGGCGGTCTCCTCGCCCTCGGCGGCCGGGGCCTCGTCCACGATGCCCAGCTCGGCCCGCTCGCGCGCGGCCCGCGAGGCGAGCCGGTCGGCCTCCTCGCGCAGCTCGGTGGCGCGGCGCTGCGCGCGCTCCAGCTGACGGGTCATGTCGGCGATCTCGCGCTCGGCGGCACCGGCGATGTTCGCCGCGCTCTCAGCCTGGACCTCGACCAGCGAGCGGGCGCCGGTGATCCGGGCCACCTCGGCGTCGAAGGCGTGGTCCAGGATGTGGCGGCCGGCGTCGACGCCCGCGTCCTCCATCAGGCGGAAGACGCTGCGGCGCTGGTGCGGCAGCACCAGGGTGACGACGGTGCCGGAACGGCCGGCCCGGGCGGTGCGGCCGGAGCGGTGCAGGTAGTCCTTGTGGTCACCCGCCGGGTCGACGTTCAGCACCAGGTCGATGCCGTCGACGTGGATGCCGCGGGCGGCGACGTCGGTCGCGACGACGACGTTGACGTAGCCGTCCTTGAAGTCGCCGAGCACCCGGGTGCGGGCGCCCTGGGTCATGCCGCCGTGCAGCGCGTCGGCCTTCACACCGGCCTCGAGCAGCTGCTCGGCGACCCGGTCGGCGCCCATCTGGGTGCGGACGAAGATGATCGTGCGGCCCTTGCGGGCGGCGATCGCGTTGGTGATCGGCGCCTTGTCCTTGGGCTTCACCACGAGGATGTGGTGGGTCATGGTGGTCACGGCGCCGGCCGACGGGTCGACCTCGTGGGTGACCGGGTTGTTCAGGTAGCGCTTGACCAGGGTGTCGATCTCGTTCTCCAGCGTGGCGGAGAACAGCAGGCGCTGGCCGCCGGCCGGGACCTGGTCGAGGATCTCGGTGACCTCGGGCAGGAAGCCCATGTCGGCCATCTGGTCGGCCTCGTCGAGCACGGCGACCTGGACGTCGTCGAGCTTGGCGGAGCCGCGGTTGATCAGGTCGCGCAGACGGCCGGGGGTGGCCACCAGGACGTCGACGCCGCGCTCCAGCGCGTAGATCTGGTTCGACATCGAGGTACCGCCGCAGACGACCTTGAGGCGCAGGCCGAGCACCGAGCCGAAGGGCTCCAGGGCGTCGGCGACCTGCATGGCCAGCTCGCGGGTCGGGACCAGGATCAGACCGCGCGGCGACTTGGCGCGGGTGCGCTCGCCGGCGGCGAGGCGGGTCAGCAGCGGCAGGCCGAAGCTGAGGGTCTTGCCGGAGCCGGTACGGCCGCGGCCCAGCACGTCCTTGCCGGCCAGGGCGTCCGGGATGGTCGCGGCCTGGATCGGGAACGGGGTGGTGACACCGCGCTTGGCGAGGGCGCGGACGACCTCGTCCGGCAGGCCCAGGTCGCCGAAGGTGAGGGTCGGCTCGGCCTCGACGGCTTCGTCGTCGCCCTCGGCGGTGTCGGTGGCGTCGTCGGCCTCGGCGGCGTCGTCCGCGACGGCCTCGGTGGTGTTCTCCTCGACGGCGTCGACGGCGGCGATCAGCTCGGCGTCGGCCTCGGGGGCGGTGGTGGTGACATCGGCGGCGGACTCGCTCGCGGGCATGGCGAAGCGGGCGTCGTCAACGAGAGACATGCAAAACCTTCCGGAAGTGGCACGCGCCAAAGTCCGGGGTTCTGTTTCACAACCGCCTCTATGCGGTCAGCCACGGATCGCCGGAACGCGCCAAGGGCGCCAGATGGGTGTAGGGCGCCAGACAAATGAATCAAACGAACGATCTACCACCATAGACGAGCCTGGGGATCGGAGGCAAATGCCGAGGCCAGGCTGTGATTCAAGTCCCTTCAGTGTGCGGCCGGTCCGGCGCTGGGGGCCGCCGTGGCGCTGGGGGCGACCGTCGGTTCCGGGGCCGGGGTGGCGGTCGGGGCGGGGGTGGTGCGGCCGGGCTCCGGCGAGGCCGGGTGGCCGGAGGGACTGGCCGCCGGGGCGGAGGCCGTGGCACCGCCGGTACGGCCGTCGCCGGTGCCGGTGGTGGCTCCCGTGCCGCCGGGGTGGCCGGTGCCGCCGGCGGCGGCGCCCGTGCCCGCCGTGCCGCCGGCCGCGCCGCCCGTGACGGCTCCGCCCGGACGAGGTGCGGGGCTGGCGCTCGCGCCCCCGGCGGTGCCGCTCGCGCCGGGCGCGGGCTCGCCGGGGGCCGCCGCCGGTACCGGGTCCGCGACCGCGGGCGCGCCGTTGACGCCGCCCGCGCCGTTCCCGCCCCCGGCGCCCGCCGCGCCGTTCGCGCCGACGGCCGGCTCCCCGGGGGCCGCGTTCATACCGCCGGCCGAGGCGCCCTGGGCCTGCGCGCCCCCGGCCCGCTCCGACCGCCCGACCGCGCCGCCCTGGTGTCCGCCGCCGCTGGGCGAGGCCGAGGCGGTCGGCCCCGGCCTGGTCGGCGTCCCGGCCTGGCCGACCGGCACCGTGCGGTGCTTCTCGTCCGCGCCCGGCCCGACCGACATGCACCCCGTCAGCCCCAGCCCGGCCACCGCCAGGGCCGCCACCGCCCGGACCGCCCCGGTCCGCACCGTCCGCGTCCGCTCCGGCCCGTCCCGGTCCACCGCCGTCTCCCGCTCCGCCACCGCACGCATCGCACGCATCGCCGCCACCGAGCTCCCTCTCCCGCCCCGCCCGGGCCGCCCACCACGCGCGCACGGCCACCCTTGCGGGTGCCCAACGCGCGCCCCCGGCGCACGGACACGGGTGGACGCACCGGGAGCACTCGAACGAGCGTCGGCCGGGCCCCCTTCGCCCGGGAGTGCGAACGCCCGGGCGTTCGACGGCGGGCCCGCGGACGAGGGGGTCAGCCCCAGAGGGCCCCGGCCAGCCCGGCGCCCGCGTACACCGCCGCCAGACCCGCCGCGACGCTGCCCAGGACGTTCACCAGCGCGTACCGCCCGGCCCCGCCCTCGGCCAGCCGCAGCGTCTCGTACGAGAACGTCGAGTACGTGGTCAGCGCGCCGCACAGCCCCGTCCCCAGCAGCAGCTGGACCTGCGAGGACGCGGCACCGGCCGCCACCGCCCCGGTCACCAGCCCGAGGACCAGGCAGCCGGCCACGTTCACGGTGAAGGTCCCCCAGGGGAAGACCGAGTCGTGCCGGGACTGCACGGCCCGGTCGGTCAGGTAGCGCAGCGGCGCGCCGACCGCCGCACCGAGCACCACCAGCAGCCAGTTCACGCCCCGCCCTCCCCCGCGCCGCCCGTCGAGCCCGTGCTGTCGGCCCCCGCGTACCGGAGCAGCTCGCAGCGCTCCAGGGTCACCGGCCCGGCCGGCCGCAGCTCCTCCAGCTCGGGCAGGAAGGCCCGCACCCGCTCCTCGCTGTCCACGATCACCACCGCCACCGGCAGGTCCTCGCTCAGCGACAGCAGTCGCGCCGTGTGCACCAGCGAGGACGCGCCGAAGCCCTCGATCCCCCGGAACACGCTCGCCCCGGCCAGCCCGGCGGCCCGCGCCCGGTGCACGATCTCGCTGTACAGCGGGCGGTGGTGCCGGCGGTCGTTCTCGCCGACGAGCACGGTCAGCCGCAGTGCGGGCCCGCCCTGCCGGGCGGCCTCCCCGGCCTCCCCGCGTGCTCCGGCCGTCATGCCCGCACCCCGGCCCGCCGCAGCAGTCCGCGGGTCACCGCGGCCGCCGTCCAGACCGCCGCCAGCGCCGCCAGCAGCGTCAGCGCCAGGTACCCCGCCGCCGGGCCGGGCCGCCCCTCCGCCACCAGCCGGCGGAAGTCCACCGCGTACGTCGAGAAGGTCGTGAACCCTCCCAGCACACCGGTCCCGAAGAACGGCCGCACCAGCGGGTGGACCGGCCGCCCCTCGGTGATCACCACCAGGAAGACCCCGATCACGGCGCATCCCACCACGTTCACCAGCAGCGTCGTCCACGGGAAGGCCGACGGACCGGTCGGCCACAGCAGCCCCGCCCCGTACCTGGCCGTCGCCCCCAGAACCCCGCCGGCCGCGACCACCGCCACCGCCGGCCCCTGCCCGCGCAGCACCGGCGGGCGCCCCCGCGCCGCCGGGCCGGGCCCGGCACCGTCCGCCACCAAGTCCTCCGAAGTCGCCACAGCCCCATCAAACACCGGCGATCGACGGTGCCGACCGCCTGGCACACCGTCACCCCAGACCCGACAATGATCCGGTGGAGATGACCCCGGAAGACTTCGAGGTACTGGTCGCGGACGCGCTCGACCTGATCCCGCCGCGGCTCGCCGCGATGATGGACAACGTCGCCGTCTTCGTCGAGGACGAGCCCGACCCGGCCGACCCGGAACTCCTCGGCCTCTACGAGGGCACCCCGCTCACCGAGCGGGGCGAGTGGTACGCGGGCGTCCTCCCCGACCGGATCACCGTCTACCGGGGCCCGACCCTGCGCCTGTGCGAGGACCGCGAGCAGGTCGTCGAGGAGGTCCGCACCACGGTGATCCACGAGGTCGCCCACCACTTCGGCTTCGACGACCACGAGCTCGACGAACTCGGCTGGTCCTGAGCCCCGCCCCGGAACCGCCCCCACCGGCCGGCCCCACCGCCCGGCCCCGACGACCCACCCGCCCACCTGGCCGAAACCCGTTTTGGCGATCCGCCCGACATCCCATATGCTTCTCGACGTCCCCGAGCGCCGGAAACGGCGGGACAGGCCGCAAGCCCTCATCGTCTAGTGGCCCAGGACGCCGCCCTTTCAAGGCGGTAGCACGGGTTCGAATCCCGTTGGGGGCACGCAGTACCGTAGTACAGTGCAGTGAAGCAAGACCCAGTAAGACCTGGGTGGTTCGCCACCTCGAGGTCCCGTGGAGCAGTTGGTTAGCTCGCCACCCTGTCAAGGTGGAGGTCGCGGGTTCAAGTCCCGTCGGGATCGCTCGTCTCGCAAGAGACGGTGCAGTACGGCCAGGTAGCTCAGTTGGTACGAGCGTCCGCCTGAAAAGCGGAAGGTCGCCGGTTCGACCCCGGCCCTGGCCACAGCCGCCTGAAAAGGCAAAAAGGCCCCGGAGAGGTTCTCTCCGGGGCCTTCT
>NZ_JBIVGI010000030.1:0-113145 GCF_044748625.1 Kitasatospora sp. NPDC089913 | reverse complement strand
CGGGTTCCGGGGGGGGGGGGCCCGGGGGGGCCCGGGGGGGGGGGGGGGGGCCGGCGGCCGGCGGCCGGTGGGGGCGGGGGGCGGCGGCCCCCCGACCGCCGTCGGCGGCCCGTCACCCGCGCGGCGCCGCCGCGAAGTCGGCCGCCGTCCAGGCCAGCGCGACCGCGCCCTCCAGGATCGCCCGGTCCGCCTCCGGTGAGACGGCGGCCTCGACGAACGCGGCCTCGTGCGGGCCGCAGGAGCCGCCGGTGATGTCCAGGACCGGGTGGATGGAGGGGACGGCGTGCGAGACGTTGCCCATGTCGGTGCAGGCGAACGGCCCGCTCTCGACCGGCTCCGGGCGCCCCGCCGCCGCGGCGTTGGCCCGCCACAGCGCGAGCAGTCCGGTGTCGCTGCGGAAGTCCAGGTAGTCCGGCTCCGGCCGGGTCAGCTCGACCTCGCACCCGGTGGCCAGCGCGCCGGCCCGGAAGCAGTCCTCGACCCGGGCGCGCAGTGCCGCGAGGTCCTCGGCGGCGGAGGTCCGGATCTCGTACTCGGCGGTGGCGCTGTCGGGGATGAGGTTGGGCGCCGTGCCGGCGGCCGTGGTGATGCCGTGCACCCGCCACTGCGGCGGCAGTTGCTGGCGCAGCAGCCCGAGCGCGACCTGGGCGACGGTGAGGGCGTCGGCGGCGTTGCGGCCCTCGTGCGGATTGAGGCTGGGGTGGGCGGCGCGGCCGGTGTAGCGGACGGACAGGGTGCCGAGCGCGAAGGAGTGGAAGTCGGCCACCTCCACCGGGCAGGGGTGGACCATCATCGCGGCGTCCACGCCGTCGAACGCGCCCCCGTCCAGCAGCAGCGCCTTTCCGGCGCCGCGCTCCTCGGCCGGTGCGCCGATCACCCGGACGGTGAGTCCGAGCCGGTCGGCGTACGGGGCGAGGCCGAGCGCGGCACCGAGGCCGGCGGCGGCGATGAGGTTGTGGCCGCAGGCGTGGCCGAGGCCGGGCAGGGCGTCGTACTCGCAGACGATCGCGACGGTGACCGGTCCGCCGCCGGTGCTCGCGCTGAACGCGGTGGGCAGTCCGGCGGTGCCCGGGGTGACGGAGTAGCCGTGGGCGCGCAGCAGTTCGGCGCACCACTCGGCGGCCCGGTGCTCCTCGAACGCGACCTCCGGGTGGGCGTGGATGCGGCGGCTGAGCGCCAGCAGCTCGTCCCGGTGGGCGAGGACGCGCTCGCGCACGGCCTCCTTCGACGCGGGGTCGGCCGGTCCGGCGGCGACCGCCGGGCCGGGCGCGGGCACGCTCGCGTTCAAGGGGGACATCGGCGCCTCCGGGGCTGTCAGGGCCTGCCCATCGGCAGGCTGTTGACCAGACAATATGCAGATAGCTTAGGCTAACCTAACCAGGCAATTGGCGTGCCGTTCGCCGGACCCGAGGAGCTTTCAGAACCATGCGTCGCCACCAGGCCGCGTCCGACCCCGTCGCCGTCCCCGCCGCAGCCGACGTACCGCTGCTCGCCACCCAGGCGGCGATCTGGTACGCCCAGGCGCTCGACCCCGACAGCCCGGTCTACAACACCGGCGACGCCGTGGAGATCACCGGCCCGCTCGACGCCGGGCTGTTCGAGTCCGCCCTGCGCCGCACCGTCGACGAGGCCGACGCGCTCTCCGCCGTCGTCGTCGCCCAGGACCCCGCCGACCCGGAGGGCACCGGGGCCGACGCCGACCCGGCGCCCCGTCAGCGCCTCCTCCCCGGCCGCCCCTGGACCCTGCACCACCTCGACCTGAGCGCCGAGGCCGACCCGGAGGCCGCCGCCGAGGCCTGGATGCGCGCCGACCTGGCCCGCCCCGTCGACCTCGCCGAGGGCCCGCTCTTCACCCAGGCCCTGGTCCGCCTCGCCGAGGACCGCCACTGGTGGTACCAGCGCGTCCACCACCTCGCCGTCGACGCCTACGCGCTCACCCTCCTCACCGGCCGGGTCGCCGAGCTCTACACCGCGCTCGCGGCCGGCACCCGCCCCAGCGACCGCACCTTCGCCACCCCCGCCGAGGTCGCCGCCGAGGAGGCCGCCTACCGCGCCGGCGCCGAGCACGCCGCCGACCGCGCCTTCTGGCGCGACCGCCTGGACGGCGCCGACGCCCCCGCCACCCTCCCCGGCGGCACCCCCGCCGGCCCCGCCGGACTGCCCCGACTGACCGCGGCCCTCCCCGCCGGCACCCTGCCCCGGCTGGAGGCCGCCGCCAAGGCCGCCCGCGCCACCTGGGCCGAACTCGTCATCGCCGCCACCGCCGGCTACCTGCACCGGCTCGCCGGCACCGAGGACGTCGTGCTCGGCCTGCCGCTCGCCAACCGCCGCGGCCCCGCCGCCCTGCGCACCCCCGTCGCCACCGCCAACGTGCTGCCGCTGCGCCTGGCCGTCCGCCCCCGCGACACCGCCGCCGAACTGCTGCGCCGGGTCGTCCTGGAGGTCCGCGACGTCCGCCGCCACCAGCGCTACCCGCTGGAGGACCTGCGCCGCGACCTCGGACTGACCGGCACCCGCCGCGCCCTGTTCGGACCGATGGTCAACATCAAGGCCTTCGAGCGCGACCTCGACCTCGCCGGCCTGCCCGGCACCGTGCGCAACCTCGCCGCCGGCCCCGTCGACGACCTCGCCCTCGCCGTCTCGCCCGGCCCCGACGGCGCCCTGCGGATCGGCCTGGAGGCCCACCCCGACCAGTACGGCGCCGACGCCCTCGCCGCGCACCGCGACGGTCTGCTGCGCTACCTCGACGGCCTCGCCACGCTGCTGCTCGACGCCCCGCACACCCCGATCGCCCGGATCGACCTGCTCGACCGGGAGGCGCTGGACCGCGCCACCGCCGGCCGCACCGAGCCGCCCGCCACCCGCACCGTGCCCGCACTGCTCGCCGACCTGGCCGCCCGCACCCCGGACGCGGTCGCCCTGCGCAGCGGCGCCACCACCCTCACCTTCGCCGAGCTGGACGCCGCGAGCAGCCGCCTCGCGCACCGCCTCACCGCCCTCGGCGTCCGCGCCGACACCCCCGTCGCCCTCGCCATGCCGCGCGGCGCCGACACCCTGGTCGCGATGTTCGCCGTGCTCAAGGCTGGCGGCGCCTGCCTCTCCCTGGACCTCACCCACCCCCGGCAGCGGACCGCCGACATCCTCGACGACACCCGCCCGGTGTGCGCCGTCGGCACCGCCGAGGCCCTCGCCGCCCTGCCCGGCGCCGCCGACCGCCCCGCCGTCGCCCTCGACGACCCCGCCGTCCGCGCCGCGCTCGCCGCCCTGCCCGCCGGACCGCTGCCTGCCCCCGACCCGGCGCACACCGCCTACCTGCTGCACACCTCCGGCTCCACCGGCCGCCCCAAGGGCGTCGTGGTCACCCACGCCTCGCTCGCGAACCTCGCCGCCGGCCACCACGAGGACCACATCGTCCCCGCCCTGGCCCGCACCGGCCGCGAGCGGCTGCGCATCGCCCACAGCGCCTCGTTCGCCTTCGACGCCTCCTGGGACCCGGTGCTGTGGATGCTCCACGGCCACGAGCTCCACCTGCTCGACGACGAGACCTACCGCGACCCGGCCGCCCTCGTCGGCCACGTCCGCGACGAGCGGATCGACTACCTCGACGTCACCCCCTCCTACCTGGACGTGCTGATCGCCGAGGGCCTGCTCGCCGAGGACGCCCACCGCCCGGCCGTGGTCGCGGTCGGCGGCGAGGCCACCCCCGAGCCGCTCTGGCGCCGCCTCACCGCCGTCGACGGCCTGAGTCCCGTCAACCTCTACGGCCCCACCGAGACCACCGTCGACGCCTACACCTGGACCCCCGGTCCGGACGGCGCCCCGGTCGGCCGGGTCGTCCGCGGCTCGCGCGCCTACGTGCTCGACGGCTCGCTGCGCCCCGCCCCCGACGGCGCCGCCGGTGAGCTCTACGTGGCCGGCGCCTGCCTCGCCCTCGGCTACCTCGGCCGCCCCGACCTCACCGCCGAGCGCTTCCTCGCCGACCCCTTCGGCCCGCCCGGCTCGCGGATGTACCGCACCGGCGACCTCGCCCGCCGCCGCGCCGACGGGACGCTGGAGTTCCTCGGCCGCGCCGACGACCAGGTGAAGATCCGCGGCTTCCGGATCGAGCCCGGCGAGATCGCCGCCGTGCTCGGCGAACTCCCCGGCGTCGACCGGGCCGTGGTGATCGCCCGCCCCGGCCCCAGCGGCAAGCGGCTGCTCGGCTACGCCGTGCCCGCCGCCGGAGCCGTGCTCGACCCGGCCGCGCTGCGCTCCGGCCTCGCCGCCCGGCTGCCCGAGCACATGGTGCCCGCCGCCGTGCTCGTGCTCGACGACCTCCCGCGCACCGGCAACGACAAGCTCGACCACCGCGCCCTGCCCGAGCCGGAGTCCGACGCGACGGAGGCCGGCGCCGCGCCCGCCACCCCGCAGGAGGAGATCATCTGCGGGCTCTTCGCCGACCTCCTCGACCAGGCCGGACCGCTCTCCCGCGACGCCGGCTTCTTCGACCTCGGCGGCCACTCGCTGCTCGCCGGCCGCCTCGCCGCCCGGCTGCGCGAGGCCCTCGGCGTGGCCGTCGGCTTCGCCGACGTCTTCCGCCACCCCACCCCGGCCGCCCTCGCCGCCCTGCTGCGCGAGCGCTCCGCCCCCGAACCCCGCCCCGCCCTGGTGCCGGTCGAGCGCACCGAGCGGCTGCCGCTCTCCCCGGCCCAGCGCGGTCTCTGGTTCCACTACCGGCTCGAGGGCCCCAGCCCCACCTACAACATCCCGCTCGCCCTCACCCTCACCGGCCCGCTGGACCGCGACGCCCTCGCGCTCGCCGTCGGCGACCTCGTCGCCCGGCACGAGAGCCTGCGCACCGTCTACGGCGAGTCCGCCGACGGCGAGCCCTACCAGCGGATCCTGCCGCCCGCCCCGGTCGAACTCCACACCGGCACCGGGGAGATCACCGAGGCCGTCCGGTACGCCTTCGACCTCGGCGCCGAACCGCCGCTGCGGGCCAGCCTGTTCGCCCACGAGGACGGCACCCACACCCTCCTGCTGCTGCTCCACCACATCGCCGGCGACGGCGCCTCCACCACCCCGCTGGCCCGCGACCTGGCCGCCGCCCACACCGCCCGCCTCGCCGGAACGTCCCCCGAACTGCCGCCGCTGACGGTGCAGTTCGCCGACCACGTGGACTGGCAGGCGAAGCTCCTCGGCACCGGCGAGGCACCCAGCGCCCTCGCCGTCCGCCAGCTCGACCACTGGCGCAAGACCCTGGCCGGCCTGCCCGACCAGCTCGACCTGCCCACCGACCGCCCCCGGCCCGCCGTCGCCGCCCACCGGGGCGCCACCGTGCCGTTCCGCCTCGACGCCGACGCCCACGCCGCGCTGGCCGCGCTCGCCCGCACCACCGGCACCAGCGTCTTCACCGCCGTCCAGGCCGGTCTGGCCGCCCTGCTCACCCGGCACGGCTGCGGCACCGACATCCCCGTCGGCACCCCCGTCGCCGGCCGCGACTCCGACGAGACCGCCGCCCTGGTCGGCTACTTCGTCAACTCCGTGGTCCTGCGCACCGACACGTCCGGCGACCCGACCTTCCGCGAACTGCTCGGCCGCGTCCGCACCGCCGTCCTCGGCGCCCACGACCACGCCGACCTGCCCTTCGACCGCCTGGTCGAGGAGCTCAACCCGCGCCGCTCGCTCGCCCGGCACCCGCTGTTCCAGGTCATGCTGGCCTGGCAGTCCGTGCCCGACCGGGCCTTCGCGCTCGGCGGCGGCCTCACCGCCACCGTCGCCGCGATCCCCTCCGGCACCGCCAAGTTCGACCTCACCCTCAACGCGGGCGAACTGCGCGAGGGCGGCATAGCCGGCTTCCTGGAGTACCGCACCGACCTCTTCGACGAGGCCACCGTGCGGGCCCTCGCCGAGCGCCTGGCCCGGCTGCTCACCGCCGCCGCCACCGCGCCGGACACCACCGTCGGACGGCTCCCGCTGATGGGCGCGGAGGAGCAGCGCCGCGCCCTGGTCGACTGGAACGGCACCCCCGTCCGGTCGGTGCCCGGCGCCACCCTGCCCGAGCTGTTCGAGGCCGCCGCGCTCGCCCACCCCGGGGCCGTCGCCGTCAGCTGCGACGGCGAGACGCTCGACTACGCCGAACTCGGCGCCCGCGCCGACCGGCTGGCCCGCCTGCTGGCCGCCCGCGGCATCGGCCCCGGCACCATCGTCGCCCTCGCCCTGCCGCGCTCGCTCGACCTGGTCACCGGCCTGCTCGCGGTCGCCAAGTCCGGCGCCGCCTACCTGCCGCTCGACCCCGAGTACCCGGCCGACCGGCTCGCCTACATGCTGGCCGACGCCGCCCCCGCCGCGCTGCTCACCGACACGGCCACCGCGCCCCGGATGCCCGAGCACCGGGTGCCGCAGCTCCTGGTCGACGGCGGCGAGGCGGACGCCCACCCGGCCGTCCCGCTGGCCCAGCACGAGCGCACCCGGCCGCTGACCGCCGAGGACACCGCGTACGTCATCTACACCTCCGGCTCCACCGGCCGCCCCAAGGGCGTACCGGTCACCCACCACAACGTGGTCCGGCTGTTCTCCGCCACCGACCACTGGTTCGGCTTCGGCGCCGAGGACGTGTGGACGCTCTTCCACTCCTACGCCTTCGACTTCTCGGTCTGGGAACTCTGGGGCGCCCTGCTCCACGGCGGGCGGCTCGTCGTCGTCCCGCACCTGGTCAGCCGCGACCCGGCGGCCTTCCTCGACCTGCTCGCCCGCGAGCGGGTGACCGTCCTCAACCAGACGCCGTCCGCCTTCTACCAGCTCAGCGCCGCCGACCGGGAACGGCCCGGTACCGAACTCGCCCTGCGCTACGTGGTCTTCGGCGGGGAGGCACTCGAACTCGGCCGCCTCGACGACTGGTACGAGCGGCACGCCGACGACGCGCCCACCCTGGTCAACATGTACGGCATCACCGAGACCACCGTGCACGTCTCCTACGTCGCCCTGGACCGGGCGAGCGCCGCCGCGAGCAGCAGCAGCACCATCGGCGTCAACATCCCCGACCTGCGGATCTACGTCCTCGACCAGTACCTTCAGCCGGTCCCGCCCGGCGTCACCGGCGAGATGTACGTGGCCGGCGCCGGCCTGGCCCGGGGCTACCTCGGCCGCCCCGCCCTCAGCTCCGAGCGCTTCGTCGCCGACCCGTACGCCGAACTCTTCGGTGAGCGCGGCACCCGGATGTACCGCTCCGGCGACCTCGCCCGCCGCCGGGCATGGGGGCACCCCCGGCCGGAGGCTGGGGGAGGAAGCCTGGAGTACTTCGGCCGGGCCGACCAGCAGGTCAAGATCCGCGGCTTCCGGATCGAACTCGGCGAGATCGAGGCCGTGCTGGCCGCCCACCCGGCGGTCGCCGACGCCGCCGTGGTCGTCCGCGAGGACGTGCCCGGCGACAAGCGACTGGTCGGCTACGCCGTGCTCGCGCCCGGCGCCGACGGCACCACCGGCGACGAACTGCGCACCCGCGCCGCCGCCGACCTGCCCGTGCACATGGTGCCGTCCGCCGTCGTGCTGCTCGAGCGGCTTCCGCTCACCGCCAACGGCAAGCTCGACCGGCGCGCCCTGCCCGCCCCCGACGCCCCCGCCGCCGGTGGCGGCCGCCCGCCGCGCAACCCGCGCGAGCAGCAGCTCTGCGAACTGTTCGCCGAGGTCCTGGGCGTGCCGGCGGTCGGCGTCGAGGACGACTTCTTCGCCCTCGGCGGCCACTCCCTGCTGGTGGTCCGGCTCGCCGGGCGGATCCGGGCCGTGCTCGGCCTGGAGGTCGGCATCGGCACCCTGTTCCAGGCGCCGACCGTCGCCGCCCTCGACACCGCGCTGTCCGCCGACACCCCCGGCGCCGACGCGCTCGACGTCCTGCTGCCGCTGCGGCCCGTCGCCCCCGGCCGCCGCAACCCGCTGTTCGCCGTCCACCCGGCCGGCGGCCTCAGCTGGTGCTACACCGGACTGATCCGCAACCTCCCGGCGGACGTGCCGATCTACGGCCTCCAGGCGCAGGGCGTCGGCGCCGCCACCGCCGACGAGCCGCTGCCCGCCACCATGGAGGAGCTGGCCGCGCACTACGTCGACCG
The DNA here is from genome assembly GCF_044748625.1 of Kitasatospora sp. NPDC089913. Classification (NCBI taxonomy): domain Bacteria; kingdom Bacillati; phylum Actinomycetota; class Actinomycetes; order Kitasatosporales; family Streptomycetaceae; genus Kitasatospora; species Kitasatospora sp. NPDC089913. Next base: position 105,061 of record NZ_JBIVGI010000030.1, on the reverse strand, counting down.
GCTCCGCGAGGTCCAGCCGGAGGGCCCCTACCGGCTGCTCGGCTGGTCCACCGGCGGCATCATCGCCCACGCCATGGCCGCCCGGCTGGAGGAGCTCGGCCACGTCGTCGAACTGCTGGCCGTGCTCGACGCCTACCCGGCCGAGGGCTTCCGCGACCTGCCGGTGCCGGACCAGGCCGAGGCCCTGGAGGCGCTGCTCACCATGGGCGGCTTCGGCCCCGAGGACCTCGACGGCCGCCCGCTGGAACTCGCCCACGTCACCGAGGTGCTGCGCCGCGAGGGCAGTCCGCTGGCCGGTCTCGACGACGCCACCGTCGAGGCGCTGAACCGGATCTACCTGCACATCAACCACCTGGTGCGCGAGTACGACCACCGCCGCCTCACGGGCGACGTGCTGTTCTTCCGCGCGATCGTCGACACCATCGACGACACCCTGGTGCCCGAGCTGTGGACGCCCTACGTGGCCGGCCGGATCGACAACACCGATGTCGCCTGCTCGCACAAGGACATGACGCTGCCGGAGCCGATCGCGCACATCGCGGGCGTCGTCGCCGAGCACCTCACCGCCCTCGACTCCGGCCGCTGAACCCCGCCCCCGTCCGAACCGACAGGAGAACCCACCCCATGAGTGACGCCCCCGCCAACCCCTTCGACGGCGACGGCGAGTTCCTCGCGCTCGTCAACGACCAGGGCCAGCACTCGCTCTGGCCGGACTTCGCCGCTGTCCCGGCCGGCTGGACCGTCGCCCACGGGCCGTGCGAGCGCGCCGCCGCGCTGGACTGGATCACCGCCCACTGGACCGAGCTGAGTCCGGCCCGATGACCGACACGGACGCCAAGCCCGTCCCCGGCCCCGGCACCCCCGCCGGGGCCGGGGACGGCGCCCCGGCCCGCCCCCTGTTCGCGGGGCGCCTCGCCGTGGTGCTCGTCTACACGGCCGCGATGTGCATGAACGGCCTGGACTCGACGATCGTCAACCCGGCCCTGTTCACCATCGCCGGTGACTTCGGCCGCCCGGTCTCCGCCGCCAACGCGGTGGAGACCGCCTTCCTGGTCGGCCTCGCCGTCGGACTCCCGGCGGCCGGCTGGCTCGGCGACCGGTTCGGGGTCCGGCGGGTCTTCCTCGGCTCGCTCGCGGTGTTCACCCTGGCCAGCGCCCTGTGCGCGGCCGCCCCCGGCCTCGGCGCGCTCACCGCCGCCCGGGCGGCCCAGGGCGTCGCCGGCGGCCTGCTCACCCCGGTCGGCATGACGCTGCTGTTCCGGGCCTTCGAGCCGCACGAGCGGGCCGGCCTCGGCAAGGTGCTGATCGTGCCGACGGCCCTGATGCCCGCGCTCGGCCCGCCGCTCGGCGGCTTCCTGACCGAGCACCTCTCCTGGCACTGGCTGTTCCTGGTCAATGTGCCGATCGGCGTCGCGGCCGTCCTGACCGGCGTGTTCGCCCTGCGCGACCAGGAGGAGCCGCCGGCCGGGCGCTTCGACACCACCGGCTTCCTGCTCGCCACCCCGGGCCTGGGCCTGCTCACCTACGCGCTCGGCTTCGGCCCGGCGCACGGCTGGACCTCCCCGGCGGTGGGCCTGTCCGGGGTCCTCGGCGTGGTGCTGCTCGGCCTCGCCGTCCGGCACCAGCTGCGGGCCGAGGAGCCGCTGGTGGACCTGCGGCTGCTCGCCGACCGCACCTTCGGCGCGGCCAGCTGGCTGGCCCTGCTGACCGCCGCCGGGCTGATGGGCGCACTGTTCGCCTTCCCGCTGCTCTACCAGGCGGCGCTGGGCGCCTCGGCGCTGGACGCGGGCCTGAGCGTGTTCCCGGAGGCGATCGGCCTGATGGCCGCCTCCCAGGTGGTCGACCGGCTGCTGCCGAGGCTCGGCCCGCGCCGGCTCGCGCTGCCGGCCCTGCTGCTCGCGGCCCTGGTGCTGGCCGCCCTCGCCCTGCCGGGCGTCGGCGGGAACGCCTGGGCCGTCCGGGCGCTGATGTTCGGCGTCGGCCTGATCCTGGGCACCGCCGTGCTGACGGTCCAGATCGCGGGCTTCGCGGACGTGCCCGGACCCGCGATGGGCCGGGCGATGGGCCTGTTCACCATCGTCCGCACGCTCGGCGGCGCGTTCGGCATCGCCGGCGCGGCGGCCCTGATCGGCGCGCTGGCCGAGGACGGCACGCACGGCGCGGAACCCGGGCCGTACCGGGTCGCGCTGGTGGCCACGGCCGGGGCGGTCGCCCTCGGCGCCCTGGTCGCGGCCCGGCTGCCGAAGGAGGCCCCGGGACCGCCGCCGATGGACTGAGCGCCCGGCCCGGCACCGCCGCAGGACGGCACCCCGCCCGGGGTGCCGTCCTGCGGCGTTCGCGGCCGGGGACGGGCGCGCCTCAGAGCTCCTTGACCAGCCGTCGCCGCCCGCCGCCCCACCGGTACCCGAGGGCGGTGTTCACCGCGACCATCGGCACGTTGCCGGCCTCGACCTCGGTGTGCACCGTCCGCACACCGTGTCCGCGGAGGTGCCGCGCCGCGTGCAGTTTGAGCGCCCGGGCGAGCCCGCGCCCGCGCCAGGCCCGCAGCACCGCCGTGTAGTGGACGCGGCAGGCCAGCGGGTCGTCCGTCCCGTGCACGACGGTGGCGCCGACGATCCGCCCGGCGCACTCGGCCGTGAACACCCAGTCGGGGCGGCCGCCGGGACCGCCCAGCGCCTCGCCCCGCCAGTCGTCGAACTCCGGCAGGGCGTCGACGAATCCGGGGTTGTCGCGCAGGGTCTCCCGGTAGAGGTGGTGCAACTGCCGCTCGGGCCCGGGGGCGCCGGTGGTGGCGAGGGTGTCCAGGTGCAGGCCGGGCGGCGGTTGCGGGGCGGGCAGGTGCGGGCCCAACGGGGCGCTCGCCGACCGCACATGGGCGTCCACCCGGTAGCCGCGGCCGAGCAGCAGTCCGGTCAGGTCGACCGGGGAGTCCCACCCCACGGCCGCCGACCCGCCCTGCCCGTCCGGCAGTTCGCCGAGCAGCCGGCCGGCTCCGGCCTCGCGCCCCCAGCGCTCCAGCCCGTCGTAGAGCGGCAGCAGCCAGCCCGGCGCGCGCCCCGGTGCGCTGACGACGCGCGAGGCGAGGTCCCCGGGGGGCGTCCAGGGGGCCCGCCAGGCGGTGGCGTACCCGAGCAGGTCCCCGGTGGGCCCGGGCTGGACCAGCCGGACCCGGCCGTGCCCGGTGAGTCGCCCCCGCCCGTCGGTGGTCAACCGGTCCCGGTCCGGCAGCGCCGCGTCCCGGCCGCGCAGTTCGGCGGCCGTGACGGGCGGCCCGGCCCCGTCGGCGGAGAGGAGCTCCGCCAGCGCGGGGTAGTCGGTGTCGGGCCGGAACGCGCGGATCATCCGCGGCCGCCGAAGACATGTGAGTGCGTCACATGTGACACCGTACTGGTCCCGGCGGTGTCCCGTCCGGGTTTTGCTCCATGATCCACATTGATGAGATTCTGTGCTGTGCACAACAAACAGACCGCCCCGTTGATCGGTGCCGCCTTCGGCCTCGCGTTCGTCCTGGCGAACGCCGGTGCCCTCCCCGGAGCCGCCGCCGCGCTGCTCCGGGTCCTCGCGATCCTGGTGTTCCTGCGGCTGTTCCTGGTCATGCGCCGTCGTCCGGTCGCCCCCGCCCCGGCGGGTGGCTCCGCCGCTCCCGCGGTACCCCTGTTCGGCCGCGACTACCGGCTGGTGGTGGCCGCCGAGGTGGCCGTCGGCCTGGCCGGCCTCGTCGTCGTCAACCCCGTGCTGCACGCACCGAAGGCCACCGTCGGCTGGATCGCCCTGGTGGTCGGTCTGCACTTCTTCGGCCTGGCGGCGGTCTGGCGGCGGCCCGCGCTCAACGTGCTGGCGGCCGCCATGTCGGTGTGCGGCGCGGCGGGCGTCGTCCTCGCCGCGGCCGACGCCCCGGCCGCCGTCGTCGCGGTGGTGGCGGGCATCGCCCCGGGGGGCCTGCTGCTCGCTTCGGTGGCCCGGAGCCTGCGCGCACCGGCCGTCGACGCCGCCCCGCGGCAGGTCTGACGGCGGGTGGGGCGCCCCGGCGGTCCCGTGCCGCCGGCGCCGTCGCCCGAGGGGGTGGAGAATGCCGGATTCGCCCGGCGGGCGGGTGCGGTGGGCGGTACGGTGCCCGCATGACCGTGCTCGTCCGCCGTCGTCACATCGACTTCGGCCGCATCCACTCCACCGGCTGTCCGGTCACCTTCTGATCGATCGATCGATCCCCGGCCGGTCGGGCCGCGCCGCTCCGCAGGGCGGCGCCGCACCCGACGGCCGTCGTCCGCCGCCGCGCACGGTCCGCCGCCTCCGGGCGGGCCGGTCCGCGCCCGCGCGGCGCCGTCCCGGGCGCGCCGGCCGACCCCCTCACACCGGCGGGCGGCCCCGTGTCCCGGACGACCACGATCCGACCGCACCGAAGGTCCGACCGCACCGAAGGGACGTCCGTCCGCCATGACCGACACCGCCACCGACCACTACCTCCGCAACAACTCCGAGTACGCCGCGGGCTTCGAGGGTCCGCTGCCGCTCCCGCCCGCCCGCCGCACGGCCGTCCTGGCCTGCATGGACGCCCGGCTCAACGTGTACGGCGCGCTCGGTCTCGCCGAGGGCGACTCGCACGTGATCCGCAACGCCGGCGGCGTCGCCACGGACGACGCCATCCGCTCGCTGGCGATCAGCCAGCGACTGCTCGGGACCGAGGAGATCATCCTCGTGCACCACACCGACTGCGGAATGCTCACCTTCGGCGACGACGCCTTCCGCGAGGAGATCCGGAAGGAGACCGGGGTCAAGCCGCCGTGGGCGGCGGAGGCCTTCGCCGACCTGGAGACCGACGTCCGGCAGTCGGCCGCGCGGATCCGGACCAGCCCGTTCGTCCCGCACACCCGGTCCGTGCGCGGCTTCGTGTTCGACGTCGCGACCGGGGTCCTCACGGAGGTCGAGCTCTGAGCGCGGGAGTGGTGGGCGCGGCGGCCGCGCCCACCACCCCCGGCAGCCCGGGCGTCAGCCGCGCCGCCCCAGCAGGTGGACCAGGCCGTCGGCCAGGCCCCCGCGCCAGCAGGCGTAGTCGTGCCCGCCGTTGAACTCCCGGTAGGCGAGGTCGTAGCCCCGGTCGAGCAGCACGTCGCGCAGGTTGCGGTTCTGGGGGAGCAGCAGCCATTCCTGGAGGCCGGCCTCCACCCAGAAGCGGGCGTCGCGCCGCTCGGCGGCGGCGAACTGACGGGTGAGCCACTCACTGCCGTCGTTGAGCTCGGTCGCGTCGGGCCACCAGAACGAGCCGGACTGGGAGAGCGCGTTGCCGAACCGGGCCGGCCGGTGGAAGGCGGCGAAGGCGGCGGTCAGCCCGCCCGCGCTCTGGCCGGCGATGACCGTGCGGGCCGGGTCGGCGGTGACCCGGTACTCGGCGCCGGCCCAGGGCAGCACCCGGTCGGCCAGCAGGTCGACGAAGTCCGGGTTGCAGCTGAGGTCCTCCGGGCGGGTCCGGGGCGGGGTGTGGACGAGCAGCGCGACGGTCGGCGGGATCAGCCCCTCGGCGGTCAGGTTGTCCAGGGTGTCGCCGACCGACAGCTGCCCGCCCCACACGTCGCCGTCCAGCAGGACCAGCACCGGGTAGGGGTCGCCGTCCGGGCGGTGCCCGGCGGGCAGGTGGACGTCGATGGTCCGCCCGGCCGCCTCGGCGCGCACGGTGCGCCCGCGCGGCACCTCCGGGCGGCGCTCGGCGTACGGCTGGGCGAGCGCCTCGGGCAGGGCGAGCACCGAGGAGGGGTGGCGCCCGTCGCGGCCGGGCAGCCGCGGGCCCCGGTCGAGCGGGTCGGGGCGGGCGTCGTCCAGGACCTTCAGCCAGTCCGCCCGCCGGGTGCCGGGGACGGCCCCGCGCACCGGGTACAGCTGGTAGGACGCCCGGTGGTCGGCGCGCAGCCGGTAGGTGCGCGACCAGCCGCCGGCCCGGCGCTCCATCAGGTGCGGGGTGAGGTCGCCGGCGTGCCGGTCCTTGTCGGTGACGGTGTGGACGAGCGCGAGCACGCCGTCGTACGGCTCCTCGCCCGGCTCGTCGCGCAGCACGAAGGTCACCTGCCGGTAGGCCGGGTCCTCGGGGTCGGCGTCGACCAGCGGGGCGCCCTCGGCGGCCACCCGGGCCCAGAACGTGTCGTCGACGACAGGATGTTCATTCTGCACTGCGGTAACTCCTCGATGATCAGGCGGGGTTGCCCTTGCGGCCGAGCAACACCCAGAGCAGGAACGGGCCGCCGAGCACGGTGGTGACGATGCCGACCGGGATCTCGACACCGGAGATCAGTACCCGGCCGAGGGTGTCGGCGAGCACGATGAGCACCGCGCCGACCAGGGCCGAGCCGAGCACCGGGACGCGGGACGGCCCGGCCAGCCGGCCGGCGACGACCGGTGCGGCCAGCGCGACGAAGCCGACCGGTCCGCAGATCCCGACGGCGAGTCCGGCGAGTGCCACCGCCAGCAGCAGGCAGACGAGCCGGACCCGGCCGGGGTCGACGCCGAGCGAGGAGGCCACGTTGTCGTCGAAGCGCAGCACCGCGAGCCGGCGGGCCACCACCAGCGCGACCGGCACCAGCACGGCGAGGCCGATCAGCACCGGGGTGGCGACCTCGTAGTCCCGGCCGTTGAGGCTGCCGGAGGTCCAGACGTACAGCGAGGAGGCGGAACTGAGCGAGCGCCGGGCCATCGCGACCTGGATGACCGCGGAGGCGAGCGCCGACATGGCGAGGCCGACCACGAGCACCCGGTAGCCGCGGGCGCCGAGGCCGCCGGAGACGGCGGTGACCACGGCGACGGCGACCAGCGCGCCGATCGGTCCGGCCCACCAGGCGCCGAACGCGCCGGTGGCGGTGACGGAGATCAGTACGGCGGCGGTGGCTCCGTCGTTGACACCGAGCAGTTCGGGGGTGGCGAGCCGGTTGCGGGCCAGGGTCTGGGTGAGGCAGCCGGCCAGGCCGAGCGCGGCGCCGGCGGCCAGGCCGGCGACGATCCGGCCGAGCCGGAACTTCTGCACCAGCAGGACGTCCAGGCGGTCGCCGTAGCCGAAGACGGCCCGGAAGGTGGAGCCGAGGTCGAGTTCGCTCTGTCCGGCGTGCGCGGAGACCACCACGGCGGCGAGCAGGGCGACGGCGAGGCCGAGCGCCGCCAGCGCCGGGCGCCGCGGGAGCAGGACGGACAGCGCGCCGCGCCGGAGCACCACGTCCGGCCTGGGCGGCTTCTCCTCCGGGTGGCCGCTCCGGCCGGAGGACTCGGCGGGGGCGGTGTCGGTCAGGCCGAGCGCGGCGGTCTTCCTGGACCGCACGATGGCGATCAGCGCGGGCGCGCCGATCAGCGCGACGATGACCGAGACGGGGGCCTCGAAGGGGCGGGCGACCACTCGGGCGAGCACGTCCGCCCCGGTCAGCACGGCGGCGCCGACCAGCCCGGCGAGCAGGGTGAGCCGGCCGACCCGGGGGCCGGCGGCGGCCCGGGCCACGAAGCCGGCGAGCAGGCCGAGGAAGGAGATCGGCCCGGCGAGGGCGACGGCGGAGGCGGTGAGCAGGGTGACGGCGAGGGCGACGGCGGCGCGGGTGGCGCCGGGGCGGTGGCCGAGGCCGCGGGCCAGGTCGTCGCCGAGCGCGAGCGCGGACAGCGGCCGGGTGGTGAGCAGGGCGACCACGAAGCCGACCCCGAGCACCGGGGCGAGCTGGCTCAGTGTCGTCCAGCCCTCCACGCCGGCCAGCGAGCCGAGCACCCAGACCCGGTAGCGGTCGTACGCCTCGGGGGAGTTGACGATCAGTACGCCGGTGAGGCCGCCGAAGGTGGCACCGACGGCGGAGCCGCCGAGGACGAGTCGCATCGGGGAGCCGCCGCCCCGGCTGCCGGCGATCGCCAGGACGAGTCCGCTGGCCAGGACGGCGCCGCCGAAGGCGAAGGCGAGGTAGCCGTAGGAGGTCTGGACGCCGAGCACGGCGATGCCGAGGACGACGCCCAGCGAGGCGCCGGCGTTGACGCCTAGCAGGCCGGTCTCGGCGAGCGGATTGCGGGTGACGGCCTGGAGCTGGGCGCCGGCCACCCCGAGCGCGGCGCCGACCAGCAGGGAGGTCAGGGTGCGGGGGAGGCGCAGGTCGCCGACGACCAGGGCGAGGTGACTGTCGGCGCGGGCGCCGTCGGTGTCGAGCAGGTAGTCCAGCACGCGGCCGGGGCCGACCTCGCCGGCGCCGACGGACAGCGAGAGCGCCGTCAGGGCGAGCAGCGCGGCGAGGATGCCGCCGAGGGCGATCCGGGCGGTGCGGCGGGACCGGTCGGCCGTCGGCGGTGCGGGCACGGAGGGGTCCGCACCGGCCGCTTCGACGGCACCCACTTGCGACAATGTCATAAGGTAAGGCTAACCTAATGGTCAGCGCGGTCGGACGGGTGTCCGAGCCGGGGTCGCATCCGTCCGGATCGTCCTGGTTCGTTCCGACGCACCACCGCTGCACCGCCGCACACCGCACTGTCGTCCGTACCGCCCGTACGTAACACCCCTGCCCGGAGGCATCCATGTCGACCCCCCAGAGCCCGCTGCACCTCGCCCGCCGTCGTGCGGTCCAGGCGGTGGCCGCCACCGGGGCGGCCACGCTCCTGCTCGTCGGCTGCGGCTCGTCGGGCTCCTCCGACAAGGCGTCCTCCGACAAGGGCTCCCCGTCCGCCGCCGCCACCACCGGCGCCACGACCGCCGCCGCGGGCAGCCCGGCCGCCCCGGCCGCCGGCGACAAGCGGACCGTCAAGGACGCCACCGGCACCGCCGTCGAGATCCCCGCCGAGCCCAAGCGCATCGTCACCCTCACCCAGGAGGACCTCGACGCGGTGCTCGCCCTCGGCCTCAAGCCGGCCGGCATCACCAACGGCCAGGGCCTCAACGAGCCGCCGGCGTACCTGAAGGACAAGGTCCAGGGCATCCCGGTGGTCGGCAACCTGCTCCAGCCCGTCATGGACAAGGTCATCGCCGCCAAGCCCGACCTCATCCTGGCCGGCGACATGCAGGACCAGCAGGTCCTCAAGCAGCTGCGCGAGATCACCCCGGCCACCGTCGTCACCATGGCCCCGACCGACGACTGGAAGCTCTCCTTCCGCGGCATCGGCAACGCCGTCAACAAGCTGGACCAGGCCAACAAGGTCATCGCCGACTACGACGCCAAGGCCGCCAAGGCCGGCGGCGAGCTCGGCGAGAACAAGGGCAAGGCCGTCTCCATCGTCCGCTGGAACCCGACCGGCCCCAGCTGGATGGAGAAGAAGCAGTTCGCCAGCGGCGTCGCCCTCGACATGGGTCTGACCCGCCCGCAGGCCCAGGACAAGGACGGCAACGCCCACACCCCGGCACTGAGCCTGGAGAAGATCAACGAGATCGACGGCGACTGGCTGTTCCTGTCCACCCTCACCGACGACGGCAAGGCCGCGCTGAAGGACGTCCAGTCCAAGCCCGCCTACCAGGAGCTCGGCGCGGTGAAGAACAACCACACCGTGACCGTGGACGGTTCGGTCTGGTCGACCCGCGGCGGCCCGCTCGCGGCCGACGTCGTGATCGGCGACATCAGCAAGGCGCTCGGCGCCAAGTGACCGCAGGCGGCGGGCGTCCCTCCTCACGGGACGCCCGCCGCCCGCTTCGTTCTCCGGCGCGTGCGCTGCCCGCTTCGCCGGCGGGGCGCGCGGCGCCCGTTCCGGTGTCCGGGGCGTCCGCCGCCCGCTCCGTCCGCCGGGGCGGGCGACGCCCGTTCCGCCCACAGGGCCGGGCGACGCCCGCTCCGTTCCGCTCCCGGGGGCGGCGGACACGCCGTTCCGTCCCCCTTCTGCTCTCCCATCGAAGGAACCCGCCATGGAGTTGACGGTCGAGGGCCTCACGGCCGGCTACGGTCCCGGACGCCCGGTGCTCGGCGGCGTCGACCTCACCGTGCCCGGCGGGCAGGTGGTGGCCGTCGTCGGCCCGAACGGCTGCGGCAAGTCCACCCTGCTGCGCGCGATCGCCCGGCTGCACCGGCCCGACTCCGGCCGGGTGCTGGTCGGCGGCGAGGACGTCTGGAAGCTGCGCCCGCGGCAGGCCGCCCACCGGGTCGCGCTGCTGCCGCAGAGCCCGCAGGCGCCGGAGGCGGTCACCGTGGCGGGGCTGGTCCGCTACGGCCGCCACCCGCACCAGGGTCTGTTCCGGCAGTGGTCCGCCGACGACGAGCGGCTCACCGGCGAGGCCCTGCGGGCGACCGGTGTCGAGGAGTTCGCCGACCGCCGGCTCGACCGGCTCTCCGGCGGGCAGCGGCAGCGCTGCTGGCTCGCCATGGTGCTGGCCCAGGACGCGCCGGTGGTCCTGCTCGACGAGCCGACCAGCGCCCTCGACCTCGGCCACGCCGTCGAGGTGCTGGAGCTGGTGCGCGAGGTCGCGGCGGGCGGGCGCACCGTCGTCATGGTGCTGCACGACCTCGCGGCCGCCGCCCGCTACGCCGACCTGGTGGTGGCGATGCGCGGCGGGGAGATGATCGCCTGCGGTCCGCCGCGCGAGGTGGTGGACGCGCCGCTGGTGCGGGCGCTGTACGACGTCGACAGCGATGTGCTCGCGGCCCCCGGGGACGGCGCGCCGGTGATCGTCCCGCGTGCGGGGAGCCGGAAGGCGGCCTGACCGGGCCGCCCGGGGGAGCCCCCGAACGGACCGGGGGGCGCGAGGGGTTGCGGGACCGGCGCGGCGGGTTGCCGGGCGGGCGCCGGGGCCGGTGTGGTCTGCTGGACGGGCGTCCGCCGGACGTCCGCGCCGCCGCGCCCGCGCCGCCTTCCGGGAGGGTCACCGATGCCCCGCCGTACCGTCGCCCTGCTCGTCGCCATCGCTCTCGGCCCGGCCGCCGCGGTCGGCTGCTCCTCGGCCGCCGGCCCGGACCGGGCCGGCGGGTTGTCCTCGGACGCCGCGGCCTCCGTCCCCGTTCCGACGGCCTCCGGGCCGACCGCTTCGGATCCGACGGCCTCCGCGGCGTCCGAGGTGCCCACGTCCTCCCCGGCCACGCCCTCCCCGGCCACGTCCGCCGCTCCGGCGTCCTCCGCGCCCGCCTCGTCGGCCCCCGCGTCGTCCGCGTCAGCGCCCTCGGCGCCCGCCTCGGTGGCCGTCCGGGGCACCGTCGCCGACGGCCTCAAGTCCCCCTGGGGCCTTGCCGTCCTGCCCGGGGGCGACCTGCTGGTCTCCGAGCGCGACAGCGCCCGGATCCTGCGCGTCTCGGCGAAGGACGGCAGCAGGACGGTGGCCGGTACCGTCCCGGGCGTCACCTCCGGCGGCGAGGGCGGCCTGCTCGGGCTCGCCCTCTCGCCCGACCACGCCACCGACCACCGGGTGTACGCCTACCTCTCCACCGGCTCGGACAACCGGATCGTCCGGCTCGACCTCGACCCCTCCAAGCCCGCCGGATCCCAACTCGGCGCCCCCGCGGTGCTGTTCGGCGGCATCCCGCACGGACCCAGGCACAACGGCGGGCGGATCGCGTTCGGTCCGGACGGCTTCCTCTACGCGGGCACCGGCGACGCCGACAACCGCTCGCTCGCCCAGGACCGCGACTCCCTCGGCGGCAAGATCCTCCGCCTCACCCGGGACGGCGACCCCGCGCCCGGCAACCCGTTCCCCGGCTCGCCGGTCTGGTCGCTCGGCCACCGCAACGTCCAGGGGCTGGCCTGGGACCCGCAGGGGCGGCTCTGGGCCTCGGAGTTCGGCCAGGACACCTGGGACGAGCTCAACCTGATCACCCCCGGCGGCAACTGCGGCTGGCCCACCGTCGAGGGCACCGCCGGACGGGCGGGCGTCACCGACCCGGTCGCCCAGTGGCACACCGCCGACGCCTCGCCGAGCGGGATCGCCTTCGCCGACGGCGCCGTGTGGGTGGCCGCGCTGCGCGGTACCCGGCTCTGGCGGGTCCCGGTGGACGGCGCCGGGGCGGCCGGCACCCCGCAGGACTTCCTCCGCGGCGAGTACGGCCGTCTGCGCACCGTGGCGGCCGACGGGGACGGCACCCTGCTCCTCGTCACCGACAACACCGACGGCCGGGGCTCGCCGCGGCCGGGCGACGACCGGATTCTGCGACTGGACGTCAGCGGGGGGTGACGGAGGGTCGCACTCGACCACCCGTTCGAGCGGTTTGAACGTGGTTCGGCCGGGGATCCGCCGCTTCCTACCGTTCAGTACCCCTCCCTGCCCGTCGCGTTGTCAGTGTGTCCCGTTACGTTCCTCCCAACTGACCGACCAGCTGGGAGGAGAGCGGCCGTGGCGTGGGTTGAAACGGGTTCGGGCGGCTATTTCGTCGCCTTCGACGAGGAGGGCAAGGTGGTCTGCCGCAATGCGGCGGGCCGTCAGCTGAAAGCCGTCCCGCCGAAGCTGAACGACGATCCGGTGGTGCTCGGGCTCCGGCAGCTCACCGAGTGGCTGGACGCGCACCGGCGCGGCTGCCTGGAGACCGCCGAGCGGTGGATGGTGCGCTCGCTGCCGGTGCCCGCCGCCGTCGTCACCGCCGTCTGGGCGGACGAGGCGTGGCGCGAGGTGCTGCGCGACCTCGTGGTCACGGGGGCCGACGGCGCCGTGGCCGGCTTCCTGCGCGGGGCCGACGCCGAGCGCGGCATCGGCCTGGTCGACCTCGACGGGGACACCGTCCGGCTCACCGGCAGCGAGCTGCGGATACCCCACCCGGTCCTGCTGGAGGAGCTGGACGAGCTGCGCGAGTTCGCCGTCGAACTCGGCGTCTCCCAGCAGGTCCAGCAGCTGTACCGGGAGGTCTGGCACCGGCCGGCGGACGTCACCGGCACCCAGGTCGACACCTACGCGGGCGGCCGCTACGCCGCGCTGCGCGACCTGCTCGGCCGCTGCACCAGGCTCGGCCACCGGGTCCGCGGCGGGCACGCCGTGCTGCCCGTGGTCGAGGACGGCCGGGCCCTGGAGGCGCGGGTCTGGGTCGGCGACTACTACGAGTACGACGAGTGCGAGACCGGCTCGCTGAGCTGGACCGGCCCGGACGGCAAGGTCCTGCCGCTGGCCGAGGTCGGACCGGTCGCCTGGTCCGAGGGGATGCGGATGGCCGCCGCACTGTACGCCGGCCGCACGATCGAAGGGGAGGAAGCCGCATGAGCACCACCACCGGGCCCGACCGCACCGCCACGGGTGCCCCCGGCGGAGCCGACCGCCACCAGCGGCTGCTGGACTCCGGGGCGATCCTCGCCCCCGGCACCCTGCCCGGCGCCGGCGGCCCCGACAGCGCCGCCGACGTCCTCACCGCCCGCGGCTACGCCCACCCCGCGCTCGACGGCCGGCGGATCGTCCGGCTGGTGCCCGGCGCGCTCGGCCCCGCCGAGGACCTCGCCGTCGACTTCCTCGGGCTCGTCCCCGCCGAGGAGCCGGTCGAGGTCGGCCAGGTCCGCCAGGAGGCACTGGGCTTCCCCGCCTGGGCGCTCGTGCACGACCCGGCCAACGGCCACCACGCGCTCGCCCTGGTCAAGGAGATGGAGCGGCTCGCCCGCCAGGCCAAGTCCAAGCCGGGCCACGCCAAGGACGGCTTCGACGAGCTGGCCGGCCGGCTCGGCCGCGCCGTCCCGCACTTCCTGCCCACCTTCTGCGAGCAGGTCGGCCGGATCTTCCTCGAGCAGGAGAACCAGACCTACGCGAGCACCTTCTTCGGGCGGGCCCGCGAGGCCGAGCGCACCCACAGCCTCCCCGTCGACGAGGAGCGGCTGCGCGCCGTCTTCCTGGAGTTCGCGCTGGCCGGCGCCCTCACGGTCAAGGCGCTGCGCCAGTACGTCAAGGAGCTGAGCGGCCGGCTCGACCCGCTGACCGCCTGGCAGCGGTTCCGCCAGCTGTGCACCGAGCGCTCGGCGGCCGGCATGGCCCCCTACGCCGGGGTCGCCGAGGACGCCCGCACCCTGCTCAAGGCCGCCGGGCTGGACCGGGACGAGCACGAGCGGGGCCTGCTGCTCGAACTGCTCGCCTCACCCGCCGTGAACCGCGCGCCCGGCACCTTCTGGAAGAGCTGGCACGAGGCCGTCGTCGAGCTCGGCCGGGGCGACGCCGCCGTGCGCGCCCGGCTGCTGGAGCTGATGCCCGACCCGCCGGGCAACGACGACCGCACCCGGCAGGACGCCGGCTGGCTCGCCGTGCTGGCGGAGAGCGGCGCCGAGCGCCTGCTCACCGACCTGCCCGCAGACCTCGCCGACGGCGCGGCGGCCGCCGAGCCGGCCGCCGCCTGGCTCCAGCGCTGGACCAACCACCTCGGCCGCGGCTGGCGCACCCAGGGCCTCAGCACCGAGACCGTCGCACTGGCCGGGCGGATGTTCGACCGGCTGCGTGCCGAGGGCGTGCCGGTCGACCTCTTCACCGGGGTGCGCCGCAGCGCCACCCAGCTCGAACTCCTCGACCTGCTGCTCGCCGAGGGCGTCCCGGTCGCCGACCCGGCCGAGGGCCACAGCTTCCACCTCCAGGACTGGGTCGGCGCCTCCGACCCCGACGGCCGCACCCTCGCCGCGATCGCCGCCGACCCGCGCTTCCGGTCCGCGCTGCGCGCCGCCGTCCCGCCCGTCTGGGACACCGTCGACAGCCGCCGCCTCGCCGCCCGCCCGGTCCTGCGCGAGCTCTTCGTCGAGTGGTCCGACGCCCGCGCCGACGAGCTCGCGGCGGCCCGCGGTCTGGAGAGCGCCAGCGGGATCCTGCACCAGCTGAGCGCCCACCGCACCGGCATCCGCGACGAGAACCCGGCCGCCGCCCGGCGGATCGCCGACCTCGACGTGACCGGGCTGCTCGCCGACACCCTGCGCGGCGGCATCCTCGACGAACTCGGCTGGCCCGCCCTGGAGGAGGCGCTCGTCCGGCTCGGCGTGGAGGCCGGCGACACCCCCGGCGTCGGCAGCGGCCGCAACCTCCCCGAGGGGCTGCTGCTGGAGGAGGCGTGGCCGAACCTCGTGCTCGCCCGCGGCCACCAGGTCGTGGTGGCCGGCCCGCAGGGCATCGTGCTCGAGCACACCCTGCGCATCCCCGACAAGCTGGACACCTGGCACCGCCCCCGCTTCCGCTTCGTCGACGGCGAACTCCTGGTCGCCTGGGCCCACGAGGGCAAGCAGCGGGCCTACTGGTCCGGCCGGCCCGCCGACACCTTCGAGCTCGGCGGCGAGCGGATCGCCCACTACTACGGCGGCGGCGACATCGAGACCCCGACCCTGCCGCTGCCCGGCGGCGGCCGCACCGGCGGCCACCGGCCGCTGCACGTCGGCGACACCGTGCTGCCCGCCGAGGGCCGTGTCCTCGGCGACGGCACCGGCCACTGGAGGGCCCACCGGAGCGCCGGCGTCGCCGTCCTGGAGGAGATCGACCCCGCCACCGGCACCGTCGGCCGCGCCTCGGAGCCGCCGCGGGTCGCCGCCAACGCCGCGGCGGGCAGCCTCGACCTCCGCCGCACCCAGCTGCTGCCGTTCCAGCCCGGTCTCGAGGACACGCCGCTCGGCACCGACGGCACCGTGCTCGGCAGCTGGCTCCGCAAGGACGGCACCCGGGTCACCACCGTGACCGCCGACGGCACCACCCTCGTCGTGGACAACACCCGGAGCAGTCACCTCCTGCACCCGCTCGGCCGGCTCGCCCTTCCCGGCGGCGGCCACCCGGTGGTCCAGGACGGCAACGGGCGGCAGCTCGCCCTCGGCCTGCCCACCGCGGACTCCCCGGCCGAGGGCACCGTCGCCGCGGACCCGACCGGTTTCACCGCCGACTTCGAGCCCGGCCGCCCCGGCGGCCTCGCCGCCGCCGGCACCGCCCTGGTGCTGCCGCTCGCCCACTGGCACGTCCTGCGTCCGCGCGACGAGCGCGGCTCGACCGAGCTTCGCGCCGTCGACCGCGAGCTGGCCGCCCGGCTCGTCGACGCCGCCTGGCCGGCCGACGCCGAGCCCGTGCCCGCCGCCCAGCAGCGCTGGATCACCGTCCAGGGCGTGCGCCGTCCGGTCGTCAGCAGTGGCAAGGCCGAGGAGCGGCTGCCGGTCGACGCCGTCGCCGGCGTCCTGCCCGGCGTCACCCACCGGCTGCTGCTGGCCGGCGTCACCGGCCTCGCCCGCACCGCGGCCGACCTGCTGGACCGGGTCGCCCGCTACGTCCCGCAGCCCGAGGACGACGGCCGCACCGCCGGCGGCTCCGCCGCCACCGGCTACGCCCACCGGCCCGAGCACGGCACCGACTACGAGCTCGGCCAGGCCGTCTCCCTGCTGCTGCCCGGTGTCGGCGGCTTCGGCCGCTCCTGGGAGCGCGGCCCCGAGTACCGGGTCCTCAACAACCTCAGGGCCGTCACCGCCGTCCTCGCCGAGCCCCCCGCGGCCGAGGGCGACGGCTGGAGCACCCGGCACCGGATCGAGCTGCACGGCGACGACAACCACCACGGCTGGCTGCAGGTGCTCGGCCGGCTCGGCACCCTCGCCTACGCGGCCGCCGCCCCGCTCACCTCCGCCGAGCAGCGCCACTCGCTCGGGCTGCTGCTCACCGAGCTCACCGCCGGGCTGCTCGCCGACCGGGGCGACACCCTGCGCGAGGTCGTCCTCACCGAGCCGCTCACCGACCCGAACGCCCCCAAGGGCAAGCACGAGCGCCGGGCCGGCCAGGTCTGGCGGCACGGCGACCGCACCGTCGTCGTGCTCGGCTGCAGCCACCACCACGAGGACAAGGCGCACTGGCTCGCCGTCGACCACGACCCGAGCGGCGCCTTCGGCGCGGTCGCCCACTTCGGCACCGCCCAGGAGCGCCGCACCGAGGAGACCGTCGACGCGGCCTGGGTCGCCCGCTTCACCGGACTGCTGCGCGAGCACGGTGCCACGACCCACCGCGCCGACCGCGCCGCCGACTTCGGCGCGCGCACCGGCATCGGCGCCGTCCGCTCCACGCTGCTGTTCAGCCCCACCGAGGCCCTGATCCACTGGTACGGGGCGCCGCTGCCCCCCGAGGCACTCAAGGAGTACGGCCTCAAGTCCGGCGAGTCCAAGGCCGCCCGCGACTGGCTGCGCGGCTGCGAGCGCGAGGTCCTCGGCGAGGTCTGGGCCGCCCTGCTGCCCGCCGACCCGGAGGAGCTCTGGAGCACCGGCCCCGACAGCGCCGCCGGTGCCGCGCACTGGACGGCCCGCCTCGGCCGGCTGGTCACCCTGCCCGAGGCCGAGCAGGCCACCGTCAGCGGCACCAGGATCCAGAAGGTCGAGGAGATCCTCAACCACGCCACCACCCCGTGGCTGAGCCGCACCACCCGTCAACGGGTGCTCCCGCTGGGCGAGTCGGCCACACCCGTGCTGCAGGCCGACGACCCGCTCGCGGTGCTCGACTACAGCACCCTGTCCGAGGCCGCCGACGCGATCGCCTGGCTCGCCTACCGGCTGCCGTGGAACAGCCCGCTGCGCGCCTCGCTCGGGCCCGCCGTCCAGGCCCTGCGCACCCGCCTGGCGGACCCGGGGCTGCTGCTCGCCTACGACCTGCGCCGCAACAGCAAGGGCGAACCGCTGTCCCCGGTGCTGCGCGCCCGCTACGGCCTGCCCGCCGAGGGCGGTGCCGACGCGGACGGGCTGGTCCGCGTCGGCGAGGCCCTGGTGCTGTCGCCCGGCCACGACGAGGCGGAGCAGATCTGGTGGCGCCCGGCCGGCCTCGACGGGCCGCAGGACCAGGCGCTGGACCAGCTGGCCGGTCTCGGTGACAGCTACTGGCTGGCCCGTCAGCGGACGGTGCTCACGGCGCTCCTGGGCGGGGAGCTGGACCGGCTGGTCGCCCTGCCGGAGCTGCCCGACGCCACGGGTCCCGCCGGTGCGGCGGGTGCTGCCGGTGCGGCGGGTGCCGCCGGTGCTCCGGCCGAGGGGGCCGAGGTCTGGCCGCACCACCCGCTGCTCACGGTGCCCGAGCTGGTCACCGAGGTCGCCAAGACCCACGAGCTCGGCGAGGACGCCGCCGTCCTCTACCTCCAGCTGCTGGCCCTGCCCGACCCGACCGACCGCAATGTCGCGCGCTGGACGGGCTGGAAGCCGGCCCGGCTGAAGAAGGCGCGCGCCGAACTCCTCGCCTCCGGACTGGTCATGGAGGCCAAGCGGGCCCGCGCCGGGCGCACCCTCTTCCTCCCCGGCGGCTGGCAGGAGGCCAAGGCGCCCGGTCTGCCCGTCGAGACCTGGAAGGCCGCCCTCTACGATCTCCCCACCCACCACGACGTGCTGCCGCGCTCCGCCGTCCCGGAGCTGTTCGCCCGGGCCTGGCAGCGCGTCACCGACGGGGACGCCCCCGGCTTCGAAGAGCTCCGGACCGGCAAGCGCAGGAAGGCCCGCCGATGACCGCCACGACCACCACCACGAGTACCTCCACCGCCGACACCTCCAGCACCGGTACTGAGAGCGCGGCCCGGCAGGTCGTGCCGCCGGAGGAGCGGTTCGCCGCCGAACTGGAGTTCCTCGCCGCGCACGACTCCGGCCCGCGCCCGCCCGGCTGGCGGCTCACCCCGCGCGCCGTCGTCACCTTCGTGATGGGCAGCGGCGGCGAGAAGCTCAAGGCGGGCCGCCGGAGCCTGGCGATCGAGCAGAAGTTCGTCGGCGAGCGGGCCCTCGTCGAACGCTGCGTCGTCACCCTCGCCGGCGAGCGCGGTCTGCTGCTCGTCGGCGAGCCCGGCACCGCCAAGTCGATGCTGTCCGAGCTCCTCGCCGCCGCCGTCTGCGGCACCAGCGCACTCACCGTCCAGGGCACCGCCGGCACCACCGAGGACCAGCTCAAGTACGGCTGGAACTACGCCCTGCTGCTCGCCAAGGGCCCCAGCCGCGAGGCGCTGGTGCCCTCCCCGGTGCTCAGCGCGATGAGCACCGGCGCGGTCGCCCGGGTCGAGGAGGTCACCCGCTGCCTCCCGGAGGTCCAGGACGCCCTGGTCTCGCTGCTCTCCGAGCGGCGGATCGCCGTCCCCGAGCTGGCCGGCACCCCGGACGGCCAACTGCACGCGGCCCCCGGCTTCACCCTGATCGCCACCGCCAACCTGCGGGACAAGGGGGTCAGCGAGATGTCCGCGGCGCTCAAGCGCCGGTTCAACTTCGAGACGGTCGGGCCGATCGGCAGCCTGGCGGCCGAGGTCGAGCTGGTCCGGCGCCAGTCCACCGCCGCTGTCGCCCGCGCCGGGGCCGCCTTCGCGGTCGACGACGCGGTACTGGAGGCCCTGGTCACGGCCTTCCGCGACCTGCGGACCGGCCGCTCCACCGAGGGCTGGGACGTCGAACGCCCGTCCACCGTGATGAGCACCGCCGAGGCGGTGTCGGTGGCCACCGCGCTCGGGGTCGGCGCCGCGTACCTGCCCGACGGCGGGGACCTGCTCGGCCGGCTCCCCGGCCAGCTGATCGGCGTCGTGCGCAAGGACGACCCGGCCGACGCCGCCCGGCTGCTCGGCTACTGGGACGGCCCGGTCCGACGCCGTGCCGAACAGGGCGCCGCCACCTGGCGCACCCTGTGGGAGCTGCGCTCCGCCCTGGACCACTGAGGCCCGGCCGGCCCGTCGTCACGACGGCGGCGGGCCGGCCCCCGGCCCGCACACTCCCTCGCCCACCACCCCACCCCACCCTCCCCGTTCCCGAACTTCCACCGAGAGGTGAACAGATGAGCAGCGCGGTGCCGCCCGGCGGGGCGGACCTCGGCCACGACGACCCGCGAGGGGCGGTCGCGACCGAGGCGGACCGACTGGCCGCCTCCGGCCTCGACGCACCCGGGCCCTACCTGATCGGGGTGCGTCACCACGCGCCTTCGCTCAGCGTCGTCGTGCCCGCGCTGCTGGACGCCGCCCGGCCCGACGTCCTGCTGGTCGAACTGCCCGCCGAGTTCCAGCCCTGGCTGGACCTGCTCGCGGACGAGGCCACCCGCGCCCCGGTCGCCCTCGCCGCCGCACCCGCCGCCGACCGCCCGGACGACGCGACCGACGCGGGCGACGGCGCCGGGCTCGCGTTCTACCCGTTCGCCGACTTCTCGCCCGAACTCGCCGCCCTGCGCTGGGCCCGCCGGCACGGCGTCGAGACGATCGCCTGCGACCTGCCCCTCGCCGTCCGCGACCGGTACACCGGCCGCGGCGACCACGCCGGCCGCGCCGACCGGGACACCGCCGGTCCGGGCGTCCCCCGGCCCGGTGTCGCCGATGCCCTCCGCAACCGCCTCACCGGCCGCGAGGACGACGAGGACCTCTGGGACCGCCTCGTCGAGACCGCCGCCCCAGGCTCCACCCCGGAGGCCGTCCGCCGCGCCGCGCTGCTGGTCGGCTGGGCGCTGCGCCGCGACGCCCGGGACGCCACCGGCGTCGACCCGTACGACCTGCGGCGCGAGGCCTGGATGCGGGCGCGCATCGAGGAGGCGGCCGAGGGCGGCCGCCGGGTCGCCGCCGTCGTCGGAGCCTTCCACGCGCCCGCGCTCGTCCCGGCCGCGGCCTCCGCCACCGGGACACCCGGGCCCGGCGACGACCCAGGCCGTGACCCCGATCCCGGCCGTGACCCCGACCCAGGCCGTGACCCCGACCCCGGCCTCGCCCCCGACCGGGTGCCGGCCGGCCGCCACGTCGTCTCCCTGATCCCCTACACCTACCCGCTGCTCGACGCCCGCTCCGGCTACCCGGCCGGCATCCGCGACCCCGAGTGGCAGCACACCGTGCTCGACGCCGCCGGGGACCAGGACCGGCTGGCCGAGGCGCTGATCACCACCGCCGTGCGGATCTGCGAGGCCCTGCGCGGCCAGGACCACCCGTCCGGCCCGGCCGACGCCCGGGAGATCGTCCGCCTCGCCGGTGACCTCGCCCGGTTGCGCGGCCTCGCGGCGCCCGGCCGGGGCGAGCTGGTCGAGGCCGTCCAGACCGCCCTCGCCCAGGGCGAACCGCTCGGCCGGGGCCGGGCGGTGGCCCGCGCACTGGAACGGGTCCTGGTCGGCACCCGCACCGGCGCGCCCACCCCGGCCGCCCCGCGCAGCGGCCTCGCCCCCGCCGTGGAGCGGCTCCTCGCCGAGCTGGGCCTGCCCGGCCCCGGCGACACCGCCGAGCCCGCCCCGCGCGAGCTGCGCCTCGACCCGCTCCGCTCGGCCCTCGACCGCCGCCGCGAGCTCCTGCTCCACCGGCTCACGGCCTGCGGCGTCCCGTACGCCGAACCGGTCGAGTCGACCGGCGCGGGCGGCACGGAGACCCTCACCACCCGCTGGCGGGTCCGCTGGACCCCGACCGTCGCCGCGATGCTCACCGTTGCCGGGACCCAGGGCGTCACCCCGGCCCAGGCCGCCGAGGGCGCCCTGCGCGAGCGGCTGCGGCGGGAGCGGCAGGCCGACGGCCCGACCGCCCGCGAGGTCCTCCGGGGCCTCGCCGACGCCGATGCCTGCGGCCTGTCGGCCCTCACCGCCACCCGTCTCACTCAGCTCACGGCCGTCCTTCCGGAGAGCGGCACCCTGCCCGAACTCCTCGACGGCCTCGCCCTGCTGGACCGCCTCACCGCCACCCACCGCCCGGGTGCGGCGGCCACGCCGCCGGCTCCCGCCGGGGGCTCCGCACCCGGAGCGTCCGGCCCCGTCGACCTCGCCGGCGGCCCGGTCCCGGGCGCCGCTGTTGCCGTGGCCGCCCCCGCGGCGGCCCTCCCGTCCCTGCGCGCCGGTGGAAGCCCGGGTGTGCCGTGTGCTGTGCCGGTCCCTGCCGACGCCGGCCGCGCCGAGCTCACCGCTGGCGCTCCGCAGGGCGTCACCCCGCCCGAGCCGTCCGACCGCCCTGGCACGGACCTGGTCCCGGCCGCGGGCCCGGCGGCTCCGCCGTCGGCCCTCGGTGGTGGTTCCGCCGATCTCGCGTCAGGGGCGGGCGGCACCGGCCGTCCCTCGGCCCCGGGGTCCGGCGCTGCGGACCGCCCCGCCGCCGGCGGTGCCTCCGCCGTGGCCGTCCCTCCCCACCTCCCCGCCGCCACCGGCTCCGGGGACGCCTTCCTGACGGCCGTGGCAGCCGCCGCGGAGGTGGTGACGGTGGCGGCGGTGCGGCAGTTGGAGGGGCTGGGCGGATCGGACGAGGCCGACGACGCCAGGGCGCTGGTCGAGCTGGCCCGGCGGGCCGACCTCTCCGGCGGCCTGCGACTGCGCCACGCGCTGGCCGAACTCGCCGACCGGGGAAGCCCGATGGTGCGCGGTGCGGCCGGTGCGGTGCGGGTGCTGCTCCGGCAGGAGGTCCCGGTGGTGTTCGGGGACCGGGCCGCCTCCTGGGTCGACGGCGCCACCGGCCCCGACGCCCGGCACGCCCTGGGCCGGTCGCTGGTCGGTCTGCTGACGGCCGCCGAGGGACTGCTCTCCACCGCCCCCGAGGTGCTCGAACCGCTGCTGGAGCGGATCGTCACCCTCCCGGACAGCGCCTTCCTGGACCGGCTGCCCGCCCTGCGCGGCGGGTTCGACACGCTCAGCCCGGCGGCCCGGGACCGGCTGCTGACCCTGGTCGAGGAGCGGCTGGGAGCCCGGCTGGACGCGCTGCCGGAGGAGGTGCCGCCCGCCCTGTTCGCGGACTGGTCCCGCGCCGACCTCGCGGCCCGTTCCGCGCTCGCCCGCCGGGGACTGCTCCCACCGGACCTCCCGGCCCCCACCGAGGCGCCACCCGTCCAGGCGCCACCCCTCCAGGCACCACCCACCGAGGCGCGCCGCACCGACAGGGTCCGGGCCGACGAGGCACCCGTACCCGAACCGGTCCCCGCAGCCGCCCCCGAACCCGCCCCCGAGTCGTCCGGCGCCCACGCCCTCGGCGCGGCGGAGCGCTGGCGGCTGCTCCTCGGCCGCCCGGGCAGCGGCCGCCCCGGCGGCCGTGCCTCGCGGCTCGCGGCCGCGCTGGACGAGCTCTACGGCACCGGGCAGGGCGAGGGCTCCGGCCCCGGCCTGGACGGCCGGGGCGGGGCGGGCGGCAACCGGGGCGGCCGCGAGGCGCCCTACCCGGGCGTGCGCGAGTGGTCCGAGGAGCTGACGGCCCTGTTTGGACCCGGCATCCGGGAGGAGGTGCTGGCGGCGGCCGTGGCGCACGGGCGCGGCGATGCCCTGGAGGCGATCGACCCGGGTGCCGTCCGGCCGTCGGTCGACCTGTTGCGCACCGTCCTGGAGCACGCGGGCGGTCTGCCCGAGGCCCGGTTGGCCGCGCTGCGGCCGCTGGTGCGGCGCCTGGTCGACGAGCTGAGCCGGGAGCTGGCGACCAGGCTGCGCCCCGCCCTCACCGGGATCAGCGTGCCGAGGCCCAGCCGGCGCCCCGGCGGCGGCCTGGACCTGCACCGCACCATCCGCGCCAACCTGGCGACCGCCCGCCCCGCGGCCCCCTGGGCCGAGGGTGGCAGCGGCACCGCCGCCGGCACCGGTACCGGCGGCACCGACGGCGGCACCGAGTCGGGCCGGATGGTGATCGTGCCCGAGCGCCCGGTGTTCCGGACCCGGGCCAAGCAGGCGTCCGACTGGCGCCTGATCCTGGTCGTGGACGTCTCCGGCTCGATGGAGTCGTCGACGGTCTGGGCGGCGCTGACCGCGTCGATCCTGGCCGGGGTGCCCTCGCTGAGCACGCACTTCGTCGCCTTCTCGACCGAGGTGGTCGACCTGACCGACCGGGTGACGGATCCGCTCGGCCTGCTGCTCGAGGTCCGGATCGGCGGCGGTACCCATATCGCCGCCGGGCTGAAGTACGCGCGGGAGCTGGTGACGGTGCCCTCCCGCACGCTGATCGCGGTGGTCAGCGACTTCGAGGAGGGCGGTCCGGTGGGCGGGCTGCTCGCGCAGACCCGGGCGCTGGTCGACTCCGGGTGCCACCTGCTGGGCTGCGCCGCACTGGACGACACCGGGACGGCCCGGTACTCGAAGGCGATCGCGAGCCGACTGGTCGCGGCCGGGATGCCGGTGGCGGCGCTCAGCCCGCTCGAACTGGCCCGCTGGGTGGGGGAGAAGGTCCGATGACGGAGACGGTGCAGGACATGACGGGGACGCGGG
The DNA here is from genome assembly GCF_044748625.1 of Kitasatospora sp. NPDC089913. Taxonomy (NCBI): domain Bacteria; kingdom Bacillati; phylum Actinomycetota; class Actinomycetes; order Kitasatosporales; family Streptomycetaceae; genus Kitasatospora; species Kitasatospora sp. NPDC089913. Next base: position 81,135 of record NZ_JBIVGI010000030.1, on the reverse strand, counting down.
TGCCGTGGCCGGCGGTGCGACCGGAGGTGGTCGCCGAGGTGGTGGCGGGGCTGTCGGCGCGCCTGCAGAAGCGCCTGGACGGGGCCGCCGCCAAACTGGCCGAGCGGCCGGTGGAACGGACGGGCGAGGACTGGCGGATCGCGGTCGACGAGGAGACGGAGCTCGTCCTGCACGCGCCGGGCGGGGTGGTCGCCACGTCCGGCGATGTGCGCTGCGGCTGCCTGCTGGCGCCCGCGTGCGTGCACCGGGCGGCCGCGGTCACGGTCTGCCCGCTGGCCGACGGCGAACCCCCGGTCGACCAGGCCGACCCGGCCGGCCGGGCTGAACCGGAGGTGGCCGACAGCGGAGCCCGGACCTCCGTCCCGACCTCCGCCCCGGCCCCTCTCCCCGACGGCCCGCCGGAGCCCGTGGCGGCCGCCGGGACGCTCGGCGCCGCCGAACGCGCCGCCGTCGACCAACTGCACCGGGTGGCCTCCGCCGCACTCGCGGCTGGCGTGGGCGGTGCGGGCGCTGTGCTCCAGGCGGAGCTGTTGCGGGCGGCCCACCGGGCCCGGCTGGCCGGGCTGCACCGGCCGGCCGCCGCCGCGGTGGCGGTGGTCACCCGGATCCGGGCGGCCCGGTCGGGCGAGCCGGACCACCGGCTCGCCGACCTGGTGGCCGGTCTGCGCGAGCTGCTCGGCCTCGGCGCGGCCCTGACCGCCGCGGCGGCGGCGGACACCGCCGGTCCGGGCGTCGCGGCCCTGCGCGGGACGGCCCGCCAGGCGTACGCGGCAGCGGGCGGGTTGCGGCTCTACGGACTGTTCTCCGAACCGGTGCTGACGGCCACCCACGCGGGGGTGCTCACCTGGGCGGTCGACGCGGGCGGCGGCCTGCACACGATGGCCGAGATCATGCCGCACAGCGACGCGGCCGCGGCGGCGCCGCAGGCGGTCGGCGCCGGCAACCGCGCGGTCCGGCTGGGCGACGCGATGCTCAGCCACCGCGAGTTCACCCGGGCCGGGCTGGTCGTGCAGGGTGCGACCAGGTCGGCGGCCGGGCGGCTCGGGGCGGGCGCCTCGGTCCGGGCGGTGCGCGCGGCGGGGGCGGCCTGGACGGCAGAGCCGGCGGCCCGGCTCTGGACCGAGCCGCCGGCCGCCCAGGTGGCGCGGGCGCTCGGCGCGGCCGCACTGCCCCCTGAGGTCCGGCCCGCCGGGGGAGAACTCCTGTTCCTGGACGTGACGCTGCTCGGGGCGGTCCCGCACAGGCCGGGCGGCGAGCCGAGTCTGCTGGCGGACTGCGGGGGAACGGTGGTGGCGCTGCGCGCCGCGCACGACCACCCGGGACTAGCCCACCGGGGCAACCTCGCCCTGCTCGCGACCGCCCCGGGTCTGCGGCTGCGGGTGATCGGCCGGCTGGAGCGCTCGGCCCGTCCCGAGCTGCGCCTACTGGCCGTCGGCGAGCCCCCGTCCACCCGACCCGCCGACGCCGGACCCACGGACGTCGGACCCACGGACGCCGGACCCACCGACGCCGGACCCATGGAGGCCCGACCCCCGTCCTCCTCCCCTTCCCTCGCCCTGCCCGCCGATCGCGCCGGCCGGGTCAATCTCGGCCTGGAGCGGCTCCAGACGGCGGACCTGACCCTCCCGCCCCAGGAAGCGGCCTCGCCGCTGACGGCCCTGCCGGCGGGGCCGCTCCCGCCGACCACGCCGGTGCACCTGCTGTCCCGGCGGGTGGAGCAGGCGGTGACCGGCGGCCGGGCGGTGCTGGCACTGGGCACCGGGGCGGCGCAGGCCGACCGGGCCCGGTTGCGGTCGGCGGGGCTGGCCACCGGCGCATCGCTGCTGGAGGGTCTGCTCGGGGCGGCGATGGACCAGCCGCGCGATGTCTTCGGCCGGGTGGTCACGGACGACCACAGGGCCTTCGCGGCCGCCTGGTCGGCGGCGGCCTGGTACGAGGAGGAGTTGGCCTCGGCACTCTGCGCGACCGCCTGGACCCTGGAGGTTCCCGGCAATCAGCCATAAGGAGAACTATTTGCACAAGCAGATATGCCGCGCCGAATGGCATACTTGAACGAAGCGGAACGTTCGAACGGTCGGTGGCCTGCCGGAGGGGGCCGGCCCCCGGGGCAGGACCCCGCAGGACTGCCGCACCACAGGACTGCCGCACCGCAGGACTGCCGCACCGGGGGGCTGCGGGCCGCAGCACCGTACGAGCACATGACCCGAGCAGGGAGACGCGAGCCATGGGGATCCAGGACGACGCCGCGGAGATCCGTGCCAGCGGCTGGCGCACGCTCGCCGCGCTGCACGGGCTGATCGACTCGGCCCTGGAGAAGGCGCTGCAGGCCGAGTACCGCCTCTCCGTGGTCGAGTACACGGTGCTGGAGGCGCTGTCGAGGCAGGACGGCTGGCACATGCGCATGCAGCAGCTGGCCCGCGCGGCGGCGCTGAGCAGCAGCGCCACCACCCGGTTGGTGAGCCGGCTGGAGGAACGCGGGCTGCTCTGCCGCTACCTGTGTGCGGACGACCGGCGCGGCATCTACACCGAGCTGACCGCGCAGGGCCGCGAACTGCTCGGGGCGGCGCGGCCGTTGCACGACGCGACGCTGGAGGCGACGCTCACCGGGGCCGCCGACGTCCCCGAACTGGCGCCGCTGGTCCGTGCCCTCCACGACCTGGAGCCGGCTTCCGCCGCCCCGTCCGGCGCCTGAGCGCGGCGCGGGGGAGCGGAACGCCCTGCTCCCCCGCGCCGCGCCGCGCCGCGCTCAGCGCCGTGAGGTGAGCGCGTCCTCGTGGACCCGGTCGAGCAGGGCGAGCAGCAGTTCCTTGCTGGACGCGCGTTCCCGGACGTCGCAGAGCACGACCGGCACACCCGGGTCGAGGTCGAGCGCGCGCCGGACGTCGTCGGGGGTGCAGTCGCGCCGCCCGTGGAAGCAGTTGACACCGATGGCGAACGGGATGCCGCGCTGCTCGAAGAAGTCGACGGCGGCGAAGCTGGATTCCAGTCGGCGGGTGTCGGCCAGCACGATCGCGCCGAGCGCGCCGAGGGCGAGGTCGTCCCACATGAACCAGAACCGGAACTGTCCCGGGGTGCCGAACAGGTAGAGCACCAGGTCCTGCCGGACGGTGATCCGGCCGAAGTCCATCGCGACGGTGGTCGTCGACTTGCCCTGGACGCCGTCGAGGCTGTCGACCCCGATGCTGGCGCGGGTCATCCGTTCCTCGGTCTGGAGCGGTTCGATCTCGCTGACCGAGCCGACCATGGTGGTCTTGCCGACGCCGAAGCCGCCGGCCACGAGGATCTTGACCGCGCCCGGCACCAGGCTCTGGGTCGTCACGTCTGGTCTCCTGGAGGGGAACTGAGCGGAGGAGCGAAAAGTCGGAACAGCAGGGGAGCGGAGGGCGCCGGAACGGTCCCGACGCGCTGGGAGCGGCCCGAGCCGGTCAGAGCCGCCGGACACCCTCGATCACGGCCCGGATCAACGCGATGTCCGGTGCCTCGGCGAGCTGGACGGGTGCCCGGGTGAGGATCATCCTGGCTTCGGCCAGGTCGTCCAGTAAGACCTTGACCACGCTCACCGGGAGGTCCATGGTGGCCGCGATCTCGGCCACCGCCAGCGGGCGTTCGCGGCAGAGGTCGAGGATCGCGGCCGGTTCGGGCGTCAACCGGCTGGTGTCCGTGCGCGGGTCGGCGGTGACCACCAGGGTGATCAGCGCGAATCCGTCACGGACCGGTCCGGTACGCCCGTTGGTGATGGCGTAAGGGCGGACCAGATGGCCCGCGTCCTTGTCGAAGAACCAGGCCTCGTCGGCGTCGACGGTCACGCACCGCCACCCACGCCCGGCTGGCCGGCGTCGCTGCGCGGCGCCGCGGTGAGGTACTGGCCGACCTGCTTCACCAGCATGTTGATCTCGTAGGCCATGAGCCCGGCGTCGACCGCCTCGCTGGTGAGCACGGCGAGCCGGGCGCCCTGGCCGGCGGTCGTGACGAACAGGAACAGCTGGTCCATCTCGATCACGGTCTGCCGGACCCGCCCGCCGTTGAACCGGTGGCCGGCGCCGCGGGCGAGGCTCTGCAGACCGGAGGCCACCGCCGACAGGTGCTCGGCGTCGGCCCGGTCGAGGTCCTGGGAGAGCCCGATCAGCAGGCCGTCCTCGGAGAGGACGATGGCGTGCCGGGTCTCCGGGACCCGCGCCACCAGCTGGTCCAGCAGCCAGTTGAGGTCGCGCTGGGTATCGGTGTACTGCGTCATCACTGCTGTTCCTTAGCTGCGGAAGGTGCGGCCGGCGCTGACGGCGCGGCCGGCGCGTCCGCGTCGGGTGTCGTCGCACGGGCGGTGCGGGTGCCACGCTGGATGGCGGCCATGGTGGCCCGCGAGCGCTGCGGCGAGGGGTCGTCCGCGGCCGGTCCGAGGGATCCGGTTCCGCCGACGCCGACGCCGACGCCGACGCCGACGCCGACGCCGACTCCGACGCCGACGCTGCCGACGCCGTCGGTCCCGTCGGGAGCCGTCGGGCCGGTGCGGCCGTACGGCGCGGGGGCGGGGGCGCCGGGCCGTCCGTACGCGCCGGGGTGGCCGAACGCCGCGCCCGGCGCGTTGGCCTCGCGCAGCTGCTCGGCGAGGCTGGCGTTGCGGACCCGCTGCGGCAGCACGCGCGGGGTGCGCAGCTCACCGTCGGGGCCGTGCTCCGGCGCGGTCTCCTCGGCGCGCTGGTGCGTGGGCGTCGCTGCCGCCGCCGTGGCGGCCGCGAGTGCGGTCGCCGCCGGCCCGTCACTGCCCGTCGACGGCTCCGGGGTCCCGGGCGCCGCCGCGGCCCCGTCCGGGCCGGGCTCGTCCCCGGGCTCGCCGTAGGGCCGGGGCATGGCCGGTCGGGCCACCACCACGGCGCCCGGCAGACCGGGGATCGACGAGCCCACCGGCAGACCGCCGTTGACCGTCGGGTCGTCCTCGTCGCGGGTGCCGCCCTGGGGGTAGCGTGCGAGCAGCTCGCCGATCACCACGCTGCCGTCGAACCGGTCCGCCGTACCGCCGAGCACTCCGGCGGGGTCGTCGGCGTAGGGCACCGGGTCCGCGGCGGGTACCGGAGCGAAGGCCTGGCCCGGAGCCGGAGCGAAGGCCGGAGCCGGCGCCGCACCGAGGGCCGGTAGCCCGCCCACCGCGGCCTCGATCGCGGCGGCCTCGCCGCCACCGCCCACTGCCTGCCCGCCTACCGCCTGCCCGGCCACTGCCTGTCCGGCCACCGCCCGGCCGACCGCGGGGTACTCGGTCCCCGCGTCGACGCCGGCACCCGCCGGACCCTGCGCCTGCCCGGGCCCCTGTTCCGCCCCCGGCCGGGGAGTGCCCAGCAGCCCGCCCAGGACCCCGGCGAGCGCGCCGGACAGCTCCTGGTCGATCTCGCCGAGCTCCGCGTCCGCGTCCGCCCCGCCGCCGGGCGGCAGGTCGGGCACGGGAGTCCGGGTGACCCGGGCGCCGGACGGCAGGCCGGGAAGGGCGGCCGGCTGTCCGGCCTGCTCCAGCAGCAGTGCGGGCACCAGCACCACGGCCCTGGTCCCGCCGTACGGGGAGGGCCGCAGGGTGACCTGGATGTCGTGCCGCGCGGCGAGCCGCGCGACCACGAACAGGCCGAGCCGCAGGTCGTCGCCGAGCGCGGAGACGTCCAGCTCGGGCGGGTTGGCCAGGTAGTCGTTGAGCCGCTCGTACTCGTCCTCGGCCATACCGAGACCGCGGTCCTCGACCTCCACCGCCAGGCCCTTGGGCACTTCCTGCGCGGAGACCTGCACCTGGGTGTAGGGCGGGGAGAAGGTGGTGCCGTTCTCGATCAGTTCGGCGACGAGGTGGATCACGTCGGCGACGGCCTGGCCGCTGAGCGAGGCCCGGGGCACGCCCTGGACGACGACACGCGAGTAGTTCTCGGTCTCCGAGACGGCGCTGCGCAGGACGTTGACCATGGGGACGGCGTTTCGCCAGCGCCGGGCGGGCAGGGCGCCGCCCAGGATGACCAGGTTCTCGGCGTTGCGCCGCATCCGGGTGGCGAGGTGGTCGACCGCGAACAGTTCGCGCAGCAGCTCGGGTTCCTCGTGCTCGCGCTCCAGCGCGTCCAGCATGCTGATCTGGCGGTGGATCAGGATCTGGGTGCGCCGGGCGATGTTGAGGAAGACCTTCTTCGTCCCCTCGCGGCCCTGGGCCTGGTGGACGATCGCGGCGACGGCTGCCTGCCGGACGGCGGCGAGGCCGTCGGCGGTCTGCTGGACCTCGTCGCCGATCCGCCGGGACGGGGTCCAGGCGGGCGGGGTCGGGACCGATTCGCCGGCCTGGAGCCGGCCGACGACCTGCGGGATCTCGTGCTGCGCGAGGGACAGGGTCTCGGCGTGGAGGTCGGCGAGCCGGCCCGGGAGGGTGCGCGCGGCGCGCAGGCCGCGGACCAGGCTCCAGAGCAGGACGGCGGCGACCACCGCGGTGCCGCCGTAGACGGCGGTGCGCTCCCCGGCGTCGCGCAGCAGGTAGGCGGCGTAGCCCCAGGCGGCGGCGAGGCCGAGGCAGGGGACCACCGCGAGGGCGAGGAGCGAGCTGCGGAGGGAGCCGGACCGGCCGGCGCGGTGGCCCGTCCGGGGGGCCGATATGCCTGGCATCTGATTCCTTGTAGCAGGGCCGAACGGCGGTTGTCCGTGTGCGGTCCGACCGCGGTCGCGGGGCGCCACGGCCGGCGGTGCCCGGAGGGTTGCCGGAGGTGGTGACGTGTGGTCACCGTCCGGACGGATGCTGCACGGCCGCCGACTGCAGGCACGCTACCAGCCTCAGGTGCCCTCTGGGCAACATCAACTGACGATATGTGAACGGGCGATGACGGGGAGGCGGGGCCGCCCGGGGTGGACGCCGGGGGTCGTCGCGGCAGGTCGGAGGAGGTGCGGGACGGGCCTGACGGCTTTCCGGAGGCCGGGGTTCGGCCTCCGGAAAGCCGTCAGGGACGTGTCAAGAGCAAGGGTTCCACGGGACGCCGCCCGACGTCGGAGCGACCGGGAAGCACCGGGAGGACCGCCGCCGGAGCGCTGCCGCAGCGCCGGGGAATCGCTGGGGAACCGCCGGGGAACGGCCGGGGGATCAACGGGGGAACCGGGGGAGAACGACGGAGAGACCCGTGGGGAGGTCCCGGCGCCGCCCGGTTCAGCCCGCCAGCGGCATCCGCAGCACGGACGCCGACGCACCCTGCGCCTGCGCCTCCGTCTCCGCCCGGTTCTCGCGCTCGGCCAGCTCGGTCCACGCCCAACTGGCCAGATCGGAGAGTTCGGCCGACCACTGCTTCCCGTAGGTGCCCGAGGCCACCTGGCCGAGCCGCAGCCGCTGGACGTCCGAGGTGCCGGCCGGCGGGTAGACGTGGGTGGCGTCGCGCAGGTAGCGCTCGATGTGGAAGTCGGCGTGCAGGCCGCGGGCGGCGTGGATCTCCATCGCGTTGCGCGCCGAGTCCAGCGTGTACTCGGTGTTGATCAGCTTGGCGTTCATCAGCTCGGCGTCGCACGGCCGGCCGTGGTCCAGCAGGTGCGAGGCGTGGTACGCGGCGAGCTTGGCGGTCATCAGCCGGGACTGCATCTCGCCCAGCTTGAGCGCGATGTTCGGCAGTTGGGACAGCGGCTTGCCGTACATGATGCGCTCCTCGGCGAACCGCGCGGTGTCCTCGACGATCGCCCGGTGGATGCCGAGCGCGACCGCCGCCAGGTTCAGCCGCCCGTAGAGGGTCGAGGACGAGTAGGCCACGTCCAGGCCCTGGCTCTCCAGGCCGAGCCGGTTGGAGACCGGGATCCGGCAGTCCTCGAAGACGAGTTCGCCGAAGCTGAAGCCGTGCAGACCGCTCTGCGAGCCCAGCTCGCCGGTGCGGAAGCCCGGACGGTCGCTCTCCACCAGGAACGCGGACAGCCCCTTGCTGCCCTCGCCGGTGCGGAGCACCACGCCGTGCACGTCGCCGATGTGCGAGTTGCCCACGAACCACTTGCGGCCGTTGAGCACGTACTCGTCGCCCTCGCGCCGGGCGGTGCCGCTCATGCCGAGCACATGGCCACCGGACTCCGGTTCGGTGACGGCGATCGTGGGCAGCGCCGTCCCGTTGGCGAACCTGGGCAGCCAGTGACGGCGCTGGGAGTCGCTGCCGAAGTGGATGACCTTGGCGACACCGAGCTGCGAGGCCTGCGCGATCGCACCCATCGCGCCGCTGACGCGTGAGAGTTCCTCGACGATCACGGTTTTGGCCAGGTGACCCAGCCCCAGTCCGCCGAATTCCCGCGGGATGGTGACGCCGATCCAGCCACGGCGGGCGATCTCCCGCGCGAGCTCGAATTCGACCTGGCGCTCGGCCTCCATTCTGGCCACCTGAGGGCGTACTTCCTTCTCCGCGAACTCGCGTACCTCCGCTCGGAGGCTCTCGTGTCGCTCGTCGGTGAAGTAGTCCATCGCCATGCCAGGTCCTCTCGGTTCGGGTGGTTCGGTGGATGTGCCTCCGTCCGTGCAGCCGATCCGCTTCGGCCGCCGAGGGGTGGGGGAGTGACGGTGGCGGCCGGTTGCCCCTGAGTTGCAGCCGGTGCGTGCGGATGTGCCGGCGGTGGCCCACGCTGCCCTTGGGGACCGCCGTTTTTCGGCAGGGCTCATTGTCATATGTGCGTCGGAAGCGCTCTACAGTGGATCTTGGATTGGCGCGATTCGGGCCGTTCGCGGACAGTCGGGGATTAGAGGGACGCGAGGCGGGGAAGTGACCTGTCCCGCTTTTGGGATCCAGGGTTTCCGTCGGGTCCCGTTCCGGTTGTCCGCCGCTTCCCGTGCCCGTTGCCCGGCGGTTCCCGATCCGTTCCCGCCCGGCGGCCCGCCGGGCCGTCCGCCGCCGCCCGCCGGTGGGCCGCCCGCCGCCTCGCCGCCGACATGCGGCTTTGACTGAGCATCAGCAGTGAGTAAGGGGAGGGGTCGGGAGCGCGTAAGGCGCCGCATGTCTGATTACATGTGCGCCATGACTGATGTGATGAGCACTCAAGGCCAGTTCCCGGGTGCCGCCGGCGAGTCCGAGAGGGCCCGCAGGCTGCGCAGCCTGGGACTCAACGAGCCCACCGCGGACGAGGCCTTCGACCGCTTCGCCCACCTGGCCGCCAGCATCACCCGCGCCCCCATCGCGATGGTCAACTTCATCAACGACGAGCGCCAGATGTTCCGGGGGCTCTACATCCCGCCAAACTCCACCGACGCGGTGGCCGAAGAAGGCTCCTCGTGGGCCGATCGCGGCATCGCCTTCGACCTTCCGACCCGGGAGATGCCGCTGAGTCACGGCTTCTGCCCCCACGTCGTCGCGCAGCGTTCCCCCCTCGCGCTCGACGACATCCTCGCCTACCCCCGGTTCGCGGGGAACCCGGTCGTCGACGAACTGGGTGTCCGGGCCTACCTCGGCGCCCCGCTCGTCGACGACACCAACACCGTCATCGGCACCGTCTGCGTGCTCGACCGCGAACCCCGCCAGTGGGGCCGCGAGCGGCTCCGCGACATCCAGCACCTCGCCGAGGCGCTGCTCTCCGAGATCCGCCTGCGCGACAACCTGCTCGCCCAGCAGCAGGAGATGTTCGCGGCCTTCGACGGCTCGCCGTTCCCGATCATGCTCACCGACGGGCCCGGCCAGGAGATCCGCTACGCCAACGCCCAGCACGCCGACACCTTCGGCGCCCCGGCGGCGTACGGCGCCGTCGGCCTGGCCTACCCCCAGCTCGGCGCCGCCGGTCTCCAGCAGGCTGTCTCCGAGGCCTACCACACCGGCCGCGCCACCGTCCTCAACGAGGTGCGGGTCCAGTCCCTGCGCCCCGAGGCCCAGCGCGGGCAGCAGATCTTCAGCTTCACCTGCACCCCGCTGCGCACCGCCCGCACCGGCCAGGTCACCGGCGTGCTGACGGTCGGCATGGACGTCACCGCGCAGTCCCGCACCGAGGAGGAACTCGGCACGCTCGCGGCCCTCCTGGTGGACCGCCTTCAGCAGAACGGCACCGCCCCGGTCGGCCGCCCCGGCCTCGGAGCGGGGGAGACCGGCCTCGTCCTGCCGGGCTGATCACCACCGGCCCGGCCGTCGGACCGCGTGCGGGTCACCCCCCGGACCGCGCACGCACCACCGGAGTTCCGTACGGCGCAGCACCGGCCGCCACCGCGGCGGCACCGCGCCCCGACCATGTCCAGACAGCCAGACAGCCAGACAGCCAGACAGCCAGACAGTCCGACCGCCGCACCGACCACCGAGCACCCATCGTCAAGCACCGACCACCGAGCGCCGACCACCACGCACCGGCCAGGTCCCGGACGCGCCCCGACCGCGCGTCGTGGCGGGACCGCGGCGCCGGCCGTCCGCGACGGCGAGCCGTCCCACCGTGGCGGGGCGCCTCTCACCCCCGAGGAGAGGCTCCCCGCCGCGCTGCTGTCCGGGTGAACCGCCCGCCGCCGTCCCGCCGGACCGGCCCCCGCGGCCGCCGCCGGTGGTAGGCATGGGCCGCATGCAGTGGTTCGCCGCCCCCGAGTACTGGCTCAGCAGACTGCTCGTGCAACGGATGCTGGCCGCCCTCTACCTGATCGCGTTCCTGGCCGCCGCCCGGCAGTTCCGCGCGCTGATCGGCAGCCGCGGCATGCTCCCCGTCCCCCGGTTCACCGCCCGGGTCCCGTTCCGGCAGGCGCCCGGACTCTTCCACCTCCACTACAGCGACCGCTTCTTCGCCGCCGCGGCCCTGACCGGCGCGGCGCTCTCCGCCGCCCTCCTCGGCGGCCTCGGGGACGCCGTCCCGCTCGGGGTGTCGATGCTCTGCTGGGCGGTGCTCTGGGTCCTCTACCTGTCGATCGTCAACGTCGGGCAGACCTGGTACTCGTTCGGATGGGAATCGTTGCTGCTCGAAGCGGGCTTCCTGGCCGCCTTCCTCGGCAACGCCGACACCGCACCGCCCGCCCCCGTCCTGTGGCTGCTGCGGTGGCTGGTCTTCCGGGTCGAGTTCGGCGCCGGACTGATCAAACTGCGCGGCGACAGCTGCTGGCGCGATCTGACCTGCCTGCGCTACCACCACGAGACCCAGCCGATGCCCGGTCCGCTCAGCTGGTTCTTCCACCACCTGCCCGGGCCGCTGCACCGCGTCGAGGCGGCCGCCAACCACCTGACCCAACTCCTCGTCCCGGTCTGCCTGCTCCTCCCGCAGCCCGTGGCGACCTTCGCCGCCTGCGTCGTCGTCGCCACCCAGCTCTGGCTGGTCGCCTCCGGCAACTTCGCCTGGCTCAACTGGCTCACCGTCGCGCTCGCCCTCGCCGCCGTCGACCCGGCCCGCCTCGGCCTGCCGGTCCACCCGCGCGCCTACCCCGCCGCCCCGGTCTGGTTCGAGGCCCTGGCACTGGCACTCACCGCCGCCGTGCTCGTCCTGAGCTACTGGCCGGTCCGCAACATGGTCTCGCCCCGGCAGGTCATGAACCGTTCCTTCAACCGCCTCCATCTGGTCAACACGTACGGCGCGTTCGGCAGCGTCGGCCGCGTCCGGCAGGAGGTCGTGCTCGAAGGGACGGACGAGGCGGTGGTCACCCGGCACACCGTGTGGAAGGAGTACGGGTTCAAGGGCAAACCCGGCGACGTCCGCCGCCGCCCCCGCCAGTACGCCCCCTACCACCTGCGGCTGGACTGGCTGATGTGGTTCGCCGCGATCTCCACCGGGTACGCCCGGCCGTGGTTCCTGCCGTTCGTCGCCCGGCTGCTCGTCAACGACCGGGACACCCTGCGACTGCTCCGGCACAACCCCTTCCCGGACACCCCGCCGACCCACGTCCGGGCGACCCTCCACCGCTACCGGTTCACCGATTGGCGCGAACTGCGGCAGACCCGCGCCTGGTGGCACCGGACACCGCTGACCGAGTACCTCGCGCCGGTCGACCTCGCCGCCCTCGCCCGCGCGGGACACCATCCGCCACCGGCCCCGGGCACGGCCGGGGCGGACGGTACGGACCCGGACGGCCGTTCCCGGCGTGCCCCGAACGGGCGATGACCGGATGACGGCCGGTGACGCCGACCACCCGACCGGCCCTCCCCGGTGGCGCCCGGCCGGGCGCCGTGGCACGCCACACCGCCCCGAGGGACGGTGGGTGCGTGCATGGCTCGAACGGGCACCCGTATTCTTGGCCTCCGACCGGCAGCCCTACCGCGCGCCCCCTCAGCCCCATCCGCCGGGGCCGCACCGCGCACCCGGACCGCCGCCCCCTCGCCGCCAGCCCACGCCCCCGCCGCAGCCGCCCAGAACCGGACCTCACATGACAGTGCTTCATTCCCGCAACGCCGACGCGGCCGACGCAGCCGGCTCCGCAGACGTCAAGGACACCACGGCCACGGACACCGCGGCCGCCGCGACCACCACCGACACCGACCTCCGCGAGGAACTCGGCCGCTACGCCGAACTCGGTGCCTTCACCCTGACCGCCGACACGCATCCCTGGTACGCGGCCCTGGACACCGTCGCCACCCCCGAGGACGCCCGCGCCGCGTCGACCGTCCTCGCCGAGCTGCGCGGACACGACCTCCAGCAGGTCTGGGACGACGTCACCGCGCTCGCCGCCGACGTGCGGATCGACGCGCCGGACACCGTCGGCAAGACCGCCGTGCTCGTCGAGATGCTCCAGCTCCTGCGCCGCACCTCGACCGTGCTCGCCCCCGCCGCGTACGAGGCCGACCTCGACTCGCTGATCGCGGCCACCGCCGAGCGGACGTGGCGGCGCGAGCAGGGCGTCAAGCTGTCCTGGCTGCGGGGCCGGTCGCTGCGCAAGCAGGCCGCCGCCCTCGCCGTCACCAGCGGCCGCCCCCGCGGCCAGGACCTGCACGAGGCACTCGCCTCCGCCGCGGTCGAGCGCCGGGCCTGGGCCGCCCTCGCGCCGGCCGGCACCCTGCCCACCGCGCCGTCGGACGCCGCCCTCGCCCACCGCACGGCGCAGGCCTTCGAGGCGATCAACACCGGAGTGCGGGAGCTCGCCCGCCTGCTGCCCGGCCAGGACCTGGACGCGCTGTCCTTCCCGGACCTCGTCGACCTGGTCGACCGCCTCGCCGCCGACGAGGGCACCCTCTACCGCTTGCCCACCGTCAACGGGCTGCGCGGCACCCTGGAGGAGGCAGGGCTCGGCGAGCTCCTCACCGAGCTCGCCGCCGCCCGCGCGGACCGCCGCGCCGCCGAGGCCGCCTACGCCGCCCGCCAGGCGCTCGCGGGCGGGCAGCGCGACGGTCTGGTGCCGCCGGTCGAGGAGGCCGCCGATGCGGCGGCCGACACGACGGCCGGGACGACGGCCGATGTGACGGGTACGGAGGAGACCGGGGCGGCCGCCGAGGTGGGCACCGAGGCGGACACCGAGACGCCGGAGGTCGAGGCCGAGGTCGAGGCCGTCACCGCCGAGCCCGTGGCCGAGGCGGACAGCCCGGAGGCCCCGGTCGAGGAGCAGCCGCTCGTCGTCGCCCTCCCGGCCCCCTCGCCCGCCGCCGACGATCTCCTCGGCGCCACCCCCGCCCCGCCGGTCCAGCCCTCCGCCCCCGAGGTGGAGGCCATCGCCCCCGCCGAGGTCGAGGCTGTGGCCGAGGTCGTGACCGAGGCGGAGCCGGTGGTCGAGCCGGAGCCCGCAGTCGAGGCCGCAGTCGAGGCCGCGCCGGAGGCCGAGGCAGTCGTCGTCGAGCCCGTGGTCGAGGCCACCGCGCCGGAGATCGAGGCCGAGGCCGAGCCGAGCACGGTGGAAGAGGCCCCTGAGCCGATCGCCGAGCCCGAGCCCGTGGTCGAGGCCGTCACCGGGGCCACGGTCGAGGTCGAGGAGGAGCCCGTCCTGGAGGCTCCCGCCGAGATCGAGCCGGTGGCCGAGGCCCCGGTCGACGCCGAGCCGACCGCCACTACCGAGGCCGTGGTCGAGGAGCCGGTCGTCGAGACGGTGGACGAGGCTCCGGTCGCGGAGGTCGCGGAGGTCGCGGAGGTCGCGGAGGTCGCGGAGGTCGCGGAGGTCGCGGAGGTCGCGGAGGTCGCGGAGGTCGCGGAGGTCGCGCCGACCGTCGAGCCCGAGGTCGAGCCGGAGGCGGAGGTCGTTGCCGAGGTGCCCGCGCCCGCCGAGGCGCAGACCGAGGTCCAGGCCGAGGTTCAGACCGAGACTGTCGAGGCAGTCGTCTCCGAGGTCGTCGCCGTCGAGAGCGAGCCCGTCGCCGAGGCCGAGCCGGTTGCGGAGGCGCCGGCCGTCGTCGTCGAGGAGCCTGCTGCCGAGACCGAGACCGAGACCGAGACCGAGACCGTCGAGGCAGTCGAGGCAGTCGTCACCGAGGTCGTCGCCGTCGAGAGCGAGCCCGTCGTCGAGGCCGAGCCGGTTGCGGAGGCACCGGCCGTCGTCGTCGAGGAGCCTGCTGCCGAGACCGCAGCGGCCGTGCCCCCGGCGAAGCCGGAGTTCACGCCGGGCCGACCGGTGACCGCGTACTCGGCGGAGGAACTGCTCGCGGTCGTGCGCTGGATCGACGCGGACGGCGTCGCGCGCAGTGACGAGGAGCTGCTCCGTGCGGCGATGAAGGAGCTGGGCTTCGCCCGACTGGGCCCGCGCATCAAGGAGGCGCTGGGCGCCGCCGTGACCGCCGCCCGAGCCTGACGCCCGGACGACGACGGCCCGGGTGGGCGCGGGGCACCGACCGCGACCGCCCGGGCCGTCGTGCTGCCCGAAGCGGCAAAGGCCCCGGAAAACCAGTTGTCGAATAAACGTTCGAGATCGAGACTCGGCACATCCGCCGGAACCCCCCGACGGACCGTCCGGACGCCGTACGGCCGGACCCGCCTCGACCGACCGGAGTCCGCTGGTGCTGGACGTCCTGCGCCCCCGTGCCCTCGCTCCGGGGGACCTCGTCGCGGTAGCGGCGCCCGCCGGACCGCTGGAGGGTGACGCCCTGCCATTGCTGGACCGGGGTGTCGGGACCCTCACGGCGATGGGGTTCCGGGTCCGCCGCGCACCGCTCACGGAGCCCGGGCGCCGCCGCTGGTGGGCGGCCGGTGCGCCGGAGGAACAGGCCGAGGAGTTCAACCGGTTGCTGCGGGACCGGGAGGTCCGGGCGATCGTCGCGCACACCGGTGGGCAGGCGGTGGCCGGCTGGCTGGACCGACTGGACTTCGACGCCGTCCGCGCCGATCCCAAGCCGGTACTGGGATGCAGCGACGTGTCCCTGCTCCTGCTCGCACTGCATGCCAGGACCGGTCTCGTCGGTCTGCACGGCGACATGGCCACCTACGGGCTCGGCGGCTCCTGGCACACCGGACCCTCCGGGGGCAGCGCCGAGGTCCTGGCCGACCTGTACCGCCGCGTTCTCACCGACCCCGCGCCGCTGGGCCCGCTCCCCGGGCTCCGGCTGCCGCCCGGAGGCCGGGAGTGCTGGCGGCCCGGCCGGGCCGGCGGGCCGCTGATCGGCGGTCTGCTCGGCCGGCTGACCGCGCTCCAGGCGACGCCGTTGGCGCTTCCGGTCGAACGCTTCGACGGTGCGGTGCTGTTCTGGGAGGAGGTGGACCGTCCGCTGTCGGCGGTCTGGCAGGACCTGCACCTGCTCCGGCTGGCAGGAGTGCTCGACCGGATCTCGGCGATGGTGGTCGGGGTGCCGCTCCGGGTCACCGCCGCGGGCTGCGGGGAGGGGGTCCCGGCGCCGTCGCTGCGCGAGGTCGTGCTCGACGTGCTCGGTGCCCGGCCGATCCCGGTGCTCGGCGGGGTGGAACTCGGCCACGCCGGTCCCAATCCGCCGTTGCCGCTCGGTGTCCGGGCGACCGTCGACGCCACCGCCCGTACCCTCACCCTGGACGAGGCGGCCATCACCCTGTCCTGACCCTCCGGCTGCCCCGCCCCTTGAGCGGGGGACCGGTTACCCGGGGGACCGGCCGGGGAGCGCGCGTGCCAGCTGCTCCGCGAGGACCGCCGGAGCCTCCACCAGGGACGGCCCGTACCAGGTGAGGTGGCGTCCGCTCACCAGTGCGGCGGGGACGCCCGGGAAGGCCTCCGGGCCGTCCTCGGCGGTGAACCGGTAGGGCTCGTCGGGCAGGACGACCAGGTCGGGGCGGCCGGCGAGCAGTTCCGGCAGCGGGACGGCGGGGTAGCGCTCCGGCCGGGCCGGGTCCTCGGCGTGCGGGAGGAGCAGACCGAGGCGGCGCAGCAGGTCGCCGGCGAAGGTGTCGTGGCCCAGCACCATCCACGGGCGGCGCCAGATCGGCACGACCGCCCGGCGGGCCGGGCCCGGCAGCGGCCGGACCTCGGCCCAGGCGGCCTCGGCGGCGTCCAGCCAGGCGGGGCGGGGCAGGCCGCAGCCGACGGTGAGCAGCCGGTCCAGGGAGCGGAACGCCTGGTCGAGGGTGCGGATGTCGGTGACCCAGACCGGCAGTCCGGCCGCCCGCAGCGCGTCGAGGTCGGGCCGGCGGTTCTCCTCGTCGTTGGCGATCACGAGGTCCGGCGCGAGCGCGACGATCCGGGCCGGGTCTGGGTTCTTGGTGCCGCCGATCCGGGGGACGGCCAGGTCGGCCGGATGGCTGCACCAGTCGGTGACTCCGGCCAGCAGTTCGGGCGCGGTGGCGGCCACGGCCTCGGTGAGCGAGGGCACCAGCGACACCACCCGCCGCACCACCCCGGCCTCGCCGCCCGCCCCTGCCCCGGGAAGCGGCACGACCAGCCCGAGATCGTCGACCACCGGACGACCTCCCGTACCGTGCCCCGCCGTACCGTCCCCTGCCGCACCGTTCCCCGGCGCACCGTCCCCCGGCGTCCCGTCCGTCGAATGGAAACTCACCGCGCAACCCTAACCGCCCCGCCGGTGGCCGGGAGGGCAAAGTTCCGGGAACCGTCCGGGCACAGCGGCCGACTACTGGTCCGGGTTCACAGGACGAACCCGAGCACGACCATTGACCAGGAGAGTTACTGATGCGCCCTCGCGTCTTCTGCGGTATCGCGGCAGCCGTCGCCCTGTTCGCCACGGGCTGTTCCAGCGGCGGTGACGGGAGCGGCGACACCACGAACGGCGGCGGGAGCCCACAGGCGTCCGCCGCCGGCGCGTTTCCGGTGAAGGTGGCCGACTGCGCGGGCAAGGAGACGACGGTCGCCCGGGCACCGCAGAAGATCGTCACCACCGACGCCGCCGGTCTGGAGATGCTGCTCCAGCTGGGGGCCGGTGACCGGGTCATCGGGACGGGGTTCCCGCCCGGGAAGGGCAGCCTGCCGGCGGCCGTGGCCGAGCAGGGCGCCAAGGTGCCGGTGCTCGGTGACACCCTGATCCCCAAGGAGAAGCTGCTGGGCTCCGGCGCGGACCTCTACGTGGACACCTTCGGACCGATGCCGATGATGGGCGCCGCGGGTGCCGGGCCGACCGAGGAGGAGCTGAAGGCGGTCGGCATGCAGCACGTGCTGCTGCTCTCCACGGCCTGCGCGACCGGTCCGAAGGCCGCCGCCGGGCCGCGCACCGACCTGGCCGGGGTGGCGGAGGACGTGCGCCGCCTGGGCGCGGTCACCGGGACGGCCGCCCGGGCCGGAGAACTGGTCGCCGCGATGGACCAGCAGATCAATGAGGTCAAGAACGCCACCGCGGGCGTACCGGAGGCGCAGCGTCCCGGGTACTTCCTCTTCGACTTCGACGCCGGTACAAAGCAACCGATGGCCGTCTGCGGCAAGCAGATCGCCAACGCGGTGATCACCCTGGCCGGCGCGCGCAACGTGTTCTCCGACTGCGACGCCGACTTCCGGCCCGTCTCCTGGGAGGACGTGGTGGCGAAGAACCCGGACTGGATCCAGCTCGCCGTGCGCAACCGGGGCAGCGCGGACGCCGACCGCAAGGCCTTCGACGAGGCCGAGGCGTTCCTCAAGGGCTTCCCGGCGACGCAGGGGCTCAAGGCCGTGCAGGAGGGGCACTTCCTGCGGATCGGCTCCGAGGTCACCACGATCGCCGGGATCCGCAACGCCGACACCGTGCGGCAGATCGCCGCGACCGTCCACCCGACGCTCGTCAAGAACGGGCAGTAGGCCGTGGCCCGCGCCGCCACCACCACCCACGCCACGGAGGCCGTGCCCGGCCCCGGCGCCGACCCGGCCGCCCCCGGGCCGCGGCCCCGGCGCCGGGCCCGGGCGCTGCGCCCCGGGCCGCTGGCCGCGTTGCTGACCGCGGCGCTGCTCGTCGCGCTGACCGCCGCCGTCTCGCTCGGCTCGGTGGACATCCCGCCCGGCGAGGTGTGGTCGGTGGTCGGCCGACGGCTCACCGGGCAGCACCCGGCGCCCGGCACCCGCGACCTGATCGTCTGGCAGCTGCGCGTCCCGCGCGCGCTGCTGGCGGCGGCGGTCGGGGCCGGGCTCGGTCTGGTCGGCACGGCGGTGCAGGCCCTGGTCCGCAACCCGCTCGCCGACCCCTACCTGCTCGGCATCTCCTCGGGGGCCTCGCTCGGAGCGGTCGGCGTGATCGTGCTCGGCACCGGCCTGGGCCTGTCGCTGTCCGTCGGCGGGATCGCCGGACTGACCGTCTCGGTGGCGGCCTTCCTCGGCGCGCTCGCCGCGTTCTCCCTGGTGTGGCTGCTGGCCCGGCGCGGCGGCGGGTTCTCCCCGCTGCGCCTGGTGCTGGCCGGTATCGGCATCGGCCAGTTCCTCACCGGCCTGACCAGCTACCTCGTGCTCCAGACCGGCGACGAGCAGCAGACCAGGGGCGTGCTGTTCTGGCTGATGGGCAGTCTCAGCGGCGCCACCTGGGGACAGCTCGCCGTCCCTGCCGCCGCCGTGGCCCTGGGGCTGGTGCTGCTCCAGGGCCGCGCCCGGGGGCTGAACGCGATGCTGATGGGCGACGAGACGGCGGCGGGCCTCGGGGTCGACGTGGCCCGGCTGCGCCGTGAGATCTTCGCCGTGACCAGTGTGCTCACCGGGGTGCTGGTCGCCGTCTCCGGTGCGATCGGCTTCGTCGGCCTGATGGTGCCGCACGTGTGCCGGCTGCTGGTCGGGGGCGACCACCGGCGGCTGCTGCCGCTGTCGGCCCTGACCGGCGCCGTCCTGCTGGTCGTCGTCGACCTGATCGCCCGGGTCGCGCTCGACGGCCAGGAGGTGCCGATCGGCGTGGTCACCGCGTTGCTCGGCGCGCCCACCCTGCTCTACCTGCTGGACCGACGACTGGAGCGGAATTGAGAATCGCCGTCGAAGACCTGAGCGTCTCCCTCGCCGGGCGGACCGTGGTGGCCGGTGTCCACCTGGTCGCCAAGGAGGGCGAGATCGCCGGCCTGGTCGGTCCCAACGGCAGCGGCAAGTCCAGTCTGCTGCGCACCGTCTACCGGCATCTGCGGCCGAGCGCCGGGCGGGTGCTGCTGGCCGGGCGGGAGCTGTCCGAGCTGAGTCCGGCGCAGTCGGCCCGGCACATCGGGGCGCTGCCGCAGGAGCGCGGCGGCGACTTCGAGCTGACCGTGCGCGAGGTGGTCGCGATGGGCCGGACCCCGTACAAGCGGGCGTTCGCCAAGGACGACGCCGAGGACCACCGGCTGGTGGCCGAGGCGCTGACCCGGGTCGGCATGGCGCACGCGCCGGACCGGGGGTTCGCCCAGCTCTCCGGAGGGGAGCGGCAACGGGTGCTGCTGGCGCGGGCGCTGGCGCAGCAGCCGGACGTCCTGGTGCTGGACGAACCGACCAATCACCTGGACGTCCGGCACCAGGTGGAGCTGCTGGCGCTGCTGCGGGAGCAGCGCCGCACGACGCTGGTCGCGCTGCACGACCTGAACGCGGCGGCCTCGGTGTGCGACCGGCTGCACGTGCTGCACCGGGGCACGCTGGTCGCCTCCGGGGAGCCCAGGGAGGTGCTGACCGCCGAGCTGCTCGCCGAGGTGTTCGGGGTGCGGGCGGCGGTGATCGAACATCCGCTCACGGGGGACCCGTTGATCGCGTTCGACCACCGTGCGCCGGTCGGCGCGCCGGACCCGGGGGTGCCGGGTCCGGTCGCGCCGCCGTCGGGCAGGGGGGTGGGGGGTGCCGCGGGTACGAGGGCAGGCGTGATCGCCCCGCCCCCGGTGAAGCCGGTTGTCACCGGAGTCACCGTCCCGACCGCTCTCCCCACCCCGGTCTCCGTCGAACGTCAGGAGGTCTCGTAGTGGCTCGGGCGGCCGTTGCGCTCGACCAGCCGGCCGACCTTCGCCGCCTCCTCGCTGCGGATCAGCTCCCATTCGCCGTCCGGGCGGTGGAGCACCGAGGAGTGCCACGGGGTCATCCACATGTCCGTGTGCTCCAGCAGCCGGATGCCGAACTTCAGCACGCCGACCTTCTGCGGGTGGATGGAGAGCCGGAACGAGCGGGGGTGCTGCTCGGCGATCAGGTCGCCCCAGGCGCGGCTGCGCTGGATCACGCCGTAGGCGCGCTGACGGCAGTCCTTCTGGAGGGCGGACTTGGTGCCGGTCCAGCCGAAGGTGTCCTCGGTGAGGAAGCGGGTGATGCCGCGGTAGAGCTTGGCGGTCTCCTCGTCGGTCAGCACCTGCTCGCGCAGTTCCTCCTTGGTCGGCGCGTACTTGGCGTGCACCCGGGCGCGCTTCTCGTCGAAGGGCAGGTCGCCGAGCACGGCCCGCAGGTCGAAGGTGTCGAGATTGGTCAGGCCCTCGCGCTCGATGAGCGCGGACAACTCGTCGGAGTACTGGTCGATGTGGTCGTCGGGGACGTGGATGAGGTCGCCGAAGATGTGGCCGTCCGAGCAGATCAGGATCTTGGCGCCGGGCTCGTAGATCTTGCCGATCTCCTCGGCGAGCCGGTTGAGGAAGGTGAGCGACAGCCGCTCGCCCTCGTCGGGCAGGTGGCTGAGCACCTTGGCGAGGTTGGGCGACTTGCAGGGGAAGCCGGGCAGGGTGAACAGGATCTGGTCCCCGGCGGTGATGAAGTCCGCCAACTGCTCCAGCTGGAGCGGGAAGTCGGCGGGGGTGGCCTCGGCGTCCGGATCGGACGCGCGGCGGTGCGGGAGCAGCAGGTCGAGGATCTCGGCGGAGAGCCGGGCCACGGTCTGCTGGTCCGGGACGGTGTGGGCGGTGCCGGTGCTCTCGTTGCTGTCGGCCTGGGAGTCACTGGTGACGGTGGTGCCGGCGGGCGGCATGGTTGTCCTCCACGGAACGGTGTACGGGCTTCGGGCAGGCGGAGCCACGCCCCGGCGGCGGTCGCCGGGACGCTGTGGTGGTGCGGGGAGACGCGTCGTTGCGTCCTCGGGGCGGTCAGTGCCGCCGGTCGTAGGCGACCGGGAGCCGGTTCACTCCACGGGCGAGGACGGCGGGCACCCAGGCGAGCGAGTCGATCCGCTCTCCCTCGGCGACGGACGGGCGCAGCCCGGGCAGCCGGGTGAGCAGGGTGCCGATGGCGATCTGGAGTTCGGCGCGGGCCAGGGCGGCACCGGGGCAGAAGTGGATGCCGTGGCCGAAGGCCAGATGGGCGTTGGGGGAGCGGTCGAAGTCCAGGACGTCGGTGTCCGGGAACTGCTCCTCGTCGCGGTTGGCGGCGCCGAGCGAGACGATCACCGAGTCCCCGGCCGGCACGGTGGTGCCGTGCAGGTCACTGTCGGCCCCGAAGAACCGCCAGGTGGTGAGCTCGAACGCGCCGTCGTAGCGGAGGAGTTCCTCGATCGCCCGGGTGAGCAGGCCCGGCTCGGCGCCGGGTGCGTCGGGGTCGAGGCTCGCCCGCAGCCGGTCGAGCTGCTCCGGGTGGCGCAGCAGGGTGATCAGCATGGTGGTGATCTGGTTGGTGACCGGCTCCTGGCCGGCGACCAGCAGCTGGAACACCATGGAGTCGAGCTCCTCGGGGCTCAACTCGCCGGCGTCGCAGGCGGCGACGAGTCGGCCGAGCAGGTCCACGTCGGGCCCGGCGGGGTCGTAGGTGGCACGCTTGTGGGCGACCACGTCGGCGATGTAGCCCTGGAGGCCGTGCAGCCGGCCCTCGTACGCCGGTCGGCCCGGGTCCTGCGGGCCGACCGGTTGCACCACCTTGCCCCAGTCGCGGTCGAAGCGCACCGCGAGCTCCTGGGGCAGGCCGATCACGGCCGCCAGCACCCGGAACGGGTAGTGGGCCGCGAAGCCCTCGACCAGGTCGGTGCCGCCGGCCGGGGCGGTCGGCGGGAGTTCGTCGACCAGGGCGTCGGCCAGCTCCTGGATGCGCGGGCGCAGCGACTCCACCCGGCGCGGTGCGAAGGCGTCCAGGACGAGCTTGCGCATCGTCGTGTGCTTCGGCGGGTCCTGGTGCAGCAGGTGCACCTGGAGCTGGGAGTGCTGCGGCTCCGGCATGATCGAGGCGAGCTTGCGCCAGTCCTCGTTGCCCAGTGAGTGGTTCTTGCCGAGCCTGGGGTCGTTGAGCGCCGCGTGGGCCGCCTTGTAGCCGGTGACCAGCCAGGCGCCGACGCCGCTCGGGAAGGTCACCCGGTGGACGGGGCCCGCGGCCCGCATCTGCCGGTACAGCGGGTACGGGTCGCTCTTGTACTCCGGTCCGAACAGCGGCACCGGATCTGGAAGTTCGTCGTACCCGAACGGGCAGCGTGCCCCGTCGGGCGTCTCGCCCGCCGCGGTCGGGTCGTGGACGGTGTCGGTCATTGCGGTTGTTCCTCCGGTAAGGATCTGCCGTGCGTTGGGAGAGGTGTGACGGTGGGTCACACGCGGCTGCGGATCGTCCGGTCGGTTCCGGTGGTGCTCCCGCCGCCGGTGCTGCCGCCGGGTGCGGCGTCCTTGGTGCGGTTGTTGCGGTGGTGCAGGGTCAGGAGGCCGACGGCGAGGGCGGCGGCGATTCCGGCCAGGGTGAGCCCGGCCCGGATGCCGGCGACCTCGGTGGTGCCGTAGAGCGTGGCGGCGGTGCCCAGCGCGGGGCCGAGCGCGAAGCCGAGGCTGCGGGCCAGCTGGACGGCCGAGCCGGCGGTGGCGAGCTGGTCGGGCGGGGCGGAGCTCATCACCAGGGCCTGGACCGGACCGCCGTTGAGGCCCATGCCGACGCCGGCGACCGCGAGCCGCCAGGCGATGTCGAGCGGGGACCAGGCGGTGTCGACCGGGACGAGCAGCAGCAGGCCGAACGCCGTCACGGCGGCGCCGGTCAGCGCCGTCGGGCGGGCGCCCCAGCGGTCCGCGAGCCGCCCGCCGAAGCGGCCGGCCAGCACCATGCCGAGCGGGAACGCCAGCATCGTGAGAGCCGTGTTGGTGGCGCTCTCGCCGTCGTCGCGGCGCAGGTACTGGGCGAGCAGGTAGTGGTTGGCGGCGAAGCCGGCCGCGAGGGCCAGCACCGAGCCGTTGACGGCGGCGGTGCCGGAGGCGCGCAGCACTCCGGCGACCGGCCGCCCGCCGGGGCGGCGCAGCCAGAACAGCACCAGCGGCACGGAGGGCAGCGTGAGCAGCAGCCAGAGCGGCGCGTCCGGCGCGAGGGTGAGGCCGAGCAGTACGGCGGCGACGGCCGAACCGATCAGCGCGGCGTCGCCGAGCGAGGAGCGGTCGGGCAGCCGCAGCCGCTTGCCGCCGCGCGGGGCGTCCTTGCGGGCGATCAGCCAGGCGGCCAGGCAGATCGGCAGCTTGACCAGGAAGATCGCCCGCCAGCCGACGTGGTCGAGCAGCAGTCCGCCGACGACCGGGCCGGTGACGGCGCCCAGCGGTCCCAGCGTGGCGGGCACGCTCATCGCGCGGCCGCGCAGCTCGGGGCGGACGGCGGTGGCCGCGAGGACCGGCATCAGGACGAACAGCACGGCGCCGAAGGCCCCCTGGGCGAGGCGGGCGGCGATCAGCCAGCTCGCCCAGGGCGCGACGGCGGCCAGCGCGCTGCAGAGCGCGAAGCCGCCGACCGACAGCAGCAGGGCGGCGCGCATGCCGACCTGGTCCAGCCACCGTCCGGCGGGCAGCAGCAGGGCCACCAGGGGGAGCTGGTAGCCGAGCACGGCCCACTGGGCGGTGGTCGGGGAGACGTCGAGGGCGTCCGCGATGTCGGTGAGCGCGAGGTTGACCACGTTCATGTCGAGCATCGCGACGAAGGAGATCAGCCCTGCGGCGAGGACCAGACTCCACCGGTCCTCCGACCGGACCGGGCCGTCACCCGACGTACTGGTGGCGGGCGACTGCTGCGCTGCCATCGGTCATCCTCCGTTCCCCCGCGCTGTCCGGACACCACCTCGGCGGCGGCGTCCGGTACAGCAGTCGGAGACACCCCGGCTCGAGTTCCGAACAAGTGGGGGATTTTTCAGGCTTGGCCGGATCATGCCCACGGTGGCCGATCCTGCCCGCTGCCCGCTGTGCGCTGCCCGCTGTGCGCTGCCCGCTGTGCGCTGCCGGCTGTGGGCTGCCGGCTGTGCGGCGTTGCCCATGGCCCGCCGCCGGCTCCCGGCGGGCGGCCTGTGCCGTTGCCGCCCGCGTCGGGTCCGCACCGTCATATGTTCGAGTGCATGGCTGACGAATGCTTCGGACATCCCAGGCTGGCCGCGATCTACGACCCGCTCGACCCCGACCGGGGAGATCTCGGCCCCTACCTCCGGCTGGCCGGAGAGCTGGGCGCCCGCCGGGTGCTGGACATCGGCTGCGGGACGGGGGTGTTCGCGCTCCTCCTGGCCGACCGCGGGGTCGAGGTGGTCGGTGTCGATCCCGCCCGGGCCTCGCTGGACGTGGCCCGGGCCAAGCCGGGCGGCGGGCGGGTGCGCTGGCTCCACGGCGACGCCGCGGACCTCCCGCCACTGCGGGTCGACCTGGTGACGATGACCGCCAACGTCGCCCAGGCGATCGCGGGTGCGGCGGCCTGGCGGCGCACGCTGCACGGGGCCTTCGAGGCACTGCGGCCCGGCGGCCATCTGCTCTTCGAGACCCGTGACCCGGCCGCGCGCGCCTGGGAGGACTGGACCCGGGAGAAGTCCCACCGGGTGACGGAGCTCCCGGGTGTCGGCGCGGTCGAGAGCTGGGTGCGGGTGACCGGGGTGGACGGGCCGCTGGTGACGTTCCGGTGGACCTTCGTCTTCGCCGCGGACGGTCAGGTGCTGACCTCGGACTCGACGCTGCGCTTCCGGGAGCGGGAGGAGGTCGAGGGCGAGCTGGCGGCGCAGGGGTTCGTCGTGACGGAGGTGCGGGAGGCGCCGGACCGTCCGGGGAAGGAGTTCGTCTTCCTGGCGCGCCGCCCGGCGGTCGGCGCCTGACCGGGCGGCCGGGGCACGCCGGGCGGAGGGAACACGCCGGGCGGAGGGGCACACGGACGGCGGGAGCACGCCGGACGGCGGGTGACGGATCCCGGGATCCGTCACCCGCCGTCCGGCGGTCCTGGCGCGCCGCTCAGCAGGCGGCCGCCAGTTCCGCCGTCGCGCCCGGGGCCGGCTCCCCGGCCTCGGCGGCCCGCAGGCGGGCGATCAGTTCCTCGCGGGCCCGGGCGACCCGGGAGCGGACGGTGCCGACCGGGCAGCCGGCCACTTCGGCGGCCTCGGCGTAGCTCAGCCCGACCACCTGGGTGAGCACGAAGGCCTCCCGCCGTTGCGCGGGCACCCGGTCCAGCAGGTCGCCGAGCGCCACGCCGTCCTCGAAGCCCGCGGCGGGCGTGGTGCCCTGCCGTTCGGCGGCCTCCTGCCAGTCCGGCAGCGCCGCGCAGCGCGGGCGGGCGGCGGCGGTGCGGTAGCGGTCGATGACGGTCCGGCGGGCGATCGACAGCAGCCAGGTCCGGGCCGAGGAGCGCCCGGCGAACCCGGGCAGGCTGCGCAGGGCGCGCAGGAAGGTCTCCTGGGCGAGGTCGTCGGCGGACTGCACGTCGGTGAGGTGGGCGACGAACCGCCACACGTCCCGCTGGGTGGCCCGGACGAAGGCTTCGACGTCGGCGGACCGCCCTTCGCGGGCGGCCAGGGCGAGGGCGGTCAGCTGCTCGTCATCCACGGCGGCGGCCTCCTACCCGGACGGTCCCACCTCGAAGAAGGTGCGGGACGATGGTCATATGAGATGCGAGCAACTCCGTACCGCTCTGTCGGCCCGCCTCGACGGTGAGCCGGCCGGTGTGCCGGACCGTCGACTGGACAAGCACGTCGCGCGCTGCGCGGTCTGCCGGGACTGGCTGGAGCGGGCGGAGCGGCTGCGCGGACCGCTGCTCGCCGACCGGAGCGGCGGCGACCCGTCGGCGCAGTGGACGGCGCGGCTCCTCACTCGCCTCGGCGCGGAGCCGGCGGGAGTCGCCGAGCCGGCGGGTGGCGCCGAGCCCGAGGGCGGCGCGGAGCCGGACCGGGTGCGGCCCGGCGGCGGGGCCGCCGCCGGGGTGGAGGGCCGTCCCGGGCAGGGGGACGACGGGCGGACGCGGTAGGACGGTGGCGCCGGTTCGGACCGGTGCGCCGTCGAAGTGAGACATGGAGGAGTCCCGAGGGGAAGACGGTGGTGCGGTCCCGCTGCGGGCGGAACCGTCGGCATCGGTGGGCGGCCGCGCGTCCGGAGCCCCGGCCGGTGGAACGGCGGAACGGTCGGCGCGCACGGGCCCGGGCCCCGGTCGCGCGGGCGGCGTCCGTCGGTACCGGCGGCGCGCCGTTCCCGGGTCGCCCGCCTCCGGCGGCCTCCGCCGCCGTCCGTGGTCGTCGGTCCCGTTCCCGGCCCGGCCTCCGGCAGAAGGTGCGGGGCTGGGCGGGTCGGTGCGACGGCAGGGCGGTGCGGTGGTCCGCGGTCGGTCGGGGTCGTCCGGGACGGGCGGCGGTACCCGGCGGCGCGGCTGCGGCGCGGGGCGACCTGCCCACCGCTTCGGGACACCGGCGGTGTCCGGGGGCGGAGGGCGCGTCAGCGGGCGAACACCGCGCGGGGCGGCCCGCGCCTCACCAGGGCGTGCGAGAGCAGCACCAGCCGCGGCAGCCTGGTCCGGCTGCCGACGGGTCTCGGCGCTCCCGGCGGCCGGTACCCGGCGGGCCGGCCGAACAGGGCCAGCAGCGGTGCGAGCAGCGCCCCGGCCAGTACCGCGCCCAGTGCGCCGAGCAGGTCGAACAGCCGCACCAGCGCCGTCTCGCCGCGCCAGAGCAGCAGCGCGCACGCGAGCGCGGCGAGCACGTGGGCGGCGATCATGCCGGTGGACATGCCGTGCGCGGCCATGTCGTGTCCGCCCGTGCCGTGGCCGCCCATGCCCTGACCGGCCACGCCCTGACCGGTCACCCCCGCGCCCGATCCGGACGGGAGGGCCGGTGCCGCCGCCGCGCCGTGCGCGTGGTGCGCGGCGGTCGCGGCCTGCACACCGGCCGGCGGGACGTCCGGATCGAGCCCGGCCATCACGGCCAGGTCGTCGGGCGTCACCCCGGTGGGTGCCGCGTCCGGATTGCACAACAGGAGCGAGGCCCAGTCCGTCGGTGGAACGCGGGCCGCGCCGCCACCGGCGAACAGCGTGCCCGCCTGTTCGAAGGTCAGGTGCAGGGCGGTCTGCGCCGCCACCATCCAGAGGCTGATCACCGTGAGCCCGCGACGCCGGCCGGCCAGCAACCAGGTGAGGCCGAGGACGAGACCGAACGCGCCGGCGAGGACGGGAGCCGAAACCCCGGAACCGGACATGGAGACGTGCGCCGTGGCGGCCAGCGCCACGCAGAGCGCGGCGAAGACCACGGCGCGCAGCGAGCGGATCCGGTCGGTCATCACGATGACACTCATCGTCGCACTCGCCTCCGCCGACCAGTACCGCACCCTCCGCTATTGGCCGGTTCCACCCCTGTGACGGCACGTCCGGGCACCTCGGGCGGGTCCCGGCGAGGCAGGCCGTTCGGGCACCGACACCTCCGGCGCCACCGGGGCGTCCGGTACGGAAGGGGTGTCACGCGGGTGTCACGCGGTGGCCGGATCCCGACGGTCCGGGGCGGGACGGAGGCCCGACCCGCGCCCGACTGGTCCCGGAAGATGCTATTCATGCCGTCATATCGGTTTGACAGCTTCGTTCCGATACGCACTGAATGTGACCTCACACACTGTGATCCCGCGCACACGGGAGCGACAGGGACAGGAGGCCCGGGATGGGCACCACCGCATCCGGCGCCGGCGCGACCGCGGCCGGTGCGACCACGGCCGGCGGCGCGACGGCCGGAGCGGCCGCGGACGTCCGGTCCGGGGCGGACGTCCGGCCCGGGAGCGCGGGCGGCGGCTCCGCGACCGCCGTCGACCGGCCGGAGGGCGTCGACCTCGCGGATCCGGCCTTCTGGCGGCTGCCCGCCACGGTCCGTGCCGCCGCCTTCGCCGAACTGCGCCGCCTCCCCGCCCCCGCCCGCTTCGGTGCCGGTCCGGGCCGGGGCGGCCGCGACCAGGGCTTCCACGCCCTGGTCCGGCACGCGGACGTGGTCGAGGCCAGCCGTACCCCCGGCGTCTTCCTCAGCGGACCGGGCGTCACCACGCCCGAACCCGCCCGCTGGGTCCGCCTCCTGTTCGGGGACTCGATGGTGAACCTGGACGACCCCCGGCACGCCCAGCTGCGCCGGATCGTCTCCCGCGCCTTCACGCCACGCCTGCTCTCCCGGGTGGAGGCGGACATCCGCCGGGTCGCCACCGAACTGGTCGACCGGGTCGAGCACGAGCGCCCCCCGGACTTCGTCAACGCGGTGGCCGCCGAACTCCCCTTCCGGGTGATCTGCGACATGATGGGCATTCCGGCCGAAATCCGCCGCGTCATTCTCGACCAGGTCAACCACGCCTCCGAGCACACCGGCGTCGCGCGCCCGCTGCTCCAGCGCCTCCGGACGCCCGGCCGCGGACTGCGGGCACTGGCCCGGATGCAGGGCACGGTGGCCGCCCTCGGCCGGGAGCGCCGCCGCCGCCCCGCCGACGACCTGATCTCCGCCCTGGTCACCGCCGACGTCGACGGCCGCCGCCTCACCGGCCGCGAACTCGGCGCCTTCTTCTCCCTCCTGCTCGTCGCCGGCGTCGAGACGACCCGCAACGCCCTCGCCCACGGCCTCCACCTGCTCACCGCCCACCCCGGCCAGCGCGCCCTGCTGCTCGGCGACCTCGACCGGCACCTCGGCGGCGCGGTCGACGAGATCGTCCGCCACTCCACGCCGATCATCCAGTTCCGCCGCACCCTGGCCGT
The DNA here is from genome assembly GCF_044748625.1 of Kitasatospora sp. NPDC089913. Taxonomy (NCBI): domain Bacteria; kingdom Bacillati; phylum Actinomycetota; class Actinomycetes; order Kitasatosporales; family Streptomycetaceae; genus Kitasatospora; species Kitasatospora sp. NPDC089913. The sequence goes on along the minus strand of NZ_JBIVGI010000030.1, from coordinate 52,160 downwards.
CGACCACCGGCTCGGCGGCCCGGACGGCCCGCTGCTGCGGGCGGGCGAGAAGGTGGTGCTCTACTACGGCTCCGCCAACCACGACGAGACCGTGTTCGCCGACCCCGGGGCCTTCGACATCACCCGCACCCCCAACCCGCACCTGGGCTTCGGCGGGGGCGGGCCGCACTACTGCCTCGGCGCGCACCTCGCCCGTCAGGAGATGAAAGTGCTCTACCGGGAGCTGTTCACCCGGCTCCCCGAGGCCCGGTCGGTCGGCGAACCGGAAATCGCGCCGTCCAGCTTCGACCACCGGGTCCGCGCGCTCCGGTTCACCTTCTGACCCGCCGCCGACCTGCTGCCGACCCCGCTTCTGGTCCGGTTCTGCCCCGTCGGCCCCGGGCCAGGCGCACCGCCGGGACACGTCGGAAGGTGGCCGAGGTCACTGCGACCGCCCAGGCCGACGCGCACAATGCCGACATGACCGACCGTTCGCTCCCCGCCCCGGCCCCCGACCCCGTCTCCGGTCCCGTCCCCGCCGACGCGCCGCCGCCCGGCGTCGACGGGCCCACCGCCGACGCCTGGACCGCGCTCGGCGGACCGGCCGCGTTGCTGGACCGGGTCTCCTTCCACGGCCCGGACGCGGTGCTGCCCTCCCGACTGCCCGTGCGGCGGCTGGCCCGGGCCACCGTGGCCGCCTGTTCGCTGGCCGCCGCCGAACTGGCCGCGCTGCGCTCGGGCGGCCCGGGGTCGGGTGCTTCGGGGTCCGGTGGTGCGGGGTCCGCCGGCACGGTGGCCGAGGTCCGGATCGACCAGGGCGCCGTCGCCACGGCCTTCGTCAGCGAACGCCACCTGCGGATCGACGGCCGCGCCCCGGTCGCCTTCGCGCCGCTCTCGGGCTTCTGGCAGACCGCCGACGGCTGGCTGCGCACCCACGCCAACTACCCCCACCACCGGGACCGGCTGCTCACCGCCCTCGGCCTGCCCGCCGGCACCGGGCCCGAACGGCTCGCCGCCGTGCTGGGCGAACAGCCGGCCGCTGTCGTCCAGGAGCGCGCGTACGCGGCGGGAGCGCTCGCCGTCGCGGTCGCACCGGTCCGGGAGCTGGCCCTGCCACTGGTCGAACGCCGGACCGTCGACGAGGCCGCGCCCCGTCCCCTGGCCCCCGCCGGCCTGCCGGCCGACGGGATCCGTGTCCTCGACCTCACCCGGGTCATCGCCGGACCGGTCGCCACCCGCACCCTCGCCCTGCTCGGCGCCGACGTGCTGCGGGTCGACGCGCCCGGCCTGCCCGAGGCCGAGGACGCCCACGCCGACACCGGCTTCGGCAAGCGCTCCACCCGCCTCGACCTCGCGGCTCCGGCCGACCGGGCGGTGTTCGAGGACCTGCTCGCCACCGCCGACGTCGTCGTCACCGGCTACCGCCCCGGCGCCCTCGACGGGTACGGCCTCGCCCCCGACGAGGTGCTCGCCCGTCGGCCGGGCCTGGTGGTGGTCGAGCTGAACGCCTGGGGGTGGACCGGCCCGTGGAGCGGACGCCGGGGCTTCGACAGCCTGGTCCAGGCGGGCTGCGGCATCGCCCTCGTCGAGGCGGGCGCCGACGGCCGTCCCGGTGTCCTGCCCGCCCAGGCCCTCGACCACGGCACCGGCTACCTGATCGCGGCCGGGGTCCTGCGCGCCCTCACCGAGCAGCGCACCGGCCGGCCGGGGAGCCGCCACCTGCGCTACTCCCTGGCCGGTACCGCCTGCTGGCTGCTGGAGGGCATCCCCCCCACCGCAGACCCGCACGTCCTGCCGAACGAGGAGCCCTACGACCCGGCCCGGTGGATCACCGAGACCGACGGGTCGGCCCACGGCCGGCTCCGCCACGCCTGCCCGCCCATCGGCTACGCGGGCGCCCCGGCGGACTGGTCCCGCCCGCCGGGCCGGTGGGGCACGGACGCCCCGGTCTGGCGCTGACGCCCGACGCGCCGACGGCGGGCCCGGGCCCGCCGTCGTGTCGCCCTGTCGCCCTGTCGTCCCGCCGTGCCGCTGTCCCGCCGAGTCGCCGTCGCTTCGTCAGACGCCGGACGGGATCTGCTTCGCGGAACTGCGCACCTGGAGGGCCGTCACGATCTCGACCAGCCCCAGGAACAGCAGCCAACACCCGGCCAGCACCGTCAGCGCCTTGATCGAGCCGACCGGCCAGACCATCAGCAGCACCCCGGCCAGCGTGTTCGCCGCACCGGCGAAGGCCTGCCAGCCGCGGGCCGGCATCGTCTCGTCCGAGAGCGCGGCGACCAACTGCGTGATACCGCGGAACAGCCAGCCGATGCCGATCCAGATCGCCAGCAGCAGCAACGACTGCGCCGCGCTGCGGAAGCACAGCAGGCCCAGCAGTACGCAGAGTGCGCCGCTGATGAAGGCCAGCACCCGCATCGCGGTGCTGCCGTGGGTGCCGAACGCGGCGACCAGCTGGACGATGCCGATGACCAGCAGATAGAGGCCGAACAGCACGCCGACCACCCACAGCGTCTGCTTCGGCCAGACGAACACGATGATCCCGAGCGCGAGCGAGACCAGCCCGGCGAGCAGCAGCACCTGCCAGGCGGCCTTGGCGAGCATGCCGAGCGGGCCCCGGACCGGGGAACCGTCGGGAGTGATGATCGGGGAGACCACGGTGGCATCCTCCTGGGGTGCGGGCGGCGGACGGCGTTCCTCGCGATCACCTCACGATCACCGCCCGCGCCGCACCGTGCTCGCGGGGCGCACCCGTTCGGGTGATCGATCGGATTTCCCCCGGGGTTCCCCGAACGTCACTCCACCCTCACTTACCGTCGATAAGATCCGTCGATATGACTTCTGAAGGGTGGGGGACCCCTCCGGTCGAGCCGATCGGTCAGCACTACATCGTCTGCGGCGGCAACGCACTCGCCCACCGCCTGGTCCTCGAACTCGTCGAGCACTACGAAGTACCGGTCGTCGTCCTCGTCCCGGACCGCACCCGCGACCACGCACCCCGGATCGAGCAACTGGACGGCGTCGCCGCCGTCGTCGAGTACGCCGGCGTCACCGAGGAGGCCCTGCGCGCCGTCCAGGTCGAGACCGCGCGCGGCATCGCATTCGTCGACGGCAACGACCAGGAGAACATCCACGCCGCGCTCTCCGCCCAGGGCCACAACCCGAACATCCGCATCGTGCTGCGGATGTTCAACCAGCGGCTCGGCTCCAACATCGAACGGCTGCTCCGGAACGGCACCGCGCTCTCCGGCTCCGCCACCGCCGCCCCGGCCTTCGCCGACGCCGCGCTGTCCCGGCCCAACTCCGTCCAGGTCGGCGACCGCTTCCTGCACATCGCCTACGACGACGACATAGCCGCCGACCGGATCTGCGTCGTCGCCGACCGCATCGACCGCCAGGACCTCGGCCGGATCCGCCTGCTGCCCGACCAGGAGGGCGACTCCGCCTCCTTCGTCCGGCTGGCCGGCGAGTTCGGCGACGGCGGGCCCATCCGCTCCGCCACCGAGGCCCGCCGCGCCACCGAACCCGCGCCCGTCCCCGACGAACCGTCCCCCGCCACCGGTGGCGTCGCCGCACTCCAGACCCTGCCGCGCGAACCCGCCGTCCGGATCCCCTGGTGGCGGCGGCTGCGCTGGCGGCTCCTCGACACCCTGCGCTTCTTCACCAGCGCCCGCCTCCGGGTCGTCCTGATCACCGCCCTGGCCGCCGTGCTGTTCTCGTTCGGTCTGCTCTGGTACCTCAACGGCGACTTCGCCTGGACCTTCTACGCCTCCCTGCTGGACCTCGCCGGCGCCGCCCAGCCGGACCAGCCGGGCGCGGGGGACGGCAGCGGCACCGGCGGCACCTGGCAGCGGGTCGCGCAGGTGGTGATCACCTTCTGCGGCATCACCTTCGCCCCGGTCGCCACCGCCATCATGGTCGAGGTTCTCGCCGCAGGTCGCCGCGGCCAGCACCGCAACCCCGGCGCCGGCACCCGCGACCACGTCATCGTCGTCGGCCTCGGCAACGTCGGCACCCGCGTCGTCGAGCAGCTGCACGGCCTCGGCGTGCCGCTGGTCGGCCTGGAGAGCGACCCGCAGGCCCGCGGCATCTCCGCCGTCCGCGCCCTCGGCGTCCCGGTCGTCGTCGACGACGGCCCGCTCGCCGAACAACTGCGCCGCGCCCGCCTCAAGCACAGCCGCGCGATCGTCGCCGTCAGCGGCGACGACGCCACCAACCTGGAGGCGGCACTCGAGGCGCGCGCCGTCCGGCCCGACGTCCGGGTGGTGCTGCGCCTCTTCGACGACTCCTTCGCGAGCCACGTCTACGCCACCCTGGACAACGTCGTCTCGCGTTCCACCTCGTACCTTGCGGCCCCCGCCTTCGCCGCCGCCCTGATGGGCCGCGAGGTGCTGGGCACCCTCTCGGTCTTCCGCCACGTGCTGTTGATCGCGGAGCTGACCGCCGAGCTCGGCACCGGCCTGATCGGCCTCAACCGCCACGACCTGGAGGACACCGGCGGCGTAAGGGTCCTGGCAGTCCGTCTCGCCCGCGCCCCGCAACTCCTGCACTGGAACTACGCCGACCGCACCCGCACCCTCGAACCCGGCGACCGGGTGGTGGTGGCCACCACCCGCAGCGGCCTCGCCCGCCTCAACACGACCCTGACGGAGAACAGTTGAGAGCCGCAGGAAGTCGGCCACGCCGACTTCCTGCGGCTCACATGTTCTCGTTGCGGCGCTGGTGTTGATCAAGCGCTGCCACCGAACGACGGCTGTGCCGCCGGGCCGGCGGCACAGCCGTCGGACTGATTGCGACTCTCCCCCCGACACATTGCCTGTAGTTCAGGCTCCAGGCGTCCTGCCCGTAACGATCAGCGTGCCGATGTGGCCCTCGGTCGGGGCGGCGAGGATTGTCGCTTCCGCCGACTCGAATCCGCTCTGCCGGAGAAGGCCGACCCATCGGCGCGGTGTGTAGGAGTAGCGGTACGTGTACAGCGCCCTCCCGGCGAAACCGCCCTTGTACATGCCCTGCGGACCGTAGGCGCCGGGGATGGCGGGAGGATGTGAAAAGGCCAGTACGCCACCGGGACTCAGTCGGGAGGCGATGAGGGGGAGCAGCTTCAGCGGGTCGGTGAACCAGACCGCTCCGAACACCGAATAGACCGCGTCCCATGTCTCGTCGGTCTTCCTCAGGTAGTCCAGGACCTCGGCACAGTGGATCCGGATGCCGGAAGGACCCCAGTGCTCGGTGACCTTCTCGACCATGACAGGCGAGAGATCGACGCCGGTGACCTCCACGCCCCGCTCGGCCAGCGCGGCCAACGCGCGGCCGGTGCCGCAGCCGATCTCCAGCGCGCTGCGCGGTGACCCGAGGAGTTCGGAGCCGGGCCCGTGGTCGGCGTACTGGGTCCAGCGGAACACCGGCCCGGCGTCGAGCACGTCGGGTCTGATGCCGGCCGCGTACGTGTCCCAGAGCTCGCGCTCGGATGCGATGTCGTGCTGTACGGGCAACGGGAATCCCTTGAGGAGGAGCTGGCGGATGGGTGGCCCTGCCTCGCGCGTCGAGGCAGGGCCACCCGGGTCGTCCGGTCGGTGGCTCTGGACACCGGTCGGCCGCTCCACGCCGATGTCCGAGCCACCTGCTACGGCGACCTGCCGCTGCGCCCGCTCGTTCCCGGTCACGGCCGCCCTTCCCGGAAGGGCGGCCACGATCGGATCAGGTTTCGCCTCCAGGCTTCCTGCGGCTTCTGTACCTCTAGGAGTGCCAATGTGCTCATCGCCTCGTCAGGTCCAGAATCATCACGTCGTGGTGTGCTGCGCCCTCCCATGGAATCGCCGACCCCACCCGTCGGTAGCCCCAGGAGAGGTAGGCAGCCTGCGCGGAGGCGGCTTCCGGTCGGGTGTTCAGCATCACCCGTGCATGGTCGAGACCGTCGACGAGAGCGCGGTGCAGGCGGGTGGCGATGCCGAGGCGTCGCCACCCGGGCTGGACCGCCAGTTCGAAGATTCCGAAGGTACGTTGCCCGTCCTCGTGACGGAGCTCGTCCGGCGCGGCGTCGATCAGCGTGTCCCACCAGCCGGTGTTCGCCGACAACGGATAGCCGTAGGCCATGCCGACGACATCGTCGCCGTCGAAGGCGATGGCCGCACGGAACCCCCGCCGCCGCACTTGCGAGCGGAACCGTCGGAAGGCCCGCTCCACATCGACCGGCCCCTCACTGTAGGGAGGCTCCGCGAATGCCTCGGCGAAGACCTCCCTCAGTTGTATCTCGAGCTGGGCAGTCTGCTCGCCACCGAGCAGGCGAATCGTCACCGTCATGCAACCCTCTGCCTCTGTGTCGAAACTCCGAGCGCCCGAAGCTCCTCGACGCAATCCCGTGCTACTGCTGTATCAACCTGACGGGCCATGGAAGCCACAGTACTCAGCCGGTCGACAAGCCTGGCCGAAGTCATTCCCTTGGCGGCGCCGGCACTGGCCACTGCCTCTTGGCAGGCCTCCTCGACATCACCAGCCTTCATCAGTACCTCGGCGAGACGTGCTCGGTACAGTGCGGCGTTTCGCGTGTATGTCGGGCCCAACTGGCTGATTGCAGAACGCAGGAACGGGATCGCATGTGCGATGTGCCCAGTCTCGACATGCCAGGCAGCGGTTGCGTAGTCCACCTCGACCTGGCCGGCGAATGCCGTCCAAGGGGGTGCGTCGGCATCCTTGTCCGATCGGTCCTGCCATGCCAGCGCTGTTGAGAGGGCGCGCCTGGCGCCCGCGTGGTCGCCGGCGGACGAGAGAGCCCTCGCTTGTCGCAGGGCCACCACGGACTTCACTTTCGGCCCGCCCCGGGCCTGTGCGAGTCTCTCGGCGGCCATCGAGGAAGCGATGGCCTCCCAGGGTCTCTTCTGTTCGACCGCCAGTAAGGACAGGCTGTCGAGGGCCCGCACTTCCATGAGTGGATCTCCGACCAAGCGGGCTGCGGTCAGGGCTTCGGTGCAGGCTGAGCGAGCCGCCGCAGGTCTTCCCGCGTCGAATTCGATCCAACCGAGGTGGGAGTGCAGCGTCCCGGCCAAGGCGTGAAGGTCCCGGCCGACTCCCTCGAGGTATATCCCGTCGACCATGGCCCGCTCGACGCTTTGAAGCGTGTGCTTGGCTGCTTGCCGGGCGACGCGGCCACCTTGTGAGTGATCGATTGTGTACAGGTCAGTGACCTTCGAGCGGAAGATCTGGACATCGGCCGCGCCGACGCGCCGCCCCGTCCGTGTGGGCGGAAGGACGGAAGCGCCCAGAAGTGCTCCGGCATCGAGGACGAACCGCCGCCGCTGCAAGTCATCCTCCCGGCTTCTGTCCTTCGACGGGCTCGGGCTCCGCCTCAGCGGGACGACGAACCCGAGTTCAGCCAGTGGAACACCCAACAGTGCTTCCAGTACGTCCTGTTGACCACTGTGCGGCGTCGGTGGACTGGACGACTCCCATCGCCTTAGCTGACGGACACTCACTATCGCTCGAACATCCATGCGTTGCGCCATGTCCGAGAAGGCGGCGACGAAGGTCTCCTGGGTGTATCCGGCGGCCTTTCGCAGCTCGGCCAGTGTTGGTCCTTCCACAGGAGCTCCCAACTGCTCTCGCACTCATGGGCTGTAGATATCGCCTGAGCCCGAAACGTCCGGTGAAACGTCCGGTCGCACCCGCCCCGCACCCTGCCACGGGGCGGTGAACTAGGAATACCTCGCCCGGCCCCCGTGCGCCAGGGAGGACCCAATCGGACCACCCGAGGGAGTGACCTCGATGTCTCCACCAACCCTGCTGCCGGCCGATCAGAATGATCGCCGCCGCCGGCGCCCTCCCGCCGCCGATGGCACTTCCTCCGGGGTCAGCGAGTTCTCCGCGCCGGCGACCGTCTGCTTGCCCTACCGGCCCGAGTCGGTGGCTGTCGCACGCCGCTTTGTATGTGCCAAGTTGCGGGAGTGGGGGCTTGACGTATTGACGGATGAAGCGTCGCTCGTCGTCAGCGAGTTGGCGACGAACTCCGTCAGGACCGGCTGCCAGGCTCGCATGATGGTGGCCGTGCGCCGTCCGACCGACCGAATCGTCCGGATCCTCGTCAGTGACGGTTCGCGCGTTCTGCCTGTCATGGTCGATGCCGGGGATCAGGCTACGTCCGGTAGGGGCCTGGCGATGGTTCACAGCCTCACGCACGGTCGTTGGGGTGCCAAGCGGCTCCCTTTCGGGAAGATCATTCACGCCGATCTGGCGATCGCTCGGTGATGCCGTCGTGCGGCGATCTGTCTCCGAGCGGCTCTTCTCCCGTACTCGATCCCCTCCGGGTCTGGGCCGCGTAGGGGGTCTCGCTGGCATCGGCTTTCCACATCCTCGCTGCGGCGCTGGTGTTGATCAACCACTGCCACTGAACGCCGTCTGTGCCGCCGGGTCGGCGGCACAGACGGGGAATCCGAACCCTGCCCTCCTCCACCCGAAAGGAGTCCCGCTGTGGTCGTCACGGACCCGAAGCCGCCGAAGCACAAGCCCCTCAACCCGCCCACGCCCCGCCCGCCCGACCGGTAGACACAGCACCACAAGGAGGAACCCATGGCCTGGGGAACCGACAAGGACAGCAACGGCAAACACGGCGGCAAGAAGGACCCCGGCACCGCCAAGCCGTCGCCCGACGGGACGCGGCCGTTGCCCGATCCGAAGCACCGGAAGGACGACGACAAGAAGTGACGGATTCCGTGCATCTTCCGGAGCAGGCCGCCGTGCGCGGCCTGCTCCGGGCCGTCGGCGAAGCGCTCGGCGGCCCGATTCCCCGTGAGTGGCGGGCGGCGATCGAGGCAGTCCCGCGCCACAGCTTCCTGCCGGAGCGGATCTGGCTGGCGGACGACGACGGCGGTTACGAGCCGTGTGACCTCGGAAGTGACGACCGACGCTGGTTCGGCGCCGCCTACGCCGATGTTCCGGTCGTCACCCAGGTCAACGACGGCCAGGAGTCGCCCGATCCGTGGCCGTCGTCCTCCGCCTCCGCGCCCTCGATCGTCGTGCGGATGCTGTGCGACCTCGACCTCCGGCCGGGCCTGAGGGTGCTGGAGATCGGCGCCGGCACCGGTTGGAACGCGGCGCTGCTGGCGCGCCGGCTCGGGCCCGAGAACGTCGTGTCGGTCGAGATCGACCCTGACCTCGCCTGCCAGGCGCGGGCGTTGTTGTACGCGGCGGGTCTCGGCGTGGACGTGATCTGTGGGGACGGCGCCGAAGGTTGGAGGCGCCGGGCCCCGTACGACCGGATCGTGTCGACCTGCTCGGTCCGCCGCGTCCCATGGGCCTGGGTCGAGCAGACCCGCCCTGGCGGCATCGTCCTCACGCCGTGGGACAACCCGATGATCTGCTGGGGACTGCTGAAGCTCACCGTCGAAAGAGAACAGGCGCAGGGCCGTTTCAGCCCGCACTCCGCGTTCATGCTGATGCGCACCCAGCGCGAGGACCTGCGGATCTTTCGCGATGTGGTGCGGGACGAGCACGTGCCCGAGGAGAGCCGGACCTCCTTCGACCCGCCACTCGTCACCGGTGACGCCTGGGAGGCCCGGTTCGCCCTGGGCCTGCGCCTCGGTGATGTGTGGACCGCGTGGGAGGAGGACGCCGCCCGGGTCTGGGTTGCGACCACCGATGCCCGTTCCTGGGCCGCCGTCGACCTCGACGGCGCGGTGCGCCAGTACGGGCCGCGTCGGCTCTGGGTGGAGGTGGAGGAGGCCCACCGCTGGTGGGAGGAGCAGGGCCGACCCGGGCCCGAACGGTTCGGGCTGACCGTCACGGCCGCAGGGCAGCGGGCCTGGCTCGACGATCCCACCCAGACCGTGAGGAAGGAGGATTGAGGACCGGGGAGGCCCCTTCGTCGGTCGACGAAGGGGCCTCCTCCAAACACATCAGCGGTGCTTGAACTCCGCCGGGCGCTTCTCCGCGAACGCCGCCATGCCTTCCTTCTGATCCGCCGTGGCGAACGCCGCGTGGAAGAGGCGGCGCTCGAAGCGGACGCCCTCGGCGAGGGTGGTCTCGAAGGCGCGGTTGACGCTCTCCTTCATCATGATGCTCGCCGGGGTGGACATCGCGGCGACCTTCTCGGCGGTGGCGAGGGCCTCCGCGAGCAGCTGGTCGGCCGGGACGATCCGGGACACCAGGCCGGCCCGCTCGGCCTCCTCGGCGCCCATCATCCGGCCGGTCAGGCACAGCTCCATCGCCTTGGCCTTGCCGACCGCGCGGGTGAGCCGCTGGGAGCCGCCGATGCCCGGAATCACACCGAGCTTGATCTCCGGCTGGCCGAACTTCGCGGTGTCCGCCGCGAGCAGGATGTCGCACAGCATCGCCAGCTCGCAGCCGCCGCCCAGCGCGAAGCCGGCCACCGCCGCGACGACCGGCTTGCGCAGGTTGCCCAGGCGGTCCCACGGGCCGAGCCAGTCGTCCAGGTAGACGTCCGGGAAGCTGTTGCCCTGCATCTCCTTGATGTCCGCGCCCGCCGCGAACGCCTTCTCCGAGCCGGTGATCACCAGACAGCCGATCTCCGGGTCGCGGTCGAACGCGGTCGCGGCGGCCACGACCTCGTTCATCAGCGTGGTGTTGAGCGCGTTCAGCGCCTCCGGCCGGTTGAGCGTGATCAGCCCGACCCGGCCCTTGCGGTCCACCAGGATCGTCTCGTAGGTCTCGGTCATCGCCGTTGACTCCCATTCCGCTGCTCGGCCCCGCTCGGGGCGCGCCAGGACCGTCCAACGATCTCCGAAACGGGCCGCCTCGCGCCAGTCTCGATCCGCGAGACGGTCGTCACCCGTCGAACGGGCCGTCCGGTCACCGCAGCCGCAGGTCACCGTCGGCCGGCGGCTCGAAGAACGCGGCCACCGCCCGCTCGTCGACCTCGGCGAGGGTCGCCGGGGACCAGCGCGGATTCCGGTCCTTGTCGACCACCTGCGCCCGGATCCCCTCGACCAGGTCGTGGTGGGCGACCGCCGCGCAGGACACCCGGTACTCCTGCTCCAGGCTCTCCGCGAGCGAGCCGTGCGACAGGGCCCGGCGCAGCGCGCTCAGCGTCACCTTGAGCATCGTCGGCGAGCGCTCGGCCAGCTCCTCGGCGGCCTGCTTGGCCGCCGGCACGCCACTGGCCACCAGCCGGGCCACGATCTCCTCCACGCTGTCGGCCGCGTAGCAGGCGTCGATCCACTCCCGCTGCTCCGCGAGCGGCGCGGCCGGAGCGGGCTCCGCGTACCGGGCGACGACCTCCGCCACCGGCCCGTCGTCGAGAGCGGCCAGCAGCTCCGGCAGGTTCGCCGAGGGCACATAGTGGTCGGCGAACCCGCACAGCAGCGCGTCCCCGGCGGTCATCGAGGCGGCGCTCAGCCCCAGGTGGGTGCCCAGCTCGCCGGGCGCGCGGGACAGCAGCCGGCTGCCGCCGACGTCCGGCACCAGGCCGATCCGGGTCTCCGGCAGCGCCACCACCGAACGCTCGGTGACGATCCGCACCGAGCCGTGGGCGGAGACACCGACGCCGCCGCCCATGGTGATGCCGTCCATCACGGCCACGTAGGGCTTCGGGTAGCGGGAGATCAGCTCGTTCAACCGGTACTCGTCGCGCAGGAACGCACGCGTGCCGGCCCCGCCGAGCTTGGCGTCGTCGTGGAACGCCCGGATGTCGCCGCCCGCGCACAGACCACGCTCCCCGGCGCCGGTCAGCACCACCACCCGCACCGCGTCGTCCTCGGCCCAGGCGTCCAGCGCGGCCCGCAGGTCCAGGATCATGCCGTGCGTCAGCGAGTTGAGCGCCCGGGGCCGGTCGAGCACGATCCGCCCCACCCCGCCGTCCCGCCGGGCCCGAACCTCGTCACCCATCGTCCCCACTCCCGTCCGTCGTCGCCGACCGATCCTCCGGACACCGTACTTGGTGTCGGCGACGGCATCGGTCGGTGCGATCATGGGCGTCCGTCGGGGACGGGGCAGGGGCGAGCGAGGGGGCAGGGTGGGGGAGAGTACGGGCGCCGTGGCACGGACGGCGCTGCTGATCGGGGTGGGGGACGCGCCGGCGACTGCGCACGTCCTGCCGTCGCTGGCGCCGACGGTGGCGGCCGACCTGCGGGTGCTGAAGGCGGCGTTGGAGGGCAGCGGCTACACCGAGGTGGAGGTCGTCCAAGACGGCCGCCGGAGCGAGATCGCCGAACGGATCACGACGGCGTCGCGGCGGGCCGGGCCAGGCGGAACTCTGCTGCTGTACTTCACCGGGCACGGGGTGCGGATCGGTGCCACCGACTACCTGGTCCCGGCCGACGCCCGCGGTCCCCTGGAGGACACCGGCGAGGGCGACTGGGACCAGCCCTACATCCTGGACTCCCTGCTGGACGCGGACATCAGCCGGTACCTGCGGGACTGCCGGGCCGGCACGGTGCTCTGGGTCATGGACGCCTGCCGGTCGGCGGAGGCGGAGGGGGAGGCGGTCTTCGGCAGCCGGATCACCCAGGGCCCGCCGGGCAGCGGCTTCGTCGTGATGACCGGGTGCGGACCCGGGGAGCGCAGCGGCTTCACCGCGGACGGCAGCCTCTTCACCTCCGCGCTGGCCCGGGCGTTCGACCCGCTCAGCGAGTCGACGACGGTGGAGGAGGTGTTCGGGACGGCGTACGGGCTCACCAGGGAGTCGTCGCGGCGAGCCCAACTGCCGCAGGTCTACTACGGCAACGACCGTGAGCAGGAGACCCGGTCGGCGGTCGTGGCCGATGGACGGCGGCTGCTGGGGGCGTGGTCGGAGGCGGTGCGGGCACCGGCGCTGTGGGCGCTGGTGGCAGACGCCGAGGACGAGGAGGCCGAGGCGCTCCAGGACAGCCTGACCGTGTTCGTGGAGAGCGTCGCCCGCCAGGTCGACCGGGCGCAGAAGCGGCTGCCCGACCCGTGGGCCGACGACGACTTCCCGGTCAGGCTGCTGCGCGACCGGTTGCCACAGCTGGTGTCGAGGGACGCGCGGCTGTCGGCGCTGGAGGTGGCGGCGCTCGTCGCGGCGGTGTTCGCCCACGAGGCGGCCTGGGCCGGACGGCTCAGCCAGGCCCAGGAGCTCTACCCGCATTTCGCCCACCACTTCTCGGCCGCGGACGAACCGAGGCGCCACTACGAACTGGTCCTGGAGCAGTACCCCCAGGTCACGGACAAGGTCAAGCGGCACCGCCCCCGGGAGGGCGTCGAACCGGAGTCGGAGGCCACCGTCCTCTGGCTGGTCCACCGCTGGATCGCCGAACGCTTCCAGACCGACGAGCAGGCGGTACCGGCGGCCCTGGGCGACGAGGCGGCGGCCGCCCTGCTCGGGGACGGGAACCCGAACGGGAGGGGCGACGGCGGCCGGGCCGGGGAACTGGCGGGCGCACTGCGCGCGATCGCGGCCGGACTGTCGCTCGGACACCTCGCCGACCAGGGCCAGGTGTCCTGCCCCGACCGGCACGTGGTGCGCGGGAAGGCCCGTCCGCTGCGGGTACGGCCGCTGACCGCCCTGGTGCGGCTGGCCGGGCTGCTGGCCCTGGACGCGCGGACCTTGCCGGACGTCCTCTCCGAGCATCTCGCGGTCTCCGACTCGGTGCTCCCGCGCGAGGTGCTGTCGGCGCTGGAGAACGCCCACTGGGACACCGGCGACCGGGTCGGCCCGGTCCGGGAGCTGCAACTCGACGCCGTCTGCCCGCACCCGGCGATCCACGCGGCCCTCGCCGCCGTGGTCCAGGAGGCCGACGAACTCGTCCAGCTGCTGGCGACGGAGGAACGCCGTCTGCCCGCCGCCGAGGCCGTGCTGCTCGGCGGGCTGCCGTCCCGGGTGACCGACGGCGGGCTGCGGCCGGCGGAGGAGTCGGGCCGCCGGGCGTACGACACGCCGCTCCTGCGTTTCTCGCTGGCCCAGACCGAGGTGCGGCGGCTGCTCATGGGGGAGCAGTTGTACGGCGGACGGCACGAGGCCGCCCTCCGCGAGCTGTACCAGAACTCGATGGACGCCTGCCGTTACCGGGCGATGCGCGAGCGGTACCTGGGCGTGTGCGGCCGCGGCACCGGCGGTTGGAGCGGTTCCATCCGGATCGTCACCGGCGAGGACGAGCGGGGCCGTTACGTCGAGTGCCTGGACAACGGTGTCGGTATGACCGCCGAGCAGCTGAAGGGGACGTTCACCCGCGCGGGCCGCCGCTTCGAGCAGTCCGGCGAGTTCCGGCGCGAACAGGCGGCCTGGCTCCGGCAGGACAGCACGCTGCGGCTCTACCCAAACAGCCGCTTCGGTATTGGGGTGTTCAGCTACTTCATGCTGGCCGACGAGATGACGATCACGACCCGCCCGGTGGGGACCGACGGGCGCCCGGCCGCCGAGGCGATGCGGGTGGACATCGCGGGCAGCGGCAGCCTGTTCCGGATCCGACAGGCCGATGCCGGGGCGGCGGCCGTACTGGCCGCGGGCGGCACCGCCGTCCGGCTGTACCTGAAGCCCGGCCTGATGACCGGGGACGCGTGCGTCGAGGCGCTGCGGTCGGTCGTGTTCGTGAGCGAATTCCGGCTGGAGGTGCGGGGGGACTCCGGGATGCCCTGGGTGTGGGAGCCCGGCGTGCTGGCGCCGGGTAGTGGTAAGCACACGGTCGAGGCCGACAGCGCGGTCGAGGCCGTCCCGGGGACCCTGTGGTGGGTCCGTGACAAGGGAGCGATCCTGTGCGACGGGATCACGGCGGACGCCTTCCCGTACGGCTATGTGCTCAACCTGACCGGCGCCCACGCGGGGAGGCTGAGCGTCAACCGGGAGAAGCTGGAGTCCTACGACAAGGCGTGGCAGTTGGAGCAGTGGTGTCTCGGCGCCCCGGCACTGGCGGGCTGGGGAGCCCTCACCGCCGACTGGCTGTGGGCCCTGGAGACCCAGAACCTGACAGCCGCCCGGGCGATCGCAGAGAGGTGGGCCGGCCGGGGGGTGCGTGTCCGGCGGCAGATCGGCGGGCCGGTCGACCTGGACGGAGTGGGCTGGTTCCCGCCGGACAGCCAGGTGGCCTCGCCGAGGCCCGGGGAGACACGGCAGCGGATCGACCCCACGGTCGGTCCCTGGCGGGCAGCGGTCCACGACCTGCGCTGGGCTGTGTCCGACCTGGCGACCCCGCGCTCCCTGGAGGGGCATCCGGTACCGGAGCCCGGCTGGGCCAGGCTGGCGAAGGGCGAGGCCCGCGACTGGCGCCGCGTGGTGCAGCTGGCCGGGGGACATGGATGGACCGTGGGCCAGGTACTCCGGGCGCTGCGTGGCCTCCGGATGGCGCATCCGGAGCTAGCGGGCCCCGCAGTCCGCCCGGGAGACCTGGACCGGGTCCCGGGCCACATCGGCCGTGCGGTTGTCGAGTTGCTGCTGTGGCCGGACGGCAAGGACCGCCACCTGAACGCCGACACGAACCGGTACCGGCACGATCCGCAGGACCACCGGGGCCTGGTCCGCGTCTCGGCGACGGGCCGGTGGAGCCTGGGGGAGCTTGTCGAGGGCCTCACCGAGTACACGCCGTTCCTCGACCGGCCGCTGCCGGACGTGCCTGCGGCCGCCCGCGGCCATGTGTGCGACGCACGGGAGATTTCCGTCCTGTACGTCAAGGACGAGAAGGGGCGGATCGTCGGCCCGACACCCGGGCCCTGGGAGCTGGTGACGCACGCGGAGGGCACCGGCCTCGCCCCGGAGGAGGCTCGGCAGGTTCTGGTCCGGCATGCCTGGCTGGGTTGGGCGGTCCCGTCGCGGGAGGAGACGGCCGCGTGGTCCGAGCTGGACCCGGACCTGCGCGAAGTACTCCTCGGCTACCTGCTCGTCAACTCCGATGGTCAGCCCGAGTTCCCTTGGGCGGCGACCCTCGGCCTGGCAGCCGAGTGGAAGACCACCGTGCGGAAGGCCGAGAAGGTCATCGCCAAGGTGGCGCCGTCGCTCGGCGTCGTCCATCGGCGGCGCTACGCGTCAGGATCGGTGGCTCGGGGCTTCATACCCGAGCCGGAGACGGCTGACACGGCGCGCTGGCTGCAGGAGGACGGAGTGCGGCTGGAGAACGGGGTGTCCCTTCGGGACCTCGCGTTCAGCCGCCGGTACTCCATGTCCTGGGAGGACCGCGCGGCCGTTGTCGACGACCTGCGCGGCGCGGGCGTGGACATTCCCGACGCTGCGGCGCTGCTGGACGCCTGGGACGACCTTCCACTGCCCAGCCGGTACGCCTTCTCAGGGATGGACCCAGGTTTCGACGCGGCGGACTATCCCGTACCGCCGACACCTGCCGTGCTCCTCACCGGGAGTGTGCAGCTGCGGCAGACGCTCGGCTATCTGTGGGGCATCGCCGCTGAGGAGACCGGGAGGCTGGGACTGCCGGATCTCGCGCCACCGGAGCTGCCGCAGTCTCTGAAGGACTTCCGGCCGGCCTGGGAGGAGCGCCGGGCACTGGTCGACCAGGCCGACGACGAGGACTTCGACGAGTGGTTCGAGAGCCCGCGCTGGGCACGCCTCGACGCCGCCAGGCTGATCCGCTACGCCCAGGAGAAGCAGGTGGGCGTACGGGACGCGTTCCGACTGCTGGAAGCGTTCCGAGCCCTCGGCGCCCTGGTCCCAGACCCGTCGGCCGAGGATCTCGCTCGCCTGCCCGAGACCGTCCCCGACCCCTGGGACGTCGCTGCTCTCGACCCGAAGTACCGGGTCTCCCCGCCGGGTGCCCCGCTCGTTCCGCTCGACCTGCTCAGCATCGCCTGCCGGCTCGGCGAACCCCTCGACCGGACCTGGCAACGCATCTCGCCCTACGGCGTCCTGGAGGACTCGCCCAGCACGTTCCCGGACGTCCCCCCGGTCCAGCCGTGCTGGCAGGACCTCGCGATCCTCTCGGTCGGCCTGGACGGCATGCTCCCGGGGCTCACCGGCCCGGTGACACCCGAGCGGCTGGCGTTCGCAGCCGAAGGAGTCGGCGGGACGCCCGGCTGGGTCCGCGACCGGCTGACGCTCTACGCGGGGCTGTTCGGACTGGAACTCCCGGCCGCCACCGCTGTCCAGGACGAAGACGACGAAGAGGAAGAACGGTCATGAGCACCACCCCGCCCCCGCACGACCACCACCTGCCCTACGCCGAGGCCGACCTGGGCGAGGTAGACGGCACCCCGTTCAGCCAGTCCGCCGCGCCGGACGGCCGGTCGGTCCGCGTCTCCGGGACGTGCCCGCGCTGCCACGGTCGGACCGGCACGGAGTTCCGGCGCGGCAACCCCGGCACGGGCACCAAGGGCCTGTTTGACCGCCTCTCCGGGCGCTCGGGCGGCACCGCACAGGCGGAGCCGGAGCCGCTGCACGGCGAGGTGCACTTCTGCGAGTGCGGGCACGGGCATCCCAGCATCCCCTCCGACGTGCGCTTCGTCGGTTGCGGCGCCAGCTGGCGGATCGCCCCGTGACCGCACGTACCGACCGGCGCTGGGCCGAACTCGCCCGGGACCTGGAGTTCACCCGCCTCCCGGAGCTGCGCCGACAGGCCGAGGGCTGGCGCACCGGTCTCACCGGGCTGACCGCGCTGCTCGCCGTCCTGGTGCTGCTGAAGGGCCGGGACAGCCTCGACCAGCTCCCGGACTGGGCGGGCGACACGGCGACGGTGCTGCTCGCGCTGGCGTTCCTGCTCCTGGTGACGGGCTCGCTGCTGGCGGTCCGGGCGGCGCACGGTGTGCCCGGCGAGGAGATCCTGCTCGGCGGGCAGGCGCTGCGGCGCTGGACGGAGCGGGAGGTGGGGCGGGTGACCCGGGCGCTGGCCCGGGCCTCGGGGTGCTGCGCGGTCGGACTGGTGCTGATCGTGGGGGCGCTGGGTCTGGCCTGGGCGACCACGGAGGCGCCCCCGTCGCACCTGGTCCGGGTGCGGACCGGGACCGCGGAGCTGTGCGGGGAACTGGTCCGGGCGGACCGGGCGGAGGTCGTGCTGCGAGCCGGGACGGACCGCGCGGAGCGGACCGTCCCTCAGGTCGACGTGACCGGAATGGAAGCCGTTGACTCCTGCGGGAAATGAGCGCACCGAGGGCGGCACCGGTGTGACCGGTGCCGCCCTCCGTCGTGCCGATACTGCGGGTGGTGCGGGTGGTGCGGGTGGTGCGGGTGGTGCCGCGGCGGGGCCCGGGTGGTGGCCCCGCCGGGTCAGGGGGTGATGCGGCCGGTGACCTCGCCGAAGCCGACGACGGTCCCGTCCGGCCCCGGGGCGGTCGCGGTGACGGTCACCTCGTCGCCGTCCTCCAGGAAGGTCCGGGTCGTGCCGTCCGCGAGCTTGAGCGGGTTCTCGCCGTTCCAGGTCAGCTCGATCAGCGCGCCTCTGGTCTCCGGCTCCGGCCCGCTGATCGTGCCGGAGGCGAACAGGTCGCCGGTGCGCAGCGAGGCGCCGTTGACCGTCATGTGGGCGAGCTGT
The DNA here is from genome assembly GCF_044748625.1 of Kitasatospora sp. NPDC089913. Taxonomy (NCBI): domain Bacteria; kingdom Bacillati; phylum Actinomycetota; class Actinomycetes; order Kitasatosporales; family Streptomycetaceae; genus Kitasatospora; species Kitasatospora sp. NPDC089913. The sequence continues at coordinate 33,813 of NZ_JBIVGI010000030.1, read as the reverse complement.
TGGGCGGCTGTCCAGTACATCGAGGCGAACGGCGGGCGGGAGATCCGGTGGCCGTTCAGCAGGACCTCCAGGGCGAGGTCCAGGCCCCAGTGCCGGTCGTCCGCGCGGTCGTCGAGGTAGGGGAGCAGTTCGACGTCACGGGCCGGCGCGGCGACCCGGGCGTGCTCGAGGGCGGCCAGCGGCACGATCCACGGCGAGACGGAGGTGGCGAAGGACTTGCCGAGGAACGGGCCGAGCGGCACGTACTCCCAGGCCTGGATGTCCCGCGCGGACCAGTCGTTGACCAGGCAGACGCCGAAGACGTGCTCGCGGAAGTCGTCCAGACCGACCGGCTCGCCCAGCGCCGAGGGCGCGCCGACGACGAAGCCGACCTCGGCCTCGATGTCCAGCCGACGGGTCGGCCCGAAGGACGGGACGGCGTCGGCCGGCGCCTTGCGCTGCCCCTGCGGGCGGCTCACCGGGGTGCCGGACACCACCACGGTGCCGGAGCGGCCGTGGTAACCGATCGGCAGGTGCTTCCAGTTGGGCGTCAGCGGCTCCGACCCGGGGCGGAAGATCCTCCCCAGGTTGGTGGCGTGGTGCTCGGAGGCGTAGAAGTCGACGTAGTCGGCGACCTCGAACGGCAGGTGCAGTGCCACCTCGGCGAGCGGCAGCAGCAGCGGGGAGAGCGCGTCCCGGTGGGCCTCGTCGGTCAGCCAGCGGGTCAGCGAGGCGCGGACCTCGGTCCACACCGGGCGGCCGGCCGCCAGCAGCGGGTTGAGCGAGTCCGCGTCGAGCAGGACGGAGGGCTCCCCGACGGCCCGGGCGGCGGCGCCCGCGTCGAGCACGAAGTCGCCGATCCGGACGCCGATCCGTCGCGTGCCCGGCCGGTCGGCCGCGGTGAAGACGCCGTACGGCAGGTTGTGCACGCCGAACGGCGAGTCGTTCGCGGGCGCGAGCCAGCTGCGGGGGGTGGTCAACGGTCCTCCTGGGACGTCAGGGCGGGCGACAGCAGGCCGAGGGCGGCCAGGTCGTCCAGGGGCTCGGCGATGCTACAGGTGCCGAACGCGGTGAACGAGTTGCGGATCACCGTCACCTGACGGTCGGTCAGTGAGCGGGCGGCCTCGGCGAGCGCCTCGCCGGAGCGCTCGGCCAGGATGTCGGCCGCCGCCTTCGGGTCGGTCTCCGCCGCCGCCAGGAGCACGTTCAGGAAGCCGTGGTGCTCGAAGCCGGTCGCCGGGTCGGTGTGCCGGACGGCGTGGTGCAGTCCGGCGGTGCACTTGTACGGCAGGCCGCGCTGCGCGCACCCGGTGAGGAAGCCGGCGAGCTCGGCCTCGTCCGGGAAGGCGCCGGCGACCACGCCGCCGGTGCGGAACTTGGCCCGGTACGGGCTGTCGACCAGGACGTCCAGGACCTCCTCCAGCCCGTCGCCGCGCAGCAGTTCGCGCGGCAGTTCGACGGCGGCCGGTACGTCCGGCGGCAGCAGCAGGTCGAGCGCGGCGACGGCCTCGCGGGCGTCCCGGGTGGCCAGTTCGACGCCGGCCACCAGGAACGGGGCGGCGGCGGTGAGGGCCGGGCCGAGCTCGGAGCTGCCCCCCGGCAGCACCAGGCCGACCCGGAGCCGGGAGCCGGTGCCGCCCACCGCGTGCGCCGCGGCGGCCAGTTCGCCCAGCCGGCCCGCCCCGCAGAGCAGCGGGCCGACGGCTTCGGCGTACCGGGCGGCGCGGTGCGCGAGGTGCGCGGGCACCGCCTCGGCGACGGGCAGGTTCCCGGGCGGGAACACCGCCGCGTCGTCGAACAGCCCCTGGAACAGCGGCGGGACGGCGGCCGCCCCGGCGGCGGTGGGGTCGGCGGGGGTGGTGCTCACGACTGCGGCCCCCGACCGGCCCAGGTCCAGGCGTAGTTCGGGTCCTCGCTCGCCCGGCCGCCCTCGCCCAGCTCCAGCGGGCGGAAGGTGTCCACCATCACCGCGAGCTCGTCGAAGAACTCCGCGCCGATCGACCGCTCGTACGCGCCCGGCTGCGGGCCGTGGGTGTGCCCGCCCGGGTGCAGCGAGATCGAACCCTGGGCGATGCCCGAACCCTTGCGCGCCGCGTAGTCGCCGCCGCAGTAGAACATCACCTCGTCGCTGTCCACGTTGGAGTGGTAGTAGGGCACCGGGATCGACAGCGGGTGGTAGTCCACCTTGCGGGGAACGAAGTTGCAGATCACGAACCCGTTGCCCTCGAACACCTGGTGGGCCGGCGGCGGCTGGTGGATCCGCCCGGTGATCGGTTCGTAGTCGCTGATGTTGAACGCGTACGGGTACAGGCAGCCGTCCCAGCCGACCACGTCGAACGGGTGGTGCGGCACGGTGTACCGGGTGCCCGCGATGCCGTTCGGACCGCGGTGCTTGACCAGGACGTCGACGTCCGTGCCGTCCACCAGCAGCGGACCGGACGGGGCGCGCAGGTCCCGCTCGCAGTACGGCGCGTGCTCCAGCAGCTGGCCGTACTTGGAGAGGAAGCGCTTGACCGGGGTGATGTGGCTGTTCGCCTCGATGCAGTAGGCGCGCAGCGGCTCGTCGCCGGTCGGCACCCAGCGGTGGGTGGTCGCCCGGGGGATGATCACGTAGTCGCCCCGGCCGACCTCCAGCGTGCCGAAGACCGTCTCCAGGGTGCCGGAGCCGGACTCCACGTACACGCACTCGTCGCCGAGCCCGTTGCGGTACAGCTCGCTCGGCGCCCCGGCGGCGACGTACGAGATCCGCACGTCGCCGTTGCCGAGGACGAGCCGGCGGCTGCCGACGACGTCCGCGGACTTCCACTCCTGGCCCGCGAACAGCTCGTGCAGCTTGAGGTGCCGGGGGAGCAGGGGGTGGTTGGCGACCGTCGACTGGTCGGGCAGCTCCCACGGGACCGCGTTCACGACGGCCGAGGGGATGCCCCGGTGGTAGAGCAGCGAGGAGTCCGAGGAGAACCCCTCCTCGCCCATCAACTCCTCGTAGTACAGCCCGCCCTCGGGTGTGCGGTGCTGGGTGTGCCGCTTGGGCGGGATGCTGCCCAGCTGCCGGTAGTACGCCATCGTCCCTGCTCCTCCCGGACCCTCCGGGGCCCAGACCTTCGTACGGCTCCAGCGGTGGCCGGTCGCCCGTGGGGCGGGCCGGTCTCAGAGGTTGCCGCGGGCGTCCTGCTCGCGCTCGATGGCCTCGAAGAGCGCCTTGAAGTTGCCCTTCCCGAAGCCCAGCGAACCATGCCGCTCGATGAACTCGTAGAAGACGGTCGGGCGGTCGCCGATGGGCTTGGTGAAGATCTGCAGCAGGTAGCCGTCCTCGTCGCGGTCGACCAGGATGCCGCGGCTCTTCAGCTCCTCGATCGGCACCCGGACGTGGCCGATCCGCTCGCGCAGCTCGGGGTCGTCGTAGTACGAGTCGGGGGTGTTGAGGAACTCGACGCCGCGCGAGCGCAGCACGTCGACGGTGGTGAGGATGTCGTTGGTGGCCAGCGCCATGTGCTGGCAGCCCGGGCCGGTGTAGAACTCCAGGTACTCGTCGATCTGCGACTTCTTCTTGGCGATGGCCGGCTCGTTGAGCGGGAACTTCACCCGGTGGTTGCCGCTGGCGACGACCTTGGACATCAGCGCGGAGTAGTCGGTGGCGATGTCGTCGCCCACGAACTCGGCCATGTTCACGAAGCCCATGACCTTGTTGTAGAAGGTGACCCACTCGTCCATCTTGCCGAGCTCGACGTTGCCGACCGCGTGGTCCAGCGCCTGGAACAGGCGGCGCGGCGAGCCCTCGGGGTGCTTCACCCGGCTCTGGGCGGCGATGTAGCCCGGCAGGTAGGGGCCGGTGTACCGGGAGCGGTCGACCAGGGTGTGGCGGGTCTCGCCGTAGGTGGCGATCGCGGCGCGGCGGACGGTGCCGTGCTCGTCGGAGACGTCGTTCGGCTCCTCCAGCACGGTGGCGCCCTGGGCGCGGGCGTGCGCGATGCACTTGTCGACGTCCGGCACCTCCATCGCCAGGTCGACGACGCCGTCGCCGTGGCGGCGGTGGTGGTCCAGCAGCGGGCTGTCCGGGGCGACGCCGCCCTTGATCACGAAGCGGCAGGAGCCGGAGCGCAGCACGTAGGCCTTGCGGTCGCGGCGGCCGGTCTCCGGGCCGGAGTAGGCGACCAGCTCCATGCCGAAGACGACCTGGTAGAACTGGGCCGTCTGGGTGGCGTTGCCGACCACGAACACGACGGCGTCCTGCGCGGTGACCGGGAACGGGTCGGTGGCGGGGTCGTGCTCGACGAGGCCGACGAGGCGGCGCAGCTGCTCGGCGTCGAGACCGGCCTCGCGCTCCTCGGGGGTCAGCTCAAGGGCGTGGGACTGCGGGGTCATCGGTCGTTCCTCCACATTGAGGCCTCGGCGTTGAGGCATCCGCTGGTGGCGGCCGCGCCGCTGGGTGGGTGGGCAAGGCTGCGCGGGCGGTTGAGCCGAGAGCTTGCTCCAGTCGGGGTGGTTGGGCAACAGGTCGGGTTTTCACTGTTCAATGTGTACAAGGTGATCAGGAAATCGCCGATCGGGCTGTGCAGAATGACCGGCCGATCGGCGAGGTTTCACGGGTTCTGCGTAACGGCCTCCGGCGGGTCCCCGGGGGCCTGCGGGTTCCCGGAGGCCCGCGGGCCCCCGCCGGAGTGCTCGACGAACCAGTCGCGGGCCAGCTCGGCGACCCGGTCCAGCGTGCCGGGCTCCTCGAACAGATGGCCGGCGTGCGGGACCACCGCCAGTTCACTCTCGCAGCGCAGGTGCTCGCGCGCCCGCCGGTTCAGGTCGATCACCTCGAGGTCCCGGCCGCCGACGACCAGCAGGGTCGGCGCGGTCACGGCGGCCAGCGTGCCGGGCCCGGCGAGGTCCGGCCGCCCGCCCCGGGAGACCACCGCGGCCACCCCGTCGCCGAGCCGGGCGGCCGTCCACAGTGCGGCGGCGGCGCCGGTGCTCGCGCCGAACAGAGCGAGGGGGAGGGGCGGGCCGACGGGCGGTGCCGCCGCCGGGTCCACGGGCAGGGCGCGGGCGACGTCGGTCAGCCGGGCGCCGAGCAGGGCGACGTCGAAGACCTTCCGCCGGTCCGGCGCCTCGTCCTCGGTGAGCAGGTCGAACAGGAAGGTGGCCAGCCCGGCGCGGTTCAGCTCCTCGGCCACCCGGCGGTTGCGCGGGCTGTGCCGGCCGCTGCCGCTGCCGTGGGCGAACACCACGATGCCGCGGGCGCCACCGGGGACGGTCAGCCGGCCGGTCAGCCGGACGCCGGCGGCGGGGAGGGTCAGCTCCCGGTCGGCGGCGGGTCCGGGTCCGGTGCCGGTCGCGGTGCCGGGAATGGTCACGGGTCCGGGTCCGGTGCCGGTGCCGGGTTCGGGTCCGGTGCCGGTCGCGGCTTCGGGGACGGGCCCGGCTTCGGCCTCGGCGAGCCGGCGCAGCACCTCGGCGTCCCCGGTCTGCGAGAAGTCGGCGTAGAACTCGCCGATCGCGAAGAACGGCGAGGGCGTGCCGACGCACACCAGCTCGTCCGCGACGTCGCCGAGCCGTTCCGTCCAGTCCTCCGGCGCCACCGGGACGGCGAGCACCACCCGCCGGGCGCCGCGCGCCCGCACGATCAGACAGGCGGCCCGCGCGGTCGAACCGGTCGCCACGCCGTCGTCGACCACGACCACCGTCCGCCCGTGCAGGTCGACCGGTGGCCGGTCACCCCGGTAGCGGCGGGCCCGGCGTTCCAGCTCGGCCCGTTCGCGGGCCTCGACGGCGGCCAGCTCCCCCGCGGTGACCCGCGCGGGGCGCAGCACCAGCTCGTTGAGCACCCGCACCCCGTCCTCGCCGATCGCGCCCATCCCCAGCTCCGGCTGCTCGGGGACGCCCAGCTTGCGGATGACGCAGATGTCCAGTGGTGCGGCGAGCGCGGCGGCCACCTCGGCGGCCACCGGCACCCCGCCGCGCGGCAGCGCGACCACCACGGTGCCGGGGTCGCGCAGGTGGGCGAGCCGGGCGGCCAGCCGGTGGCCGGCGTCGGTGCGGTCGGCGAAGTGGATGCGGGTGGCGGGCATGGGTGCGGCCTCTCCGTTCCACCGTACGTCGCCGGGGCGGCCGGACGGACCGCGGTCTCCCGGGGACCGGCCGTCCCCGGGACGCGACCGCACCCCGGACGGCCGGACCGGGGCGCGGTCCCGCCCGGGGCCGGGACGGGGATGGGGCCGTCCACCCGTGCAACCGGGACGGCGGGCGCGGCACCGTGGCGACAGCGGCCCGGCGGGCCCGTCCCTCGTCCGCCGGGCCCTCCCTCCGCGTTCCCCTGCGTCCCCCCGCGTCCGCCCGCATCCACCCGCGCCCGCCCTGCGCCGTCCCGTGCGGCCCGGGGAGCCGACCCGCTCGAAGGAGCCGACCCGTGAACGTCCCCCGAACCCAGCCCGGCCCCGCTCCCCTCGGGCCTCCCCCCACCCCGTCCGCCCCCGTCGCCGCCCCCGGAGGTCCCGGAGACCCCGGAGGTCCCGGCGGGCCGGGGCTCCGCTTCGTGCCCGGCCTGCTGGATCCGGGCAACCCGGCGCTCGCCGTGGCCGGCGGTCCGCCCGGACGCCGGCTCGTCGTGGTCGACGCCCGGGTGCACGAGCTGCACGGCCACCGGCTCCGCCACTACTTGGACACCCGGGGCGTCGACCACGAGACGCTGGTGCTGCCCGCGCACGGGCAGGTGAAGACCATGGACGCGGTGTTCCAGGTCGCCGACCGGATGGACTCCGTCGGGATCTCCCGCCGGGGCGCGCCGGTGCTGGCGGTCGGCGGCGGCGCGCTCGCCGAGGTGGTCGGGCTCGCCTGCACCCTCTACCGCCGTTCCACGCCGTTCGTGCGGGTCCCCACCACCCTGCACGGCCTGTTCGCCCATCGCCCCGAGGCCGAGACGCTGGTCGATCCGGCCTTCCTGGTCACTCTGGGGCGCCGCCATGTCGCCAGTGGTCTCGCCGAGGTGCTCAAGGTCGCGCTGATCGCGGACGCGGACCTGTTCGGGCTGCTGGAGCGACGCGGCCGGGACCTGCTCGACACCCGGTTCCAGGCCGCCGGCATCGGCGCGGCCGTGCTCGCGCGCGTCGTCGGAGCCACGGTCGGCGGTGGTACGGACGGCGGTGGTAGGGACGGCCGCGAGCGCCTGGGGCACTACGGGCACACGTTCAGTCCGACGGTGGAGACACGTGCACTGCCGGAGCTGCTGCACGGCGAGGCGGTCTGCGTCGACATGGCGCTGAGCACGGTGGTGGCCCGGCGCCGCGGCCTGGTCGACGAGGGGCAGGCCGAACGGATCCTCGGGCTGATGCGAAGGCTCGAACTCCCGCTCTGGCACCCGCTGCTGGAGTCGATCGCGCTCGGCGAGGCGCTCGCCGGCACCGTGCGCCGCCGCGTCGCGGGGCGGTGGCTGCCGCTGCCGTCCGGGATCGGCGCGGGGGTGCTCGTCGACGACCTGGGCGGGCGTGAACTCGTCGGCGCGGCGGGGTGGTTGCGCGCCTGGTCGGCGGTGACGGCCACGGGGTGCGCGCCGACGCTCGACGGCTGAAAGCGTTCGCCGACCGCCGCGCCCGACGCTGCCCGGCCCGCAGCTGCCGCGCCCGAGGCCCCCGCGCCCCACGGCCCGGGTGTCCCGCCCGGTGGGCAGGGCACGGACGGGCTCCGGGGCTCAGGCGCCCGGGGCGACGGGCAGGACACGCTGGGCCTCCGACCCCGAACGGGAGGAGGCCCCCATGCGTCGCAGCGCCCGGTTGGACCGGCGGATCCAGGCCGGTGCCGCGCACCTCACCCTCGCGGTCCGCGGCGACGAGCGCTCCTGGGGCGAACTGGGCGCGCGGATCGCCGAGTTCGAAGATCGGCGGTTCGTCCTCGTCACCGACGGAACCGCGCCCCCGGAGCAGCTCGCCCGGGTCCGCGCGCTCGCCGAGGCCCGGGCGCCCACCGTCCTGCACGAGGTCCGCGCGCAGGCCCCGCGCGAGGTCCGCGCGGGGCCCCTCCCCACCGACCCGGCCACCGGCGGCCGGACGGACGCCGGGACCCTCCCCGACGGCACGGTGATCGCGGTCGGAGGCGAACGCGCCTGCGCCGTCCCGGCCGCCGTCCGGGTGCCGACCGACCTCGCCGCCGCCTGCGGTCCAGCCCTCGCCCTGCACCGTCCGGTCCCGGCCGCGCTGGCCTGGGTCCGCTCCGACCTGCTCGCCGCCGGGCCCGCCGCGCGGACCAGGGCCGGGCTCGTCGCCGTCGTCCGGCACGTGCTCGCCGTCTGCCCGGCCCACGGCCCGGCGCTCGCGGGCCTGCTCACGCCCGCGGCCCGCCACGACGCCCGGACCCTGACCGCCCTGCTCGCCCTGTGCGCCGACGCCCGGGCCGCCCTGGTCTGCTTCGACCCGGACGAGACCGGCCCCGCCCTCGCCCTCGGCTACGGCCGCAGCCTCGCCGCCGCCGTGCGCGCGACCCCCGGTCCCGCGCCGGCGCCCGGCGACGCCGACGCCCTGGGCCTGCTGCTCGCCGCCGCGGTGGCGGCCCGGCTCGGGCTGTCCGCCGGCCCGTCCGGCCGGGCCCACCGGGATCTGCTCGCGCGCAACGGCTCCGCGACCGCCCTGCCCGCCGGGGCGGACCTCGACCGGCTCGCCGCCGCGGCCGTCGCCACCACCCGGCCCGGTCTGCTGCTCCTCGCCGACCTGGGACGTCCGTACTGCGTCGACGGACGGCTGCTGACCCCGGTGGACGGCGCGGTGCTGCGGGCCGCCGCGGGCGACCTGGCCGTCGGCGCCGCCCGGCCCGCCCGGGTCGCCGTCCCGCACAGCCGGGCTGCTGCCGGGACCGGCCCGGGCGCGGTGCCGAACCGGGGGGACGGGCACCCGGCCGCCGGCCGGGAGCAGGACGGGACCGCGTCCCCGTGCGGCCGGGACGGCAGGCGCAGCACCGTGGAGACCAGAAGCGGCCCAGCAGGGACCGCAGCTCAGCAGAAGGAGTTCCCGTCATGACGGGCACCGTCATCACCGACCTCCGCCGCCGCGGTGCCGTCGACCCGAGCCGGGTGCTGGCCGGACCGCTCCGTGCGGTCGGACTGCAGTGGCTCGACCCGGGGCGCAGCGTCGAGGTCGCCGCCGAGGGCGTCGAACGCGCCCTCTACATCACGGCCGGCTCCGGCACCGCGACGGTGCCCGAGGCCGGGACCGACGCGTCGACGGTCGCCGAATCCGCATTCCCGCTGGTCGAGGGCACCGCCCTGACCCTGCCGTTCGGCGCGCGCACCGTGCTCACGGCCGGCACCGCCGGGCTCGAGTACTTCCACGCGATCCTCGCGGTCGCGGGCCGCCCGGGCGGTGCCACCGCCCACCCGGCGGCCGGGCGCCCGACCACCGAGCAGCCGGTCACCGAGCAGCCGGTCGCCGAACGTCCGGTCGCCGAACGTCCGGTCACCGAGCACCCGACCACCAACGGCGCCCCGACCACCAACGGTGCCCCGACCACCAACGGTGCCCCGACCACCAACGGTGCCCCGACCACCAACGGTGCCCCGACCACCAACGGTGCCCCGGCCGCCGACACCCCCGACCGTCCCGAGACCCCGCCGAGCCCCGAAGGAGGCGACGCACGATGATCGTCACCACCGCCACGGCCGCGGCCACCGTCATCCTCGGCCCGAACGGCGAACGCGTCCGCGTCCGCTGCCTGGCGCGCCGGTCCATGCTCACCAGCGCCTGCGAGACCTTCGACCACCTGCGGCTCAGCCCCGGCGCGCACCACGCGCTGCCGGGGCGGTCCGACGGCGAGACCGTGCTGTTCGTGGTCCGGGGCTCGCTGCTGGTCGGCCGGACCGCCGACGAGCCGGACCACCTGGCCGTCGACGGCGATCTGCTGCTGGCGACCCGGGGCTGTCCGCTGCGGCTGGAGGCCGGCCCGCTCGGCGCCGAGGTGCTCTGCCTCGCGCTGGACGCGCCGCGCCGCACCACCGCGACCAGGAACTCGCTGGCCCGGCGCCGCGCCGAACGGCGCAGCCGGCCATGACGGCTCCCGCGGCGGTCCTGCCGCCCGGCCGCTCCGTTCCCCGACCGCCCCGTTCCCCGACCGCTCCGCTTTCCACCCGCTCCGCTTTCCGGCCACCGGCCCCCGCCACCCCGGCGGGGGCCGGTGGTTCGGTGTCGACGGTTCGCGTCCGCGGACCCGTCCTGGGACCGGAACAGGACGGCAGGCCCATGTGCCCGGGGCGCGCCGCCGACCAGAGTGGGGGGCGGAGCGGTCGATCGGTCGGACCGCTCGGGGAGAGAAAAGTCTGGAGCACCACTCATGGCAACGAACACGAGAACGAGGACGTTCGGCGTCGCCTCCGTAGTCGCCTGCATCGCCACCGCCACCGTGATCATCAGGAGCGCCGCCGGCGCGCTGGCCAAGGCGGCGGCGCCCGCCGACGGGACCACGGCCACCGAGCACCGCTGCAAGCCCGGCGAGAAGGACTGCAAGAACTGACCTCCGCCGTCCCGCCCCCGTCGCCCCCGTGCTCCCCGTGCCTCACCGCGCGGGGGGCACGGGGGCACGCGTGGGGCACCCGGCGGAACGTTCAGGCGCCGGGCCGGGGGCTGCGGAAGGGGTGGCGGGGGAGGACGGCGAGGACCCGGGTGCCGTTGGTGGGGAGGCTGCCGACGGTGCAGCGGCCGCCGATCTCGGCCGCGCGGTCCGACATCGACCGCAGCCCGACCCCGGCGGCCCGGTCCGGGTCCGCAGGTCCGGCGTCGCCCGGCTCGTTCGAGCCCGTGCCGGTGTCGGCAGTGCCAGCGTCGGCCGAGCCGGGGTCGGCCGAGCCGGGGTCGACCGGGCCCGGGTCACCGGGGCCCGGGTACTCGTCGGGCGCCTGGGGGTCGCCGAGGCCGATCCCGTCGTCCTGGACGGTCAGCACGAGGTTCTCCTCGTCCACCCGCAGGGCCACCTCGGCGTGCCGGGCGCGGGCGTGTCGGAGCACGTTGTTCAGCGCTTCGGCGGTGATCCGGTAGGCCGCCACCTCGACGGCGGCCGGCAGTTCCGGCAGCGGGTCCGGCCGCAGCGCGGTGCTGACGGCGAGGCCGTCGCCGCTGAACGTGGCCGCCAGGTGCTCGACGGCCCGGGTGAGGCCGAACTCGCCGAGCGGTGCGGGCCCGAGCCGGTCGGTGATCCGCCGCACCTCCTTGATCGTCAGCGCCAGGTCGTCGGAGATCCCCCGCAGCGTCAGGGCCAGCGCGTCGGTTCCTCTCCCGGAGGCCGGGCCGGCCGCGCCGCCCGCGCCGCCCGACCCGGCCGCAGTCGCCGCAGTCGCCGCAGTCCCGGCAGTGCCCGCGGCCCCGGCGGCCGAGGCCGCGTTGTCGACCCGCAGCCGCAGCCCCGCCAGCGCCGGTCCGAGCCCGTCGTGGATGTCCCGGCGCAGCCACCGCCGTTCCTCCTCCCGCGCCGCGACGATCTGTTCCCGGCCGGCCTGGAGGTCCTCCCGGAGCCGCAGCGAGGCGACGGCCGGCGAGGCCTGGTCCGCCAGCGAGCGCAGGATGTCGACGTCGCTGGGGTCGAGCCGCTCCTCGCCGGCCCGCAGTCCCACGGTCAGCTCCCCGATCGTCGTGCCGTGGTGGACCAGCGCGAAACCCTGGACCGGTCCGTCCAACCGCCCCACCGCGGCCAGCGGGCGACGCCCGGCCCTGGTGGTGACGGCCAGTGCCACACCCGGCAGCCGCAGTTCCTCGGCGACGGTGCCGCAGAGCGCGGACGGCAGCCGCTCCGGGTCGACGACCTGCCGGACCTGCCCGGCCAGGGTGCGGAGCACCTGGTAGGGCTGGGCGCGTTCGCCGTAGTAGAGCCGGTCCACGAGGCCCGTCGCCCGCCGGCCGGCCCGGGGCAGGCCCGCGCCCAGGGCGAGGAGCAGGGCGATCAGCAGCAGGGCGGCACCGCCGCGGCCGGGCACCAGCCAGCCCGAGAGCACGGTCGCGCAGACCACGAACACCACGGTGAGCCCGGCGGCGAGCAGCAGGCCGCCGAGCACGGACCGGGCGGCCCGGTCCAGCCGCCACCCGCCGTCGCGCACCACCAGGTACGCCACCGCGACCGCCCACACCGCGCCCGCCGCCGTGAACAGCGAGTAGCTCAGCCAGTACTCGTACTGGAACCGCCGGGTGTAGTAGTCCTGCATTCCGGCCCAGAGCAGGTAGGCGCCGAGCATGCCGGCCAGGTGGGCGCGGTGACGGGGCGCGCTCCGGCGGAGCAGCCGGACCAGCAGCACGGCGGCGGCGACACCGATCAGCAGGTAGTTGACCGGGTCGTAGAGGCGGTCGAGCTGGTCGGACACGGAGCCGAAGGCGTTCGCGACGGCGCTGTCGGCGAGCGGATTCGGCCGGCCGAACACGGTCGCGCGGTCCAGGAAGGACATGGTGTCCGGGAGCACCCACGCGGTGACGGCGCCGATGTACCACCACCACCTGCGACCGGTGAGCCGTCCGGCGGGCAGCCAGAGCGGCAGGACGTAGAACAGCGTCTGGCTGACCGTGTCGCACACCGCGCGCACCACGGCGGCAGCGCCGACGAGACCGGGGTCGGAGACCTCCACCCAGACGGGCGCGGCGGCCGCGCTCGGCAGCATCGACGTCAGCGCGTAGAGGAGCATCACCCAACCGAGTGGATTTCCCGGACGGTGGGCGTGCAGCAGCATGCCCGCGGCGGCGGTGGGCAGCGCGTAGACCAGGATGGCGAGCTGGTCGCGGGGGGCCTCCACCCCGGGCGCGTCCAGGTGGACCAGCACGTAGCAGCCCCAGAGGGCGGCGACCGCCAGGCAGAGCACGGTGAGCGCCGCGGCCCCGGTGAGCCGGCGCTGTGCGGGCGTCCGGCGCGGCGGGACCCCGGCGGGCGTGCGCGGCAGGGGCGGGAGAGGGGTCACCGTGGTCATGGCACCGCCTAGGGACGGGTGAGGGTGGGTCCACCGGGGGGCGGTCGCCGGGTCGGAGGCGTTCCCACCAGTCTCGGCCGCCCGTTGTCCCGGGCGCATGGGGCAGCGGTCTCGTTCGCCCGGCCGACCCGGCGGCCCCGGCGTCATGATCACGGAAAGTCACACCGGCATCGCTGGTAGTGTCGGCCGGGTGGATGAAGAGCAGCCCGCCGAAGACCCCCGCGCCGGGGGACCGCAACCGGACGAGGCGCCGTCGGCCGGACCCGTACGGGTCCTGATCGTCGACGACCACCCGTTGTTCCGGGAGGGGCTGCGGGCCGCCCTGGAGAGTGCCGAGGGCATCGTCGTCGTGGCCGAGGCCGAGCGCGTGGGCGACGTGCCGGAGGCGGTCGCCCGGCACCGTCCGGACATGGTGGTCATGGACCTCTCCCTGCCGGACGGCTCCGGGCTGGAGGCCACCCGCCGGCTCTCCGCCGACCGGCCGGCCCCGCCGGTGCTGATGCTCACCATGGCGGACGACGACGGGAGCCTGCTCGCCGCGCTCCAGGCGGGGGCCCGCGGCTACCTGGTGAAGGGCGCGGGCCGGGAGGAGGTGCTGCACGCGGTGCGGACGGTCGCGGCCGGTGGCGCGGTGTTCGGCGCGGACGTGGCGGAGCGGATCACCACCCTGCTGGCCGGCGCCCGGGTGCGGGAGGCCGGGCAGCTCTTCCCGGCGCTCACCGCCCGCGAGGCGGAGGTCCTCGACCTGGTGGCCCGGGGGCTGGACAACCGCCGGATCGCCCGCGAGCTGGTGGTCGCGGAGAAGACGGTGCGCAACCACGTCACCCACATCTTCGAGAAGCTGCACGTCGCCACCCGGGCGGAGGCCGTCGCCCGGGCCAGGGACATGGGCCTCGGCGACAGTTGACCCGCCGGCCCGCCGCCGCCCGTCGGGCCACCCGGCAGGCAGGCAGGCAGTTGCCGGGGCGGGTCGCGGGCCCGGGGACCGCCCGGCGGACCCGCGGGCCGACGGCCGCCCCGGGTACGGCCGGGACCGGGACCGGACCGCCGTCCCGCGCCCCCGGGACGCCAGGAAGCCGAGGATGCGGGAGAGGAGGCTCTCATGAGCGAACCGGCCGCGACCTCGGCCACCACCGGGACCGGGCACAGCCCCGCACCCACCGCGCCCGCCGGGCCCGCCGCGCCCACCGGGCTCCCCGCCGCGTCCGCGCGGCAGCCGGCCCCCCGGCCGGGCCGCCGGGCCGCGCCACCCCGGCGCAGCGGCCTCACCCCGGCCGCCTGGGTCTGCGCGGCCACCCTGCTCAGCGGATTCGGCTGGGTGCTGCTCGCCGTCACCCACCAGGACGCCGCCTGGGCCGTGCCGTTCTACCTCCACGACGGCGAGACCGTCCTGCTCGGCTTCGCGTTCGCGCTCTCCGGGCTGCTCATCCTCGCCCACCGCGCCGGACCCGGCGCCGACGGGCCGGCTCCCCTCCGGCCCTCCGACGGCAGCCCCGGCCAAGGCCCCGGCCCCGGCCCCGGCCCCGAGTCCGAGCCCGCCCCGGCCGGGGCACCGGTCGGCCGCAGCCTGGGCCGCTGCCTGCTGGCCGCCGGACTCGGCGGCTGCCTCTCCCGCTTCGCCCTCCTCGCGGGCGCCGCCGCCGACGCCGGACCGGCGGTGCAGGCCCTCGGCGCCGCGCTGCTGCTCGCCTCGGTCACCCTGTTCGTCTTCGTCTCCCTGGCCCTGCCGCTCTGGCTGCCCGAGGGACGGCTGCCCGGCGGGCCGGGCCGCGCGTTCGTCGTCGCCGTCGCCGTCTGGAGCGCACTGCACGCCTGCGCCGTGCGGCTCGGCACCCCGCTGCCCTACTTCGGCGACGTGCTCGTCCCGGACGGCCGCGGACTGCCGCTCGACGAATGGCACGCGACCCTGGTCGCCTGGGGCATCGTCGCCACCAGCCTGACCGTGGCCGCCGTCCGCTGGCGCCGCTCGGCGCGGCCGCACCGCGGCGTCACCGCCGTGCTGGTGCCCTATCTGGTCTGGCTGGTCACGACCAACATCGCGCTGCGGATCGGCAGTTCGGAGAGCGTCGCGGCGGTGGCCTACTTCGCCGGGTCGGCGCTGTGGATGCTCGGCGCGGTCGGCTACGCGTTCACCCGCGACCGCTCCCGCTACCTCGACCGGGCGACCCGCCGGATGCTCAGCGTCCTCGCGCTGATCGCCCTGCTGATCGCCGGTTACCTCGGCATCGCCCTGCTGCTGCGCCGTGCCCTGCCGACGGCCAGCAACACCGGCGCCCAGCTGCTGGCGGCCGGGGCGCTGGCCATCGGCGGACTGCTGGGGCCCACCACCCGCTGGGTCGTGCGGGCCGTCGACCGCTTCTACTACGGCGACCGGGCCCGCCCCTACCAGGTGGTCCGGGAGCTCGCCGAACGCCTGAGCCGCGCCGTCAGCCCGGCCGACGCCCCGCCGCTGCTCTGCGACACCGTGGTGGGCGCCCTCGGCCTGCCCGGCGCCCGGGTCGTCCTGCACACCCGCACCGGACCGCACGAACTGGCCTCCGTCGGCACCGTCGGCCCCGACAGCCAGGTGTTCCCGCTCAGCTACGAGGGCGCGGTGATCGGCGACCTCTACGCGCCGCCGCGGGCCGGGCAGCCGGAGCTGGACGCGCAGGACCACGAGGTGCTCCGCTTCCTCGCCGACCAGGCCGCGCCCGCGATCGCCTCGCTGCGCATGTACGAGGAGCTCCAGCGCGGGCGGCGGCAGATCGTGCTCGCCCGGGAGGAGGAGCGCCGCCGGCTGCGGCACGACCTGCACGACGGGCTCGGCCCCACCCTCTCGGGGCTGCGGCTGGGGGTCGACACCGCCAGGGCCGTCGTGCCGGAGGACTCCCCGGCGGCCCGCTCGCTGCGGGCGGTGTCGGCGGGGATCGGGCAGGCGATCGACGAACTGCGGCGGATCACCGAGGGGCTGGCGCCCGCCGCGCTGGCGGGGGAGGGGCTGGCGGTGGCGCTGCGGCGGCTGGTCGCGGAGCTGGACGGGCCGCGGGTCGGGATCGCGCTGGTGCTGGACCCGGACCCACCGCCGGCGCTGGCCGCCGCGGTGGAGGTGGCGGTGCTGCGGATCAGCGGCGAGGCGCTGCACAACGTCCTGCGCCATTCGGCGGCCGGGCAGGCCCGGCTGACGCTGCGGGTGCGGCCGGAGGCGGTGGTGGTCGAGGTCTGGGACGACGGCCGGGGCTTCCCCGGGGGCCGCCCGGAGCCGGTCGGCGCCGACGGGTCCCGTCGGGCCGGGTCGGGGCTGGGGCTGCGCTCGATGGCGGAGCGCGCCGAGGAGCTGGGCGGCCGCTTCAGCACCGGCAACCACGACGGCGGCGCCCTCGTCCGGGCGGAGCTTCCCCGCACCCCGGACCGCCCGGCCTCGGACGGCTGACGGCCCCCGCGGTCGCCCTTCTGACCGCCGCCTCTTGACGGGGCCGGAGGTTCCCTCAATCATCATGGTCGCGTCAACTTTGCGATGCGGCCGGCCCCACACCCCCTCAACACCCCAATGCCGCCCGCGGAGTGGCGCGCTTCCGTTCTGCCCCATCAGATATCGGAGCCTCCATTGACCGAGCGCGCCCCGAGGCGATCCCGCCTGCGCCGATCCGCCCTGTCCGCCGCCGCCGTCGTCACCCTCGCGGCCGCCCTGCTGACCCCGGCCGCGGCCGCGTCCCCCACGACGCCCGTCGCCGCCCCGTCGGCCGCGGCCGCCGCCCCCGACATTCCGGTGGCCAACGTCAAGGCCCACCTCGCCCAGCTCCAGTCGATAGCCACCGCCAACGGCGGCAACCGCGCCCACGGCCGGGCCGGCTACAAGGCCTCGATCGACTACGTGAAGGCCAAGCTGGACGCCGCCGGCTACACCACCGCGCTGAAGACCTTCAGCTACAACGGCTCGACCGGCTACAACCTGATCGCCGACTGGCCGGGCGGCGACACCTCGCACGTCGTGATGGCCGGCGCCCACCTGGACTCCGTCACCGGCGGGCCGGGCATCAACGACAACGGCTCCGGCTCCGCCGGCATCCTGGAGACCGCGCTCGCCGTCTCCCGGGCCGGGCTCACGCCCTCCAAGCACCTGCGGTTCGGCTGGTGGGGCGCCGAGGAGTACGGCATGATCGGCTCCAAGAACTACGTCAACAGCCTCTCCAGCGCCGACCGTTCGAAGATCGACACCTATCTGAACTTCGACATGATCGGCTCGCCCAACCCCGGCTACTTCACCTACCGCTACGACAGCGCGCTCGACGCCCTGTTCCGCGACTACTTCGCCGGTCTCGGCATCAGCACCGAGCAGGACTTCGAGGGCGACGGCCGGTCCGACCACGCCCCGTTCCAGGACGCGGGCATCCGGGTCGGCGGCCTGTTCAGCGGTGCCGACTACACCAAGACCAGCGCCCAGGCGGCCAAGTGGGGCGGAACGGCGGGCCAGCCCTTCGACCGCTGCTACCACTCCTCCTGCGACACCAGCGCCAACATCAACGACACCGCGCTGGACCGGATGAGCGACGCCGTCGCGTACGCGATCTGGACCCTCTCGGCCGGCGGCACCACCCCGCCCACCGGCACCGTCTTCGAGAACACCGCCGACGTGCAGATCCCGGACAACGGGGGGGCGGTCACCTCGGCCGTCACCGTCACCGGCCGTACCGGCAACGCGCCCGCCGCGCTCCAGGTCGGGGTGGACATCAAGCACAGCTACCGCGGCGACCTGGTCATCGACCTGGTCGCGCCCAACGGCACCTCCTACCGCCTGAAGGGCTCCAGCAGCGACTCCGCGCCCAATGTGCAGACCACCTACACCGTGAACGCGTCCGCGGTGGCCGCCAACGGCACCTGGAAGCTCAAGGTCCAGGACGTCGGGCCGCAGGACACCGGCTACATCGACAGCTGGAAGCTCACCTTCTGACGGTCCGCCGGTGACACGACTCCGGGGGTGCCGGTCCGCCGACCGGCACCCCCGGGTCCCCCACGGGCGGGGCGGCTACTGCGCCATCTCGTAGGCGCCCGAGAGCGCCTCGACCATGCCCCACACCTTCGCCGTCCGGGCGCCGTCCGCGACCGGGCGGCGGACGTGCGCCAGCGCCCACGCCGCCTGCGCCTCGGTGGTGGACGCCTTGCCGTGCAGCTCGGTGGCGTGCGCGGAGAAGTCCCGCACCAGCGCGTCGAAGACCTGGTCCAGCAGGTCCTGGTCCAGCCCGGTGAGCTCGGCCTGCTCCAGCACCAGCTGGCCGTAGACGATCAGCGCGAACAACTGGCCGATCTCCAGCAGGAAGTCCAGGTCGGCCTGCTGCTCCGCGCTCGGCGCGTGCTCCAGCAGCAGCGCGCAGAAGCCGTCGGCCTGCTCGCGGAACCGGGCGACGTTCGGCAGGTGCGCGTGCGCGTCGTAGGCGGTCCGCCAGTCGTGGAAGCGGATCGCGCCCAGGCCCCGGGCCGGGCCCTGCCGGAACAGGAAGCCGTCGTCGGCGGCGTCCCGGCGGGTCGGCACCGCGGGGTACTCGGCCGGGGCGAACAGGTAGTTGGCCATGAACTTGAGGATCAGCGCCAGGTTGACGTGGACGGTGCCCTCCAGCTTCGGCAGGCCCCGGATGTCCTTGGCGGCCTTGTCGAAGTAGGTGTCCGCCTCGAAGCCCTTGGCCGCGATGACGTCCCACATCAGGTCGATGACCTTCTCGCCCTCAGTGGTGACCTTCATCTTGGTCATCGGGTTGAAGAGCAGGTAGCGGCGGTCCTCGGGGGAGGCGGTCCGGAAGTAGTCCACCGAGCGGGCGGCGAACAGCTTCATGGCCACCAGTCGCGCGTAGGCGTCGGTCAGCTCGCGCCGCACGTGCGGGAAGTCGGTGACCTTCTTTCCGTAGAGCACCCGGTTGTGGGCGTGCGTCACGGCCTCGTACATCGCGTGCTCGCAGATGCCCACGGAGGCGGTGCAGAGGTTGAACTTGCCGACGTTGACGGTGTTCAGCGCGGCGTCGAAGGCGGCCTTGCCGGTGTGCAGCACGTCCTCGGCGCGGACCGGGTACTCCTCCAGCCGGAACTCGCTGACGTACATCTGGGCGTTCACGACGTTCTTGACCAGGTGGTACGCCTCGTGGCGGCTGTCGGCGGCGAAGAAGACGTAGCCCTCCGGCCCCTCGACGTCCGAGCGGCGGCCGAACACCGAGACCAGGCCGGCGACGTTGCCGTTGCCGATGTAGTACTTGGAGCCGGTGGCGGTGAAGCCGCCCTCGCCGTCCGGGGTGAGGATCATGTCGGTCGAGTAGATGTCGGCGCCGTGGCTGCGCTCGGAGAGCCCGAACGCCATCACGTGGCCCTCGGCCAGGAGCTTGGCGGCCCGCGCCCGGACGGCCTCGTTCTCGCTCTGCCAGACCGGGCCGAGGCCCAGGATGGTGACCTGCCAGGTGTACCAGTAGCCGAGGCCGTAGAAGCCGAGGATCTCGTTGAGCTCGGCGATCCGGGCGGTGTCCCAGCGCTTGTCCGGGTCGGCCGCGGACGGCGTCAGGAACTCGGCGAACAGGCCTTCCTTGGCGGCGAATTCGAGGAAGTCGGCGTACCAGCTGCGATCGATGTAGGTGTCGATCAGCGCCTTCTTGCCGCGCGACTCGAACCAGTCGACGGTCGCGCGCAGCAGCCGGCGGGTCGGCTCGTCGAACTGCGCGGGGTCGTAGGAACGCGGGTTGAAGAGCATCGCGGGCTCCCGGGGGTCGAGGGTGGAGAGCTGGGTGGAGGGTGGGACGAGGAGCACGGAGGGTCAGTCGGCGGGGCCGGCGGCCTCGGCGGCCAGCTCGCGCAGGGTGGCGAGGACGTCGTCCAGCCAGGCCAGCGTCATCCGCTCGTACTCGATGCCGCCGCGCAGCACCACGTGCTGGAGCCGCTGCCGGGCGTCGAGCGTGTCCGGTTCGGGGAAGTCGCGCCCCTCGCCGTGGAGGTAGTGGGCGAGCAGGGCGGCGTGGCCGTCCCGGTGCCGTTCGACCTCGGGGATCAGGGCGGCGGGGTCGTCGAAGGCCGCCGCGCGGATCCGCACGGCGAGCTCGTGGCGGACCGTCTCGGCCTCGACGGGCTCGCGCAGCCAGGCGGCGAGCGCGGTCCGGCCGGGCGCGGCCGCCGAGTACACCTTCTTGTCCGGCCGCCCGTCCTGCGGGACCTCCTCGACCGAGACCCAGCCGTCCGTCTCCATCCGCCGCAGCACCCGGTAGATCTGCTGGTGGGTGGCGGTCCAGAAGCGGCCGATGGACCGGTCGAAGCGCCGGGCCAGCTCGTAGCCGGAACCGGGTCGTTCCAGCAGCGAGACGAGGATCGCGTGCTCCAGTGCCATGAGCGGCATCCTGCTATGCAACGAGTTGCATACGCAATGGCCGCGGGCGGGGTTGAGACGGAGGTCACCCGGTCGGGCGGAGGGGGCGGACCGGCGGGCGGGCAGGGTAGCTTCCCCGGCGAAAAGGTGCAAAACGGTCCAACGGCGCCAGAATGGTACTGGGCTTGCGCCCCCATGTTCCGCACGTAGGAGGTGGTATCGGTGTCTACCCAGATCCCGATGGGCATGGAGCACCATCCGGACATCGTCGAACTCCGGGAGCACTACGAGCGGGTCACTCTGACCCCACGGGCCCAGGCCGTCGAGGCCCTGGCCGTCCTGGCCGGTCTGTTCCTGGCGGCCTCGCCATGGATCGTCGGCTTCACCGCCTTCAGCACGCTGACCGTCACCTGCCTGATCGTCGGCATCGCCTACTGCGTGCTGATGGCCGGCTACGGCTCGGCGTACGAGCGCACGCACGCACGGGCCTGGGCCGCGACCCTGCTCGGCGCGTGGACGTTCGTCTCCCCCTGGGTCGTCTCGGGTGAGGTGAACCGGGGCAAGAACATCGTGACCTGCATGATCGCAGGTGGCGTGATGTTCCTGCTGGGGCTCGCCGCCATCTCGATGGCCACCATGACGTCGAACGGAGCCGCGATGCGGCTCGGCCGGGCCGGCCGAGCCAAGGGCTGACGTCCGACGGAAGCCCGGAACCCGGGGCGCGGAACGGCGAGGCCGCCGTCCGCGCCCCGGGCGCGTGCCGCCCGGGGCCTGCCGTCCGGGGTGCCTGCCCGTCCGCTGGGCCTGCCGTCCGGGAGCGTGTGCCGACCGGGACGGCTCGCGCCGTCCCCCGGGGGTTACGGCCGGGTCATCCGCAGCACGTCCAGGGCCTCGTCCAGCTGCCCGACCGTGAGCCGTCCCTGCTCGACGTACCCGCGCTCCAGGACCACCTGGCGGATCGTCTTCCGCTCCGCCAGTGCCTGCTTGGCGACCTTCGCCGCCTCCTCGTAGCCGATGTAGCGGTTCAGCGGCGTGACCACCGAGGGCGAGGACTCCGCGTACTCCCGGGCCCGCTCGACGTTGGCGGTGATGCCGTCCACGGCCCGGTCGGCGAGCAGCCGCGCGCTGTTGGCGAGCAGCCGGACCGACTCCAGGACGTTGCGGGCGATCACCGGCAGCATCACGTTGAGCTCGAAGTTCCCGCTCGCCCCGGCCACCGTCACGGTGGCGTCGTTGCCGATCACCTGGGCGGAGACCATCAGCACCACCTCCGGCAGTACCGGGTTCACCTTGCCGGGCATGATCGAGGAGCCGGGCTGGAGGTCGGGGAGGTTGAGCTCGCCGAGGCCGGTGCGCGGGCCCGAGCCCATCCAGCGCAGATCGTTCGCGATCTTCGTGAAGCCGACCGCCACGGTGCGCAGCTGGCCGCTGAGTTCGACCAGGCCGTCCCGCGCGCCCTGCGCCTCGAAGTGGTCCCGGGCCTCGGTCAGCGGCAGGTCGGTGGCGCGCGCGACCTCCTCGATCACCGCCGCCGCGAAACCGGGCGGGGTGTTGATGCCGGTGCCCACCGCGGTGCCGCCGAGCGGCAGTTCGGCGACCCGGGGCAGGGTGGCCAGCAGCCGCTCCCGCCCGTGCCGGACCTGCGCCGCGTAACCGCCGAACTCCTGCCCCAGGGTGACCGGGGTGGCGTCCATCAGATGCGTCCGGCCCGCCTTGACCACGCCCGCGAACTCCGCCGCCTTGCGCTCCAGCGCCTCGGCCAGGTGCTCCAGGGCGGGGATCAGGTCGTGGCTGACGGCGGCGGTGGCGGCGATGTGGATCGAGGACGGGAACACGTCGTTGGACGACTGGCTGGCGTTGACGTGGTCGTTGGGGTGGACCGGCCGGCCGAGGCGCTCGCCGGCCAGGGTGGCGATCACCTCGTTGGCGTTCATGTTGGAGGAGGTGCCCGAGCCGGTCTGGAACACGTCGACCGGGAACTCCGCGTCCCACCGGCCCGCCGCGACCTCCTCGGCGGCGGACACGATCGCCCCGGCGGTCTCCTCGTCCAGGACGCCCAGCCTGGCGTTGACCCGCGCGGCGGCGGCCTTGATCCGCGCCAGCGCGGCGATGTGGGCCGGCTCCAGGCGCTGGCCGGACACCGGGAAGTTCTCCACCGCGCGCTGCGTCTGCGCCTGCCACTTCGCCGCGGCCGGCACCCGTACCTCGCCCATCGAGTCGTGCTCGATCCGGTACTGCTCGTCACCCATCGTGCGCTGCACCTCCTGAACGGTCCCGGTCGGACCGGGGGCCGGGGACCCCTGCGGATCCAGGGTCCCCGCTCCGGCCGGGTTCGGCTTTCCGCTGACCACAGCCGCGCGTCGGCCCGGGGTATTTCCGGCCGGTGCGCGGGTACGACATCGTGCCCGACCGCCCGACCGCCGTGACTGTCCGACCGCCGTGACTGCGCGGCTGCCCGACCGCCGCGACCGCCCGACGTCGCCGGCTAGCCCAGGACGGCGGTCACGATCTCGCCGGTCCCGGTGCCGGCCTTGACGACCTCGCCGCCGTCCGGGGCCCACACGCCCGAGCCGCCGGAGCTGGCGGCGAACTCGCCGCTCGGGCCGGCGGTGGTCGACAGCACCACCCAGACGCCGTTGTCCGCCGCCCGGGCCGGGTAGCGGGCCGCCTTGGTGGCCAGCGCCTCCGGGCCCGCGCCGTACAGGGTGGAGGCGACGTACACCTCGGCGCCGAGACCGGCCAGCAGCTCGGCGTGCGCGGGGTTCGCGGCGTCGGCGCAGATCGCCAGGCCCAGCCGCCGGCCGTCCAGTTCCAGCAGGGCGGGCCGTTCGGCGGCGACGAAGCGCTCGGGCTCGTTCCCCCAGAGGTTCATCTTGCGGCAGGCGATCGTGGCGCCCCCGCCGGTGACGGCGAGGGTGGCGATGAAGTCGCGGCCGTCGGGGTCGGTCACCGGCGCGCCGACCAGCGCGGTGGCACCGGTCTCGGCGCAGGCGGCGACCAGCGGCGCGAGGCGCTCGTCGGACGGGTCGACCGAGGGCGCGGCCAGGTCGTAGCCGGTGAGGGAGAGCTCGGGGAAGACCACCAGCCGGGCCGCGGCGGCCTCCCGGACGGCGGCGGCGTGGCGCTCGACGTTGACCGCGACCGTGTCGGGCCGACCCGGTTCGGCGCAGGCGGGCTGGGCGACGGCGACGGTCAGGGGCGCGGGCACGGGCGCGGACACGGTGGGGCCTCCGGAGCAGATCGGGGACGAGAATCACGATCAACCTATGAGCCCACCGGGAAATCCGGCAAGGTTCATACCTTCGAGTGAAGATCATGAGCCGGATCGGGGCACCCGCGCGACTGCTTCGTACGCTCACCCGGAATCGGGGGAGCGAGCGGACGAAAGTCCACCGGACACAGGGGCGGGCATGACGGCAGCACCGGACCACCAGCACCACCGGCACCACCACGGACAGGACCCGGCCGGAGGCGCCGCCACCGGCCCGGCGGCCGGGGAGCCGGAGGAGGGCGGCCTCAGCCGGCGCCGCCTCCTCGGCCTCTCCGCGGCGCTCGGCACCACCGGCTGGCTGGTCAGCGGCACCGTCGGACCGGACAGCGCCCGGGCCGCCGCCCCCGCACCGCCCGGACTGCCCGCCGGGACCGAAGTGTTCCAGCGCGTCTACCGGAACTGGTCCGGCGAGATCGGCACCGACCAGCTCTGGACCTGCGCCCCGCGCACGCCCGAAGAGGTCCCGGCGCTCGCCGACTGGGCCCGCGCCCACGGCTGGCGCCTGCGCGCCCAGGGCCACCGGCACACCTGGGCCCCGCTCACCGTCGCCGACGGGACCCCCGAGGCGGCCAGAGTGCTGCTGCTCGACACCACCCGCCACCTCACCGCCATCACCGCCGACTCGCCCACCACCGTCCGCGCCCGGACCGGCGCCACCATGGAGGCGTTGCTCGCCCACCTGGCCGACCGCGGCCTCGGCCTCACCGCCGTCCCCGCCCCCGGCGAACTCACCGTCGGCGGCGTGCTCGCGATCGGCGGCCACGGCACCGCCGTCCCCGCCGCCGGCGAAGCGCTGGCCGACGGCCACGGCTACGGCTCGGTCAGTAACCAGGTGACCAGCCTGACCGCGGTCGTCCTCGACCCGGCCACCGACCGCTACACCCTGCGGACCTTCGACCGGTCAGAGGCGGACAGCGCCGCCTTCCTGGTCCACCTCGGCCGGGCGTTCGTCACCGAGGTGGTGCTCCGGGCCGGCGCCGACCGCCCGCTGCGCTGCGTCAGCCGGCTGGACGTCCCGGCCACCGAGCTCTTCGCCCGCCCCGGCACCACGACCGGCCTCGGCGGCCTCTCCCGCCCGCGCACCTTCGCCGACTTCGTCGACCGCGACGGCCGGGCCGAGGCGATCTGGTTCGCCTACACCGACCGGCCGTGGCTGAAGACCTGGAGCATCGCCCCGGACCGCCCGCTCGGCTCCCGCGCCGTCGACGAGCCCTACAACTACCCGTTCTCGGACTCGATCCCGGAACCGGTCGCCCGGCTGGCCGGCGACCTTCTCGCCGGAGCCTGGGGAACCGCGCCGCTGTTCGGCCGGCTCCAGTACCTGATCGCCAAGATCGGACTCACCGGCGACCTCACCGACGTCCTGCTCTCCGGCGGGCTGATCCGCGACCTGCTCACCGGCGAGGTGCTCACCCACCTGCTGGCCGGCGGCCTGCACTCCGACCTCTGGGGCCCCTCCCGCACCCTGCTCCAGTACGTCCGCCCGACCACCCTGCGGGTCACCGCGAACGGCTACGCGATCCTCGCCCGGCGCGCCGACCTCCAGTGGGTGGTGGCCGAATTCGCCGACCAGTACCGGCGGCTGCTCGACGACTACCGGTCCCGCGGCGAGTTCCCGGTGAACGGCGCGGTGGAGATCCGGGTGACCGGTACGGACGACCCGGCCTGGTCCGGGGTGCCCGGCGCCCGGCCGCCGCTGCTCTCCGCGCTGCGCCCGCGCCCCGACCGGCCCGAGTGGGACACCGCGGTCTGGCTCGACGTGCTCGCCTTCCCCGGCACGCCCGGGCTGCACCGCTTCGCCCGGGACCTCGAACAGGCCCTGCTGCGCTCCTTCGACGGCACCCGGGCCGGTCTGCGCGTCGAGTGGTCCAAGGGCTGGGCCTACACCGAGGACGCCGCCTGGGCCGACGCGGACATGCTGGACCGGATCGTCCCGGCGAGCCACCGCGCCGGCGGCGGGGCCGGCTGGGACGAGGCGGTCACCGTCCTGGACCGCCACGACCCGCACCGGGTGTTCGGCAACCCTTTCCTGGACCGGCTGCTGAAGCTCTGACACCCGCCGGCCCGCCGGGGCGCCCCGCTCAGACGTGCTCCATCACGATCACCGCGAGGGTGCCCGGCGCCAGCGCCCGGAACACGTGCGGGGCGTCGCCCGGGTAGCTCACGTAGTCGCCCGGGCCGAGCTCGACGGGTGCCTCGGCCGGCCCGACCAGCGCCCGCCCGGTGCCCAGCAGCACATGCTCGACCGTGCCGGGCATGTGCGGGTCGGATGCCCGGGTCTCGCCCGGCCCGGCCTCGATCCGGTAGATGTCGCGCCGGGCGTGGGGCGGGCAGGAGGCCAGCAGGGTCGCGGCGTAGTCGGCTCGCTCGGAGTGGGTGACCGGACCCTCGCCGGCCCGCACCACCCGGACCACCGGGCGGGGCGGGTCGACCAGCCGGCTGAACGGCACGTCCAGCGCGACGCCGAGCGCCCACAGCGTCTCGACGCTCGGATTGCCGACGCCCGACTCCAGCTGGGAGAGCGTCGACTTGGCGATCCCGGCCCGGCGGGCCAGTTCGGCCATCGAGAGTCCGGCGCGTTCGCGCTCGCGCCGGATCGACGCCGAGATCAGCCCGATCAGCTCGGTCCCGGATACGCCGGGGGTGGATCCGGATCCGGATCCGCTGCTGCTTCCACTCATCAGCGTTCGCTCCACAGGTCCATGCGTTCGCCTTGACGAACGACACCCTTTGGGTTCACTCTACTGGACATGCGTTCGCTCCTCCGAACCCTCGAACGTGCCACGCTCCGCGACATCGCCCTGGTGTGCCTCGCGGACGCCCTGGTCGGCGCCTCGTTCGGGGCGATCTCCGTCTCCGGCGGCCTCCCGCTCTGGGTCCCGGTCGCCATGTCCGTCCTCGTCTTCGCCGGGGGCTCCCAGTTCGCCGCCGTCGGCATCGCGCTCTCCGGCGGCGGCGCGCTCGCCGCCGTGGTCACCGGTCTCGTCCTCAACGCCCGGCTGCTGCCCTTCGGCTTCACCGTCGCGGACACCCTCGACGGCCCGGTGTGGCGGCGGCTGCTCGGCGCGCAGCTGCTCACCGACGAGTCGGTCGCCTTCACCCTGCTCCAGGCCGACCCGCGACGGCGCCGGGCCGCGTACTGGGTGTGCGGCCTCGCCCTCTTCGTGATCTGGAACGCCTCCGTCCTGGTCGGCGCGCTGGCCGGCGGACTCATCGGCGACACCGACGCGCTCGGACTGGACGCGGCCTTCCCCGCCGTCCTGCTCGCGCTCGTACTGCCCTCGCTCACCGACCGCCGCACCCGCGCCGCCGCCCTGACCGGCGCCGCCGTCGCCGTGGCCGCCACCCCGTTCGTCCCGGCAGGCCTGCCGGTGCTGCTCGCCCTGGCCGGGCTGCTGTTCGCGGGCCGCCCCGACGGCGCCGGCGACACCGCTGGCGACACCGCTGGCGACACCGATGCCGCCGATGCCGAGGGTGAGCCCCGCCCGCTCGCCGAGGAGGTCCACTGATGTCCCTGCTCGCCATCCTCCTGCTGGCCGCCGGCACCTACGCGTTCCGGCTGGCCGGCCCCCTGCTCGGCGGCCGCCTCACCGTCTCGGACCGGCTGCGCCACCTGCTCGCCGTGGCCGCCGCCGTCCTGCTGGTCGCCCTGACCGCGACCGGCGCACTCACCGCGGGCAACGACTTCGCGGGCTGGGCCCGGCCGGCCGGCGTCCTGGTCGCCGGTGTCCTCGCGCTGCGGCGCGCGCCCTTCCCGCTCGTCGTGGTGGCGGCCGCCGGGACCACGGCGCTGCTGCGGCTGTGCGGGGTCGCCTGAGGCCCCGCGGGGGACGCGGGCGTCAGCCCGCCTCCGCCTCCCGGGCCTCGGCCGCCGCGAGCCGCTCCTGCTGCACTTCGGGGTGCTTGCTGTCCCACAGCAGCTCCCACACCTTGAACACGCAGTGGTAGTCCCGCATGCTCCCCTGAAGGATCAGCAGGTAGCTGTCGCCGTCCCGCAGCAGCCTGCGCCGCCGGGCGTTGAACGGGTGCTGCGGGGCGTAGGCGGGGACGAGCCGCCGCAGTTCGGCGACGGCGTCCTCCCGGGTGCCGGTCACCTCGGCGAGCACCTTGCTGCCCCAGATCCGGTGTTCCCCGATGCCCTCGGTCTCCTCGACCACCACGGCCCAACGTCCCACGGTCCACCCCTCTGTCACTCGTCCGTGTGCGAAAGCGGTCATGGTAGCGACGCGACCGTTCACCGCCCAGGGGCGCCGGCGGCCCCCGGCAGCGCCTTGAAGTAGATGCTCGTCGCGTGCGGCGCCCCCGCCGGGTCGGTCGCGAAGTCCGGCACCGTGCCGACCCGGGTCCAGCCCGCCGCCGCGTACAGCCGTTCGGCGGGGCTGTCCGTCTCGGTGTCGAGCACCAGGGTCCGGATCCCGCGCCGGACGGCCTCCTCCTCCAGCGCCGCCAGCAGCCGCCCGGCCAGACCGTGGCCCCGGTCCGCCCGGTGGACCATCAACTTGGCCACCTCCGCCCGGTGCCGGCCGTTGGCGGTCGACGCCGGGCGCAGCTGCACCGTGCCCGCGATCCGCCGCCCCGACCCGGACCCGGAACCGGTACCCGCCTCCGGGTGCGCGACCCAGAGCAGCAGCCGCCCCGCCCCGACGTCCGGGGCCAGCGCCCGCCACCAGTCGGCCGCCGTGCCGGGGTCGAGCGGAGCGAGGAAGCCGACGGAGGCGCCGCCGTCGACGGTGTCCGCCAGCAGCCCGCCCAGCCGCTCGGCGGCGCCGAGCAGTTCCTCCGCCGTCACCGGCCGGACTGTGTACATGCTCACTCCCTCGTTCCCGACGGTCCCGGGAGGCGGCCGGTGCGCAATACTCGCCGGTACCCAACGCCGCCACCGGTCCCGACGCCCCGACCGGTCCGCGCCGCCGAGACTACAAGGAGCTTCAATGGCGAAGCCGACCAGGATCGACCCCGCCGACCTGCTCGCCGTCGGTGACCTGCTCACCGACGAGGAGCGGCTCGTCCGCGACACCGTGCGGAAGTTCACCGAGGACCGGATCCGCCCGCACATCGGCGACTGGTTCGAGCGCGGGGTCTTCCCCGCCCGCGAACTCGCCCCCGAACTCGGCGCCCTCGGCGTGCTCGGCATGCACCTCGACGGCTACGGCTGCGCGGGCTCGACCGCCGTCGCCTACGGGGTCGCCTGCATGGAACTGGAGGCCGCCGACTCGGGACTGCGCAGCTTCGTCTCCGTCCAGGGCTCGCTCGCGATGCGCTCCATCCACGCGTTCGGATCGGAGGAGCAGAAGCAGCGCTGGCTGCCCGGCCTCGCCGCCGGCGAACTGATCGGCTGCTTCGCCCTCACCGAACCGGACTTCGGCTCCGACCCCGCCAACATGCGCACCCGCGCCCGCCGCAAGGGCGCCGGCGAGGGCGCGGACTGGGTGCTCTCCGGCTCCAAGATGTGGATCACCAACGGCTCGCTGTCCGACGTCGCGGTGGTCTGGGCGCAGACCGATGACGGCGTCCGGGGCTTCCTGGTCGAACCCGGCATGCCCGGCTTCACCGTCACCGACGTGCACGGCAAGCTGTCCCTGCGCGCCTCGGTGACCAGCGAACTCGCCTTCGACGAGGTGGTGCTGCCGGCCGACGCCGTGCTGCCCGGCGTCACCGGACTGCGCGGACCGCTGTCCTCCCTCAACGAGGCCCGCTACGGCATCCTCTGGGGCACCGTCGGCGCAGCCCGCGACTGCTACACCGCCGCCCTCGACTACGCGAAGAGCCGGGTCCAGTTCGGCCGCCCGATCGCCGGCTTCCAGCTCACCCAGCAGAAGCTGGTCGAGATGATGCTGGAGGTCGAGAAGGCGTACCTGGTCGCCCTGCGGATCGGCCGGCTCAAGGACGAGGGCGCGGCGCGCCCGGCGCACGTCAGCTTCGGCAAGCTCAACAACGTCCGGGCCGCGCTGGAGATCGCCCGCAGCGCCCGCACCGTGCTCGGCGCCAACGGCATCACCACCGAGTACCCGGTGCTGCGGCACGCCAACAACCTGGAGTCGGTGCTCACCTACGAGGGCACCGGAGAGATCCACACCCTGGTCCTCGGTGAGGCGATCACCGGCGAGTCCGCGTACCACTGACCCGGCGGACGGTGCGCCCGGTGCGCCGGGCGGACCCGGCACGTCCGAAAACCGGTACCCGTCCGGGCCGTTCATGGCTATTTTCGTGCCCATGAACGGCCCGACGAACCGACCCCCGAGCACCGCGACCACCGTTGCCGTCCCGACCGCCTCCGCCGTGCAGCACGCCGTGCCGACCACCACGCTCTGGCGTCCCACCGGCCCGAAGGAGCTGGCCCTGGTCGCGGCCGCCGACTGGCGGGCCTGGCCGCCGCGCCTGCCGGACCAGCCGATCTTCTACCCGGTGCTGAACGAGGACTACGCGATCCGGATCGCGCGGGACTGGAACGTGCCCGCCTCCGGGAGCGGTTACGTCACCCGCTTCGAGGTGGAGACCGAGTTCCTGAGCCGCTACCCCGTCCGCCGGGCGGGCGGCCGCACCATCCTGGAGCTCTGGGTGCCGGCCGAGGAGCTGGCGGAGTTCAACCGGCACATCGTCGGCCGCATCGAGGTCGTGCACGAGTTCCGCCCGCAGGGCTGACCCCCGGCCGGGGCCGGCCGACGCGGAACGGCGCCGTCCGGACACGGTCAGGACATCCGGCGTTGGCCGGGAGGCAACCCCGCGGTTCGGCGGGCGGTGGAGCATGATCCGGTCGCCGCCGCCCGCCCCGGTGCGGGCACGGTCGGCACCCGCACCGCGAAAGGAACCGCCCCGCTCATGTCCACACCGCCGCTGCCGCGCCCCCGGGTCCTCGTCGTCGGGATCGACGGCGTCCGGTACGACCTGCTGGACCAGGTCCCGATGCCGAGGCTCGCGGAGGTCGCCGAGGCCGGCTTCCTGGCGCCCGTGACGGTGGCGGACTCCACCCCCACCATGTCCGGACCGTGCTGGGCCACCATCGTGACCGGTGTGGAGCCCGCCAAGCACGGCGTCTGGGGCAACCACCTCGGCGGCAACCGGCTCGACGTCTTCCCCGACTTCACCACCCGGCTGGCCCGCGGCGACCGGCGCCGCACCTTCGTCGCGGCCGGCTGGGACCCGCTGGTGATCGGCGAGTCCGGCGGACCGCTGTTCCGCGCGCCCGGCCGCCTCTGCTACGTCGCCCCCGCCGAGGACACCCCCGAGGCGTGGGAGGCCGTCGACGAGGAGGTCACCCGGGAGGCCGTGGACGTGCTGCGCCACGCCGACCCGGAAGCCTCCTTCGTCTACCTCGGCGCCGTCGACGAGACCGCCCACTTCCTCGGCTGCGGCGAGGAGTACCGCGCCTCGATGCGCGCCGCCGACGAGCGTCTCGGCCGGCTCCTGGACGCGGTCCGCGCCCGGCCCGGCCGCGCCGAGGAGGCCTGGACGGTCATCGTCGTCACCGACCACGGCCACGTCGACGGCGGCGGCCACGGCGGGCGGACCGTCGAGGAGCGCACCGCCTGGGTGGCCTGCGCCGGACCGGGCATCCCCGCCGCCCCGCCCACCGGGGAGATCCGCCACCCCGATGTCGCGGCCCAGGTCTACGCCGCCCTCGGCCGGCCGATCGACCCGCACTGGACCCTGGACGGCCGGCCCTTCCCGGTCGCCGTGCCGGCGACCGCGGCGGCCTGACACCGGTCGCCGACTGGCCCCCACCGACCGGCCCCCACCGACCGGCCCGTCACCGCCCGACCCGTCACCGGAACGCCGGACCGCCCGGCCCGGGCCGGGCCGTCCGGCGACCGGGTGAGCGACACGCCGTCGGGGCACCCGGGCGGCCCCGACCGGGCTGCGCGCCGACCGGTCCCGGGCCAGGCTCGTCCGGGGTGAACCCCGAGACCGGTCGGCCCCGTGTACCTCTCAAGGTGGAGGTCGTACCCCCCAAGGACGGCGGTGGATCAAGACCTCCTGGTGACGCCCCGGCACCCCGGTGCCCACCAGGATGGAAGACAACGGGGAGCCGGTCCCCAGCCCCGACGGGGTGCACGGGACCGGACGCTGAGCAGCAGGGCGCAGGAGAGGACACACCGGCATGAACGGCATCGCGGGCAAGATCGCAATCGGCGTGGTCGGCACGGGCATGGCCGCCGCCGTCGCCACCGTGGCGGTCGGGCCGAGGGTCGCCGAGTGGTACGACGGCCGGCACCAGGAGCAGGCCAGCTACGCCAGCGGCAGCGAGGCCAAGGCCGACCGCCGCTCGATGCCGACCTGGCTGCCCGACAACGCCTCCTCGGTCCGCTACCTGATGTCCACCACCGGCGACGACCGGCTGCTGCGCGCCACCGTCCCCGAGGGCCGGCTGCCCGCCGGCTGCACGACCACCGAGCCCACCAAGGGCAACCACCTGGCGCCGGTCACGCTCAAGGCGGGCTGGTTCCCGGCGGGGATCACCTCGAAGGTCACCGGCTCCTGCGGCCACTACAAGGTCACCCTGACCGGCAACCAGCTCTACGCCTGGCAGGACGGCGCCGCGGTGCAGGCCGCCCTGCGCGCCGAGAAGCCCGCGCGCTGACGTCCCCGGCCCCGGGGCCGCCCGCGCCCGGCCGCTCCGGGCGTCGCCGGGTGCTTGCCGGTGCTCGTGGGTGCTCGCGGACGCTTGCGGGCCGTCGGGGCGGCCGGTCCACCCGGCGGTGAAATGGTCCGGGCGGCCGCCCCGGCTGTCGGTGGCCCGGGGCACTGGGGTAGGACGGAGCGAGCACGATCGCCGTGCTCGTTCCGAGAGGAGCCCCATGCCTGGTCCGACCGCCGGCTCTGCCGGTGACACGTCGACCGCCCCCGCCGTCCCCGCCACTCCCGGCGATGCCACTTCCGGCGAAGCCGCTGCCGCCGATGCACCCGCCGTCGACGCATCTGCCGCCGCCGGTGCGAGCGGCCGTGCCGCCATCGTCGTCCTCGGCGGTCTGGTCGCTCTCGGCCCCCTCACCACCGACCTCTACCTGCCCGGTCTGCCCGCGATCGCCGAGGACCTCGTGGCCGAACCGGCCGCCGTCCAGCTCACCCTCACCTTCTCGATGTTCGGTGTGGCGGCCGGGCAGCTGATCTTCGGTCCGCTCAGTGACCGCTTCGGGCGCCGTCCGCCCCTGCTCGTCGGACTCGTCGTCTACACCCTCGCCAGCGTCGTCTGCGTGATCGCCCCCGACCTGACCGTGCTGATCGCGGCACGCTTCGTCCAGGGCGCCGCGGGCGCCGCCGGACTGGTCATCGGCCGGGCCGTCGCCCGCGACCGCTTCGAGGGCGTCGCGATGATCCGCTTCCTCGCCTCGATCACCCTGATATCCGGCCTGGCCCCGATCCTGGCGCCGCTCTTCGGCGCCCAGATGCTGCGCTTCACCTCCTGGCGCGGCACCTTCGGCGCCCTGGCCGCCCTCGGCCTCCTCCTCACCCTGGTGGCCTTCGCCGCCCTGCGCGAGACCCTCCCGGCCTCCGCCCGGCGCGGCGGCGGCCTGAGCAGCACCCTGCGCACCATGGGCGGGTTGCTGCGCAACCTGCCGTTCCTGGGGCTGCTGCTGACCAGCACCTTCGCCTTCGGCGCGCTGTTCGGCTACATCAGCGGCTCCTCGGTGGTGCTCCAGCACGTCTACCACGTGTCGCCGCAGACCTACAGCCTGCTGTTCGGGCTCAACTCGGTGGCGATCGTCGGTGCCACCCAGCTCAACGGGCGGGTCCTCGCGCCCCGGTTCACCGCGGGGGCGCTGATGCGCACGGGCCTCGCGGTGATGATCGCCGCCGGGGTGTCCCTGGTCCTGGTCACGGCGGTCTGGGACCTCGGGCTGGTCGCGGTGTGCGCCTCGCTGTTCGTGATGATGGCCAGCCTCGGCATGGTCCTGCCGAACTCGGCCGCCCGCGCGCTGAGTCTGGTCGCCCCGCAGTCCGCCGGTTCCGCCTCCGCGCTCCTCGGCACCGGCACCTTCCTCTGCGGCGCCGTGGTCGCCCCGCTCAGCAGCCTGGGCGGCAGCCCGTCGGCGGTGCTGCTCGCGGTCGTCGTGCTCAGCTGCGCGGTGCTCTCCGCCGCGTCCTACCTGCTGCTCCTGCGGCCCGCGCGGACCGCTCCGGCCGAGGCGGCGGAGCCGGCCGCCGCGTAGCCGGGTCCGGCGCCTCCCGGCTGCCTCCGCCCGGTGGTTCGCGGCTCCCGCCGGCGCTTCCCGGCCCCGGAAGCCGCCGGACGCAGTCCGCCGGGGGGGGGCCCCCCCGGGGGGGGGGGCCCCCCGGCGGGGGGGGGGCCCCGGGGGGGGCGCGCGGGGACCCGCGGGACCGGCAGCGCCGCAGGGCGGCCCGGCGGCACTG
>NZ_JBIVGI010000029.1:13716-114780 GCF_044748625.1 Kitasatospora sp. NPDC089913 | reverse complement strand
GAAAAGCGAATCCGGCCGCAATCCCCGAAAACAGGCACACCGAATAGACCCTGAGCCGGAACGTATCGAAAGAAATAACGACACGCCTCGGCCCGAAACGGGAAGAGGTGGTGTTTCAGAGGATTGGCCGCCCCGGGACCGTCCGCGCCGATGCGTGTCCGGTGCTCCCTGCCGAGCGACTACAGAACACTACGCCCATTCGGAGGCAAAGGCAAACAGTCCGTGCGAACGATGCGGGTGCAGACGGCACGGCCGGCCTTCACGTACTCGCCGTTGGGGTGGTCGTTGCCGGTGACCCAGCGGCGGGCGGTGGCCTCGTCGCGGCCGCCGGCGCGGTGGCGGTCGAGGAGACGGGCCTCGCGGACCGCGTCGTCGGCCTCGACGTACCAGAGCTCGCGCAGCAGCCGGCGGGCCTCCGGCCAGGGGCGGTCGGCGGAGGCGAGGTAGTTGCCCTCGGTCACGACCAGGCGGGCCCGCGGGTGGACGACGTGGCGGGCGGCCACCGGTTCGTCGAGGCCCCGGTCGAAGTCGGGGGCGTAGATGTCCTGGAACCGCTCGGTGGCGACCCGGCGCAGCAGGGCGACGTAACCGTGCGCGTCGAAGGTGGCGGGTGCGCCCTTGCGGTGGCCGAGGCCGAGGCGGTCGAGCTGGACGGCGGAGAGGTGGAAGCCGTCGAGGGGGAGGTAGGCGGCACTGCCCGGGCCCTCGCGGCGCTCGACCTCGGCGACGAGGTGCCGGGCCAGGGTGGACTTGCCGGCCGCGGGCGGGCCGGCGAGTCCGAGGATGGTGCGGGCCTCGCTTCCGGGGCCTCGCAGCAGGCCGAGGGCGAGGGCCGTCAGGTCGTCGGCGCCGGGGGTGTCCCCCGTGCGGTCCCCGGTGGTGCGGTCCGCGTTCATGGGCGAACCCTACTCAGCGGACCTGTCCCGGCGGACCGGCCCCGGCTGGGCGGGGGCGGCGAGGGCGGGCAGGTCCAGGGTGAGGGTGCCGGCGTCGGCGTCGAGCAGGGCCGGGACGCCGAGCGGGACGGTGAGGGTGGACGGGCAGTGGCCGAAGCCGAGCTCCCAGACGACGGGGACGCCGAGCGGTCCCAGCCGGTCGAGCATGACGTCCCGGACCCGGTCGAGCGGACCGCAGCCCTCCCAGGAGCCGAGGGCGATCCCGGTGACGCCGTCGAAGGCCCCGGAGCGCAGGAACTGCGTCAGGAGGCGGTCGAGCTGGTACGGGTGCTCGTTGACGTCCTCGAGGATCAGGATGCTGCCGGCGTAGGAGGGGCGGGCCGCGGGGGTGCCGCGCTCGGCGGCGAGGACGTGGGTGCAGCCGCCCGCGGTGACGCCGCGGGCCCGGCCGGGGACGAGGGCGGTGGCGGTGGGCGAGGTGATGACGGTGGTCGCGGCGGGGTCGAAGAGGGTGCTGCGCAGGTGTTCGGCGGTGCGCACGTCGCCGATGAAGCCGGCGGTGGCGCTCATCGGTCCGTAGAGGGTGGCGAGGCCGAGGCGCTGGGCGAAGGCCTCGTGCAGGGAGGAGACGTCGCTGAAGCCGATGAGGATCTTGGGCGGGACGGCGCGCATGGCGTCCCAGTCGAGGAGGTCGACCATGCGGTGGACGCCGTAGCCGCCGCGGGCGCAGATGACGGCGTCGACGGTGGGGTCGAGCCAGGCGGCCTGGAGGTCGGCGGCGCGGTCGGCGTCGGTGCCCGCGAGGTGGCCGAGGACGGGGTGGGTGTCGAGGACGTGCGGGGCGACGGTGACGCGCAGCCCCCAGGAGCGGAGGACGGCGGTGCCCGCGTCGAGCCGCTGCGGGTCGATGGGACCGCTGGTGGCGACCACGGCGATGTGGTCCCCGGGGCGGAGGTGCGGCGGGCGGGTCAGCCCTCGGCCGGGGGTGGTCGGGTGCTGGTCCATGGCCGGGTTCCTTCCGGGTCGGGGTGTTCGCGGGGCGCGGTGTTCGCGGGACGGCTGCTCCCGGGACGGGTGCTCCCGGGGCCGGCGCGGGACCGGCCCCGAGAGGTTATGCCCCTGCCGCGTTCACAGCGATCCCATGACGGCCCGCACTTCGGTGAGGGTGGCGTCGGCGATCGCGTTGGCGCGTTCGGAGCCGGTGCGCAGGACCTGGCGGATGTGGCCCCGGTCGGCGGCGAGTTCGGCGCGGCGGGCGCGGATCGGGCGGAGGTGTTCGTTCACGGCCTCGGTGACCGTGCGCTTGAGGGCGGCCGCGCCGCCGTCGCCGATCTCCTCGGCGAGGTCCTCGGGGGCGCGGTCCTGGCAGAGGCCGGCGAGCAGGAGGAGGTTGGCGACCTCGGGGCGGCCGACGGGGTCGTAGGTGATCCGGCGGTCGGCGTCGGTCTTCGCGCCCTTGAGCAGGCGGGCGGTGGTGTCCTCGTCGGCGGCGAGCGGGACGGAGTTGCCGCGGCTCTTGCTCATCTTGCCGCCGTCGGTGCCGAGGAGCAGCGGTGCGGCGGAGAGCAGGGCGCGGGGGCGGGGGAAGACGGGGGTGCCGTCGGGGTGCGGGTAGCGCTCGTCGAAGCGGCGGGCGACGGTGCGGGCGACTTCGAGGTGCGGCAGCTGGTCCTTGCCGACGGGGACGAGGTCGGCCTTGCAGAAGAGGATGTCGGCGGCCTGGTGGACGGGGTAGGTGAGCATCAGTCCGTTCACACTGGCCTGGCTGGAGTGGGCG
Organism: Kitasatospora sp. NPDC089913; assembly: GCF_044748625.1. NCBI lineage: Bacteria > Bacillati > Actinomycetota > Actinomycetes > Kitasatosporales > Streptomycetaceae > Kitasatospora > Kitasatospora sp. NPDC089913. The sequence goes on along the minus strand of NZ_JBIVGI010000029.1, from coordinate 112,107 downwards.
ATCTCGTCCTTGACGGTGGGGTTGCGGTGGAGTTCGGCGACGCTGACCAGGCTGAGGAAGGGCAGGAGCAGCTGGTTGAGGGCGGGGACGGAGCTGTGGGTGAAGATCGTGGCGCGGTCGGCGTCGATTCCGGTGGCGAGGTAGTCGACGACGAGGTTCTCGGTGTGTTCGGCGAGGCGGTCGGCGAGGTCCCGGTCGGTGATGACCTGGTAGTCGGGGATGACGAGGAACATCTCGACGCCGAGGCGCTGGAGGTGGACCCGGTTGCGCAGGCTGCCGAAGTAGTGGCCGAGGTGGAGCGGGCCGGTGGGGCGGTCGCCGGTGAGGACGCGGTGGGCGGCCGGGTCGGCGCGGACGCCCTCGTCGAGCTCGGCGAGCCCGGCCAGGTCGGCGGGGTCGTTCGGGTCGTTCGGGTCGTTCGGGGCGGTCGTGGTGTTCGCGGTGGCCAGGGTGGTCACGGGGCTTCTCCTCGGTACGGCGGTGGTCGCGGCCGTCCGGGGCTCGGGGCCCGTCCCGTCGGAGAAACGCAGCAGGGCCGTCCATCCCGGACGGCCCTGGTCAGGCGTGGCTGGTGGCCGTCCTAGGACGGCCACCAGTCGAGACCTGCGAAGCGCTTCATGGGTTCGAGGGTAGCGGTCACCGGGGCCGGTCCGCCGCCGGATTACGGCTTCCGTGCCGCGGCGTTCCGCGATGCTCCGTCGCCCGTCAGTCCTCGACAACGAGGGCGGGGGTGTCCTGGCGGAGGGTCTCGCCGCGGAAGAACGCGGGCCGGTAGGCGCTGTACACGAACATGAGCACCGCGCCGAGCAGCAGGATCCCGACGCCGATGACGAACACCGAGCCGATGCCGAGGACGGCGCCGCTGCCGTACTCCGGGTCCCAGGCGTCGGTGAGGGTCTGCAGGAAGACCCCGCTCAGCAGCAGGCCGCCCAGCAGCGGGGCGAGGCCCTTGAGCACGAGGTCGCGCAGGCTGTTGCGGAGCGAGTGGCGGAAGTACCAGACGCAGGCGAAGGCGGTCAGCGCGTAGTAGAAGCAGATCATCAGGCCGAGGGCCAGGATGGTGTCCTGGACGACGTTCTCGCTGATGACGCTCATGCCGACGTAGAACACGGCGGTGGCGGCACCGGCGGCGAGGGTGGCGAAGCCGGGGGTGCGGTGGCGCGGGTGGACGGTGCCGAAGCGGGGCGGCACCGCCCGGTAGGCGCTCATCGCGAGCAGGGTCCGGGCGACCGGGATGAAGGTGGTCTGCAGGCTGGCGGCGGCGCTGGCGACGACGGCCAGGAAGAGCAGGATGCTCCACGGCGAGCCGAGGACCGGCCGGGCCAGGGCGGAGAAGACGTTGTCGGCGGTGTCCGGGTTGCCGAGGCCGTTGCCGGTGCTGCCGACGCCGGCGAACATCTGGGCGGCGACGGCGACCAGCAGGTAGGAGCCGACCAGGGTGACCATCGAGATCATCGCGGCCCGGCCCGGGGTCTTGGCGCTGCCGCTGGTCTCCTCGTTCATGGTGAGGCAGGTGTCCCAGCCCCAGTACATGAAGATCGAGAGCGAGAGGCCGGCGGTGAAGGCGCTGAACGAGCCCACTTCGAGCGGGTTGAGCCAGGAGGCGGAGAAGCCGATGGAGTCGGGCAGGTCCCCGGTGGCGGCCTTGCCGATGGCGATGCCCGCGAACAGCAGCAGGACGGCGAGCTGGAGCCCGACCAGGCTGTACTGGAACCACTTGGTGGCCGTCATGCCGCGGTAGCTCATCGCGGTGGCGGCGGCGATCAGGACGACGACGGTGGCCAGATGGACGGCCTTGTTGTCGTTGAGGTCGGCGACGGCTCCGCTGCCGGTCATCTCGCCGAGCATGAGGTACAGGAAGTCGGTGGCCACCCCGGCGAGGTTGGACAGCACGATGATGGTGGCGACCGTCAGGCCCCAGCCTGCCATCCAGCCGACGCGGGGGCCGAAGGCCTTGACCGTCCAGGTGAAGGACGTGCCGCAGTCCGGGAAGTCCTTGTTCAGTTCCTTGTACGCGAACGCGACGAGCAGCATCGGCAGGAAGCCGGCCAGGAAGACCGCGGGCATCTGGACACCGACGGCGGTGACCGTCGGTCCCAGGGTGGCGGTCAGGCAGTAGACCGGGGCGACCGTGGAGACGCCCAGGACCACGCTGCTCAGCAGGCCGACGGAGTTTCCCCGTAGACCCTTGTCCCCCGCTGCCCCCGTCGCCCCCGCCACCCCCGTGTCGGGGGCTCCACCACTGGCACCACTGACCGGGGCACCCTGCGGAGCGGCGGGCGCCGTTGCCCGGCCGCTGCTTCCGTGCTCTGAGAGCTGCTGATCAAACACCTGCGCACCCTAGGTGCGGGTACCGAAGGTTGAGTAGGCCAACCCTTGGTGATTTGAACCACTCCCTTCGATTCGCCCGAGCAAAGCTGAGCGTTGGCCGATGATGCATGGGTCATAAGGGCGTGTACCTTTATTTCAAAGGGCTGTGACGGAATCGATTCGCCCGCTGTGTCACGTTTTGAGACGTTTTGACATCGACCCCGCGGGCCCGACGGGCGCGGCGCGGGACCCTTCGGTGACGTCGGATAGGTTTGCCTTGCCTAACCGACATTCCACCCCCGAAGGAGCGCCGCGTGTCCCCCACCCCCGGCCACCCGACCACCCCCCGCCCCGGCCGACGGGCCCTGCTCACCGCGGCACTCACCGGCGGCGCCGTGCTCGGCCTCGGCGGACTCCTCACCGCCTGCGGCAGCTCGGACGGCTCCGGCGGGTCGACCGGACCGGGTGGCTCCGGCGGCACGGCGAAGCCCTCCGGCGGTTCCTCGCCGGACCAGAAGTCCGTCAAGCAGGGCGGCGACGACTACGCCACCGTGATCGAGAAGATGAAGGGCTTCGGCACCGACGCCGCCCCCGGCGTCTACCCGCGGACGATCCGGCACGCGCTGGGCGAGACCGTCGTCCCGGCGAAGCCGACCCGGGTCGTCGTCCTCGACACCGGCGAGCTCGACAACGTCGTCTCGCTCGGCATCCAGCCGGTCGGCGTGGTCCACACCGACGGCTCCAAGACCATGCCGTCCTACCTCAAGGACAGGGCCGGCAACCCCGCCGCCGTCGGCACCATCAACAGCCTCAACCTGGAAGCCATCGCCGCGCTCAAGCCCGACCTGATCCTCGGCAGCCAGCTGCGCGCCCAGGACCAGTACCAGCAGCTCTCCAAGATCGCGCCGACCGTCTTCTCGCTGCGCCCCGGCTACCCGTGGAAGCAGAACTTCGTGCTCAACGCGAGCCCGTTCGGCCTGGAGGCGGAGGCCAGGGCCCAGCTGGACGCCTACCAGGCGGCGGCATCGGCGATCGGTGCCGCGCTCGGCGACAAGCGGCCCACCATCACGCCGCTGCGCTTCATGCCCGGCAAGACCCGGCTGTACGCGGAGCTGTCCTTCATCGGCACCGTCCTCACCGACGTCCGGCTGCCACAGCCCGCGATCGAGCAGGTCAAGGAGCTCGCGGTGGAGATCGGCCCCGAGCAGATCGACAAGGCGGACGCCGACTGGATCTTCTACGGGGTCTACGGCACCCCCAGCTCCACCAACCAGGACGCGGTGCTCGGCGGGGCGCTCTGGAAGACCCTCGGCGCGGTCAAGTCCGGTCAGGCGCGGCCGGTCCCGGACGAGACCTGGTTCCTCGGGCTCGGCGTGGCCGCCGCCAACGTCGTCCTGTCCGACCTGAAGGGCTTCGTGGCGCCCGGCGCCTGACCGGCTCCCTCCCGGGGGGGGAGGGCCGGGGCCGGGGGTCGGGGCCGGGGGCCGGTGAGGCCCGTACGGGGAGCGGCCGGGCCCCGGCAGCCGGGTCGGGAACCGGGGAGCCCGATGGGACGTCAGGCTGTTGTGCAGGTGGGACCGGTGGTACGAGGGGGACTCGTGGGGCATGACGGTGTTGTGGGGCGCAGGGGGCGGAAACCCGCTTGGAGCACGTCGCCCGGTACGGAAGGATCGACGGGACCGTACCCCGAAGGGCCCGTGCCAATGACCACGCTCGACCGGACCGCCGCCGACCGGACGCCGTCCGCCCCACCCGTTCCCCCGGCGATCGACGCCGCCCCGGTGGACGGGGTGGCCCGCTGCTGCTCGGTCACGGCGGCGGTCGCCGACGGCCGGACGGGCGGTGCGACCGGCGTTCTGACGGGCGGCTCCGTGCCGCGGCCGCGCGGCGGCGAAGCCGACGGCGGGTCCGGGTCCTCCGGCTGGTCCGTGACCGCCGAGACGGGCGGAGCCGGCGGGTCGGGCAGGAGCGGCGGGTCGAACGGTTCGGGCGGTTCGGGCGAGGCGGGTGAGGCGTTCCCCGGGCTCCGGCAGCCGGCGGCCGTCCAGGAGTCGACGGTCCCGGTACTGCGGGCGTCCCAGGAGGAGTCGCGCGCCGCCTTCGGTCGACGGCCGTCACCGTCGCGCCGCCTCCGCCTGCTGCATCCGGGGACGGCCGCCGCCCCCGTCCGGCCGGACGGCGCACGCACCGCTCCGGGGCCGGTCACCGGTACGCCGGTCGTCCCCGGACCGCGCTCCGACGGCGACCGGGACGCCTCCTGGCCGGGGTCGGCAGCCGAGCCCCCGCTGGGCGTGCTGATCGGTGGCACCTCCCAGCTGCCGGAGGCCGGTGGACGCCCGGGCCGCGCCGAGGAGCGGCCCGCCGCCCGGATGACCGCCGAGATCCTCCGGCTCGGCCGGGGGACCTGTCTGGTCGTGCTGCCCGCCTGGCGGCCCGCGATCGCCGTCTCGGTACCGATCGAGCAGTTGCTGAGCGCCACCGGCCTCACCCGGGAACAGCTCGCGGAGGCCCGGCTCTCCGTCGTGATCAACCCCGGTGCCCTGCACGACCGGGAGCTGGAGCTCCGGGACTGGCAGGTCGGCCCGCCCGGGCGGCCGGGCCGACGCGGCCGGCGCCGCCCGCTCCAGGCGTTCGGGGCCGACGGGAGTACCGCTCAGGAGCGGACGGATCCGCCGTTCGGGATGTAGCCGAGATCGACGGGCCGGGGTTCGCGCCGCTCGGTGAGCCAGCCCTCGCGGACCTCGGCCAGCAGCTCCGGCAGCCGGGGCGGCCAGAGGGCGTCCGCGTTCTCGTCCGCGAGGTCCGCCGGGGTCCACCAGCGCCAGTCGAGGATCCGGTCGGCGGCGTGCACCGCGCTGACGTCGCCGACCGGACCCCGGTGCGGACCGTCGGTGAGGTAGATGTGCTCGTGCTGGCGGACCGGCGTGCCGTGCCAGGTGAAGTCGTGCTCCCAGGTGCAGAGCAGCGGGCCCGGTTCGAGGTCCGACCAGCCGGTCTCCTCCCAGAGCTCGCGGCGTGCCCCGGCCCACGGCGTCTCGTCGGCCTCGATGCCGCCGCCCGGCATGGTCCAGTGCACGCCGACCTCGCTGTTGTCCGAACGCAGGAGGAAGACGGAACCGTGCTCGTCCAGGACGACCGTCCTGGCGGCCCGGCGTGGGGTCCTTCGCGCGTTTCGCCACAGGTTTCGCATCGGGTCACTCTGCCAGCGGTGCGCTCCGGCCGTCGAACGGATTCCGCCGGCCTTCCGGCCCGCGGGCGCGACGGCCCTGCCGGTCGGCGCGACGGGCCCTGCCGGTCGGCGCAACGAGCCCGACCGGTCGGCGCAACGGGCCCGACCGGGCCGGTCAGGGCTTGTGGCGTCGGGGTTTTGACGGCTCGACGGGCTGCCCCTGGCCGTACCCTGACGCCCATGCCCGCACCCGCGTTCCTCCTCCCCTCCCATCCGCTGGACCCGCGCCGGATCGATCCCCAGTTCGTCCGGGAGGCCCGGCTGCTGCGGGACCTGGGTGGCGAGCACCACCTCGTCGACCACGACGCGCTGCTCGCAGGCGACGCCCGCGCGGCCGTCGACCGGGTGCCGGCGGGCCGTGGACCGTTCTGGTACCGGGGGTGGATGCTCCCCTCGGACCGCTACGCGGCCTTCGCCGCCGCCCTGGCCGAACGCGGCGGGCATCTGCTGACCAGCCCGCCCGGGTACGCGTCGGCGCACGAACTGCCGGGCTGGTACGGGGTGTTCGAGGGGGCGACGCCGCAGAGCGTCTGGCTGCCGTTGGCGGGGGCCGGCAGCGGCAGCGGGGCCGGGAGCAGTGGTGGGGACGGGAGCAGCGGCGGGGACGGGGCCGGCGGCGGTGGGGACGGGGCCGGGATCGCGCCGCCCGGTCCGGAGCGGTTGGCCGCGGCCGTCGCCGAGCTCGGCGGGCGGGGACCGGCGATCGTCAAGGACTACGTGAAGTCCCGCAAGGACGAGTGGGGCGAGGCCTGCTTCGTCCCGGAGCTGGCGGACCTGCCGGCCGTGGCCCGGGTGGTCGCCCGGTTCGTGGAACGGCAGGGCTCCTACCTGGCCGGGGGTGTGGTGCTGCGGCGGTTCGAGGAGTTCACCCGGGTGGTGTGGGACGCCGAGGGGACGCCGTCCGGCGGGACCGGACGGGAGCGGGCCCGGGACCCCGGGCTGCCGGACGACGGCCGGGGCGGGCGGCGGCGGGCCGTGGAGTCCCGGGTGTGGTGGCTGGACGGCGAGCCGGTGCTGGTCGGACCGCATCCGGACCTGCCCGGCTGCCCGGCCGCCCCCGACCTCTCCGGGGTGCGGCCGCCGGTGCGGACGCTCGGCTGCCGGTTCGTCACCACCGACCTGGCCGAGCGGGCGGACGGCTCCGGCTGGCGGGTGGTCGAGGTCGGTGACGGGCAGGTGAGCGAACTGCCCCGGGGGATCGATCCGTCGAGGCTGCTGATCGCACTGCTCGCGGCGTGAACGACCGGGGCAGCAGACCCCGGCGGGCGCGGCGCGGGTTGTCCTGAGGACGCCCGCGCCGCCCCGGCCGCCGACGGTCCGGCGCTCGAGCCCCGGCGGTCACGGTCCGGCCATCACGATCCGGCGGTCACGATCCGGCGATCGCGTCCGGGACCGGGGCGGACGGCGTCCCGGACCGGTGGTGACCCTCCGCCACGAACGCCTGCCAGAGCCGGGTGTACGCCCCGCCCCGCGCCAGCAGTTCCTTGTGCGTGCCGTCCTCGACCACCCGGCCGTGGTCCAGCACGACCACCCGGTCCGCACGCTCGGCCGTGGTCAGCCGGTGCGCGATGACCAGGGTGGTGCGGCCGCCGCTGAGCCGGTCCGCGGCACGGTTGACCGCCGCCTCGGTGGCCAGGTCGAGCGCCGCGGTGGCCTCGTCCAGCAGCAGGACGTCCGGATCGACCAGTTCGGCCCGGGCCAGCGCGATCAGCTGACGCTGACCCGCCGAGAGGTTCCGCCCCCGGCCGGCGACCTCGTGCTCGTAGCCGCCGGACAGCCGGAGGATCATGTCGTGCGCGCCGACGGCGCGGGCCGCCGCCTCCACCTCGGCCGGGGAGGCCCCCGGTCGGCCGTACGCGATGGCCTCGCGCACCGTCCCGGCGAACAGGTAGGCCTCCTGCGGCACCACCCCGAGCCGGTGCCGGTACTGGGCGAGGTCGTAGCGGGTCAGGTCGACGCCGTCGACCCGGACGGTGCCGGACGTCGCGTCGTAGAACCGGGCGACCAGCTTGACCAGGGTCGACTTGCCCGCCCCCGTCTCGCCGACCAGCGCCACCGTCTGCCCGGCCGGGATCCGCAGGCTGATGTCGGTGAGGACGTCCGGGGCGCCGTCCGCGCCGCCGTTGTAGGCGAAGCCGACCCGGTCGAACTCGATCTCGCCGCGGAGCCCGGCCGGGACGGGCACCGGGTCGGCCGCCTGCGCGGTGCTGGTCGGGGTGCGCAGCAGCTCGCGGATCCGGCCGAGGCCGACCGCCGCCTGCTGGTAGCCGTCGAACACCTGGGAGAGCTGGTTGACCGGCGCGAAGAACAGGTCGATGTAGAGCAGGTAGGCGACCAGCGCGCCGACGGTGAGCGTCCCGGCGTCCACCCGCGACGCACCCATGATCAGCACCAGCGCGGCGGCGACGCTGGAGAGGAACTGCACGAACGGGAAGTACAGCGAGATGTAGAGCTGGGCCCGGACCCTGGCGTCCCGGTAGGCGATGCCCCGGGCGACGAAGCGGTCCGTGTTGGCGTCCAGCCGGCGGAACGCCTGGACGATCCGCATGCCGGCCACGTTCTCCTGGAGGTCCGCGTTGACCGTGCTGATGAGGTCCCGGGAGATCTCGTACTGGGCCTTGGACTTCCGGCGGAACACCAGGGTCGCGACCGCGAGCAGCGGCAGCACCGCGAAGACCGCCAGGGCGAGTCCGGCGTCGATCACCAGCAGGGCGGCGAAGATGCCGAGGAAGGTCAGCAGGCTGACCACCGCCGTGACCACGCCGGTCTGCAGGAACGAGGTGAGCGAGTCCAGGTCGGTGGTCATCCGGGTCATGATCCGGCCGGACAGTTCACGTTCGTAGTAGTCGAGGCCGAGCCGGTTGAGGTGGGCGAAGATCTTGAGCCGGAGCGAGTAGAGCACCCGCTCGCCGGTGCGGCCGCTGACCCGGTTCTCGGCGCCCTGCACCAGCCAGTCCAGCAGGACGATCACCAGGGCGGCGAGCGAGGCGGCGACGACTCCGGTCATGACGCCCTTGCTGACGCCGTCGTCGATGCCGTGCCGGATCAGGATCGGCAGGACCAGGCCGGCGCCCGCGTCCAGGGCCACCAGGAGCAGCGCCAGGGTGAGCGGGACCCGGAAGGGGCGCAGCAGGCGGCGGAGACTGAAGTCGGGGTCGCCCCGCTCGGCCTCGGCGCGGGGGATCGCCGGGTGGTCGGTGGCCGGTGGGAGGGCGGCGACCCGGGCGAGCAGCTCGGGTGCGGCGGTGCGGGCGGCCTTGGCCAGGGCCGGGGTGGGCATGGCCGGGATGGGAATGGCGGGGGTGGGGGTGCTCGCGCCGGTGACGTCGGTGTCGGTGTCGGCGGCGTCGGCATCGGCATCGGCATCGGCGGTGGTACCGGTGTCCTGGGTGGACTCCGTACCGGTGGCCGTGGGCGGCTCGGTCGCTCCGGGTGCCGCCGGGGGTGCGGCGGGGGTGGTCCGGCCGGCCTCGGGGTCGGTGATCAGGGCCCGGTAGCGGGGACATCGGGCCTCGAGTTCCTCGTGGGTGCCGATGTCGAGCAGGCGGCCGTGGTCCAGGACGGCGATCCGGTCGGCCAGTTGGAGGGTGGAGCGGCGGTGCGCGATCAGCAGGGTGGTGCGGCCGGCCATCACCGAGCGCAGCGCGTCGTGGATCTCGGCCTCGATCTGCGGGTCCACGGCCGAGGTGGCGTCGTCGAGCAGCAGGATCCGGGGGTCGGTGAGGATCGCCCGGGCCAGGGCGATGCGCTGGCGCTGGCCTCCGGACAGGGTGAGGCCCTGCTCGCCGACCTTCGTCGCGTAGCCGTCGGGCAGCGCCCGGACGAACTCGTCGGCCTGGGCGGCGCGGGCGGCCGCGACGATCTGCTCGTCGGTGGCGTCCGGGCGGCCGTAGGCGATGTTGGTGCGGACGGTCTCGGAGAAGAGGAAGCTCTCCTCGGGCACGATGCCGACGGCCGACCGGACCGAGTCGAGGGTCAGGTCGCGCAGGTCGTGGCCGTAGAGGCGGACGGCGCCGTCCGCCGGGTCGTAGAAGCGGGGGACCAGCTGCGCGACGGTGGACTTGCCCGAACCGGAGGAGCCGACCAGGGCGAGGGTCTCGCCGGGGGCGAGGCGGAGGTTGAGTCCGTGCAGGACCGGGGCCGGGTGCTCGGGGTCGTAGCGGAACTCGACCCGGTCGAACTCCAGCGCCACCTCGGTGGTGAGCGGGCCGACCACGCGCGGACCGGTGGTCGGACCTGCGTCCGGGGTGGTCCGGGGTACGGGGGCGCCGGCGTCCGGGGTGGTCTCGGGCACGGCGGCGCCGGCCGCCGGGGTGGCGTCGGGCAGGGCGGCGTCCGGGCCGGCGGCCAGGTCGAGGACGACCGCGTCCGGGCGTTCCCGGACCAGCGGCCGCTCGTCGATCAGCTGGAGCACGCGTTCGACACCAGCCCGGGCCTGCTGGCCGACCGTGATGACCATGGTCATCATCCGGACCGGGCCGGTCATCTGCGCGACGTAGGTGGAGAAGGCGACGAAGGTGCCGAGCGAGACCCGGCCCTCGACCGCCAGCCAGCCGCCGAAGGCCAGTACCGCCACCTGGGCGAGCGCCGGGACGGCCTGCATGGCGGGGTTGTAGCGACTGTTGAGCCGGATCGAGCGCAGTCGGGCGGCGAAGAGACTGCGCGAGGCCGTCTCCAGCTTGTCCAGCTCCTGCGCCTCCTGCCCGAAGCCCTTGACCACCCGCACGCCGCCGATCGCCTCGTCGACCACTCCGGCGACGGCCGCGGCCTCCTGCTGGGCGGCCCAGGTGGAGGGGAACAGCCGCTTGCGGCTGAGCGTCGAGACCCACCACAGCACCGGGGCCATCACCAGCGCGACCAGGGTGAGCGGCGGCGAGAGCCAGACCATCACGCCGAGCGACATGACGAACATGAGCAGGTAGCCGGTCATCATCGGCAGCATCGAGAGCAGCCCGTTGACCAGCTGGAGGTCGGAGGTGGCGCGGCCGACCACCTGTCCGGTGTCGAGCCGGTCCTGGCGGTGGCCGTCGAGTCTGCCGAGCGAACGGAAGAGGTCGGCGCGCAGGTCGTGCTGGACGTCCACGGCCAGCTGCCCGCCGTAGTAGCGGCGGACCTGGGTGCAGCCGAACACGACGGCGGCGGCCAGCAGCAGGACCACGGCCCACGGGGCGAGCGGCCGGGAGTGCGCGGTGATGACGTCGTCGATGATCAGCTTGGTGACCAGGGGCACCAGGGCGGTGACGGCCATGCCGAGCAGCGAGGCGCCGAAGGCGAGCAGCACGCTGCGCCGGGAGCGCCAGCAGTAGCCGAGCAGCCGTCGGAGCCAGCCCGCGGTGTCGGGGCCGTCGGCGCCGACCGGCGTGCCGGAGTCGTCGGGGGCGGTCGTGGACGGTCCGGGCGTCCGGTCCGGTCGGTCAGGCCCGTCCCCGGGCTTGTCCGCCGAGGTGCCCGCGTCGCTCTTGGCGCCGTCCGCGCCCGCAGCGCCGGCTCGGGTGCTGCTCGGAGAAAGCTCCACCGTAGATCCGTGAGTCTCAGGCATATTTAGGGATGCTAACCATTCCGTCGGGTGACCGCCATGGATTTTTCAGGCCAGGACGTGCCGGGGCCCCGGCCCGACGGACGGGGCAACAGCCCGCAGCCTGCGGTGATTCCCGCCGGACCGGACCGGCGCTCGTTACCAGGGTCGCCGACGGAGCGGGAACCGCCCACCGCCCACCGACGCAGGGGGCGGACCTCCCTTGGTCCTAGGTCGGGCGCCTGACCCGGTCTGCCCCGAACGGAGCAACGGCCCTGCGGGAGCGGCGGGCCCGCGGGGACGGCGGGCCTGCGGGGACGGTACGGGCCCGCGGGTCAGGCCCGCGCAGTGTCGGAGGCGGCGGTGTCGGAAGGGGCGGCGTCGGAAGCGGCAGTGCCGGAGGTCGCGGTGTCGGTAGCACGGGCGTCAGCCCCGGCGGCGACGGAGGCGGCGGCCGCCGAGAACGCGCCGTGGGCGAGGTCGTGCAGCAGTGCGGCCATCGCGTCGCGGGTGAGCCCGGCCCGCTCGTCGCCCTGGGCGGGATTCGGGCCGTGACTGTGCGGGGTCGAGTTGATGAGCCCGAAGACGGCGTGCACCGCCGCCCGGGCGACCGGCTCGGCGGTCGGGGCGGCGAGCGGCGGAAAGGCCTGGCGGACCACCTCCACCCAGAGCTCCACGTAGGCGCGCTGGAGCCGGCGGACGGTCCTGCGGTCCTCGTCACGGAGGTTGAGCAGTTCGCGGTCGTGCAGCGTGATCAGGTCGCGGTCGTCGAGCGCGAAGTCGACGTGGCCGCCGATCAGCGCGTCCAGCGCGGCGGCCGGGCCCTCGCTGCCGCCCGCACGGCGGCGCCCCTCCTCCAGCAGCCGCTCGCTGATGCCGACCAGCAGGTCGGCGAGCATCGCGTCCTTGCCGGCGAAGTGCCGGTAGAGGCCGGGGCCGCTGATGCCGACGGCCTTGCCGATCTCGTCGACGCCCACGCCGAGGAAGCCCCGGGCCGCGAAGAGTCGGGCGGCCTCCCTGCGGATCTGGTCGCGGCGTGCGAGCCCGGAGGCGGATGGGACGTTCGGCATGCCGACCATCGTAGACAGTCGCGTTATCGGTGGTTAACCTGGGCGACGGAAGTTAACGTTCATTAACGTGTGGGGGTCGCGGGCTCACCGGCCCTGTCGGCCCACCTGCCGCCGAGGGCAAGGGAGCTCTTGGGATGGTCATCTCCACTGTCGGCGCACCCACCGGCATCAATGGCAGCGCGGCGGCCGGTACCCCGGCGGGCGGCGCGGCCCACGGCCGCGGCGCACCCGGTGCGGCCGCGCCGGCACCCCGGCTCGACACGGCCGCCGACCCCGGGTCCGAGGCGTTCCGGACGAACACCGCCGCCCACCGGGCCCTGGTCGCCGAACTCCGCGAGAAGCTCGGCACGGCCGCGCTCGGGGGCGGTGCCAGAGCCCGCGACCGGCACACCGCGCGCGGCAAGCTGCTCCCCCGCGACCGGGTGGACACCCTGCTCGACCCGGCCTCCCCCTTCCTCGAACTGGCCCCGCTGGCAGCCGACGGGATGTACGACGGCGCCGCCCCGGCCGCCGGGGTGATCGCCGGCATCGGCCGGGTCGCCGGGCGCGAGGTGGTGGTGGTCGCCAACGACGCCACCGTCAAGGGCGGCACCTACTACCCGATGACGGTCAAGAAGCACCTGCGCGCCCAGGAAGTGGCGCTGGAGAACCGGCTCCCCTGCGTCTACCTGGTCGACTCCGGCGGTGCCTTCCTCCCGATGCAGGACGAGGTCTTCCCGGACCGCGACCACTTCGGCCGGATCTTCTACAACCAGGCGCGCCTCTCCGCCGCGGGCATCCCGCAGATCGCCGCCGTGCTGGGCTCCTGCACGGCGGGCGGCGCGTACGTGCCGGCGATGAGCGACCAGGCCGTCATCGTCCGCAACCAGGGCACCATCTTCCTCGGCGGACCGCCGCTGGTGAAGGCGGCGACCGGCGAGGTGGTGACCGCCGAGGAGCTGGGCGGCGGCGACCTGCACTCCCGGACCTCCGGTGTCACGGACCACTTGGCCGAGGACGACGCCCACGCGCTGTCCATCGTCCGCACCATCGTCGCCGGGCTCGGCCCGCGCACCGCCCGCCCGTGGCCGCTCGCCCCGGCCGAGCCGCCGGCCGTCGACCCGGCCGGCCTGTACGGGGCCGTCCCGGTCGACCCGCGCACGCCGTACGACGTGCGCGAGGTGATCGCCCGACTGGTCGACGGCAGCCGGTTCGCCGAGTTCAAGGCCGAGTACGGCGCGACCCTGGTGACCGGCTTCGCCCGGATCCACGGCCACCCGGTCGGCATCGTCGCCAACAACGGCGTGCTGTTCGCCGAGTCCGCCCTCAAGGGCGCCCACTTCATCGAGTTGTGCGACCAGCGCGGAATCCCCCTCCTCTTCCTGCAGAACATCACCGGCTTCATGGTCGGGCGGCAGTACGAGGCGGGCGGCATCGCCAAGCACGGCGCCAAGATGGTCAACGCCGTCGCCTGCACCCGCGTCCCGAAGCTGACGGTGGTCATCGGCGGCTCCTACGGGGCCGGCAACTACTCGATGTGCGGCCGGGCCTACTCACCCCGCTTCCTGTGGATGTGGCCGAACGCCAAGATCTCGGTGATGGGCGGCGAGCAGGCCGCCTCCGTGCTGGCCACCGTCCGCCGCGACCAGTTGGAGGCCCACGGCGAGGAGTGGGCCACCGAGGCGGAGGAGGAGTTCAAGCGCCCCGTCCGCGAGCAGTACGAGCGCCAGGGCAACGCCTACTACGCCACCGCCCGGCTCTGGGACGACGGCGTGATCGACCCGATGGACACCCGGACCGTGCTCGGCCTCGCCCTCACCGCATGTGCCAACGCCCCGCTCCCGGAGCCCGGCCCCTTCGGCGTCTTCCGCATGTAGCGCTCCTCCAGGGGCGGCGGCCCACCCGCTCCGCCGCCCTCCCCGGTGCCCGGCACCCACCCGGTGCCCACCACCTCCTTCGTACGGCCCCCTCGACCCGGAGGAACGCCTCCCATGTTCGACACAGTCCTGGTCGCCAACCGCGGCGAGATCGCCGTCCGGGTGATCCGCACCCTGCGGCGGCTCGGCGTGCGCTCTGTCGCCGTGTTCAGCGACGCCGACGCCGACGCGCCGCACGTCCGCGAGGCCGACGTCGCGGTCCGGCTCGGCCCGGCCGACCGCAGCGACAGCTCCGCCGCCGAGACCTACCTGCGGACCGACCAGATCCTCGCCGCCGCCCGCCGGACCGGCGCCCAGGCCGTCCACCCCGGCTACGGCTTCCTCGCCGAGAACGCCTCCTTCGCCCGTGCCTGCGCCGACGCCGGCCTCGTCTTCATCGGTCCTCCTCCCGCAGCGGTCGAGCTGATGGGTGACAAGATCAACGCCAAGGAGGCCGTGCGGTCCGCCGGCGTGCCGGTGGTCCCGGGCAGCCGGGCCACCGCGCCCACCGACGAGGACCTCGTCGCGGCGGCCGCCGACATCGGCTACCCCGTCCTGCTCAAGCCCTCCGCCGGCGGCGGCGGCAAGGGCATGCGCCTGGTCCGCGACCCGGCCGAGCTGCCGACCGAGATCGCCGCCGCCCGGCGCGTCGCCCGCACCGCCTTCGGTGACGACACCCTGCTGCTGGAACGCTGGATCGACCGGCCGCGCCACATCGAGGTGCAGGTACTGGCCGACGCCCACGGCAGCACCGTCCACCTCGGCGAGCGCGAGTGCAGCCTGCAGCGCCGCCACCAGAAGCTGATCGAAGAGGCTCCCTCCGTCCTGCTCAATGCCGAGACCCGCGCCGCCATGGGCGCCGCGGCCGTCCGGGCCGCCGAGTCCTGCGGTTACACCGGCGCCGGCACCGTGGAGTTCATCGTCCCCGGCATCGACCCGGACTCCCCCACCTCCACGGAGGGGGTGCGGGACTTCTTCTTCATGGAGATGAACACCCGTCTCCAGGTGGAACACCCCGTCACCGAACTCGCCGTCGCGGTGGCCGGCTCGGGGCGGCTCGACCTGGTCGAGTGGCAGCTGCGGGTCGCCGCCGGTGAACCCCTCGCCTTCGCCCAGTCCGACATCTCCTTCCAGGGCCACGCCATCGAGGCCCGGATCTGCGCCGAGGACCCGGAACGGGACTTCCTGCCCACCGGCGGACGCATCCTGCTCCTCGACGAACCCCGGGGCGAGGGCATCCGGGTGGACTCCGGGGTCGCCCCCGGGACCGTGATCACCAGCTCCTACGACCCCATGCTCGCCAAGGTCATCGCCTACGGGCCCGACCGTCCGACCGCGCTGCGGCGCCTGCGCGCCGCCCTCGCGGACACCCGGATCCTCGGCGTCACCACCAACACCGGCTTCCTGCGACGGCTCCTCGCACACCCCGAGGTCACCGCAGGACGACTCGACACCGGCCTGGTCGAGCAGACGGCGCAGCGGGAGCCCGGGCTGCTCGCCTCCCCGTACTCCCCGGCCACCGCGGCCGCGACCCCGGCGACGACGCCCGGGACCTCGGCGACGGCCCCCGGCACCTCCGACCCCCTGCCGACGGAGGAACCGACCCCGGCCCACCTCCTCTACTACGCGGCCGCGCTCGCGCGGCACCTGGACCTCACCCCCGCCGCCGACGCCGACGGCTGGACCGACCCGTTCTCCCTTCCCTCCGGCTGGCGCCTCGGCGGCGCCCCCGCCTGGACCACCCACCGGCTCCGCGTCCCCGGCCAGGACCCGGTGTCGGTGAGCGTTCGCCCGATCACTGCGAGCAACGTAGCCGAGGCCACTGACAATCCGTCCGGGACCGCCGCCGAGGTCGAGATCCGGCTCGGCTCCGGACCGGTCCACCGCGCCCGGGCCGACCGCTCCGACGACCGCCTCCGGCTCACCGTCGACGGCCTGCGGACGGGCTTCGCCCTCGCCGAGGACCGGACCGCCGCGACCGCCGGCCCGGTGACCTGGCTGGGCGTCGACGGCGACGCCTGGCCGGTGCACGGCCACGACCCGGTCGGCGAGGGCGCCGCCGACGGCGCCGCCCACCACGGCGCCCTGACCGCGCCGATGCCGGGCACCGTGACGGTCGTCAAGACCACCGCCGGGGAGTCGGTCCGCAAGGGCCAGCCCCTGCTCGTCCTGGAGGCCATGAAGATGGAGCACGTGATCTCGGCCCCGCACGACGGCACGGTCAGCGAGCTCCGGGCCGCCGCCGGCGCCACCGTGGCGATGGAGGAACTGCTGGTCGTCGTGACCCCCGCCGAGGCCGCGTCCGGCCCGGCGGCCGACGGGCCCGTCCCGGCGGTGCGGTCGTGACCGCCGCCGCGCCGAGAGGCGCCGGCCCCGCTGACGGCCCCACGGCCGACCCCGCGCGCGAACCCGACGCCCTCGACCTGGGGCTGCCCGCCCCGGTCCGCGCCCCCGGCCTGCCCGAGGAGGTGCGGATCCACGAGGTCGGTCCGCGCGACGGGCTGCAGAACGAGAGCGCCCTCGTCCCGGTCGAGGTCAAGGCCGAGTTCATCGAGCGGCTGGCCGCCGCCGGGCTGCGCACCGTCGAGGCCACCAGTTTCGTCCACCCGAAATGGGTGCCCCAGCTCGCCGACGCCGAGGAGCTGATGCCCCGGCTGGCCGGCCTCCCGGACCGCCGGCCCGGTCTGCGGCTGCCGGTGCTGGTGCCCAACGAGCGCGGGCTCGACCGCGCGCTGGCCCACCACGCCACCGACGTCGCGGTGTTCGCCAGCGCCACCGAGACCTTCGCCCGACGCAACCTCAACCGCTCGGCGGACGAGGCGATGGCGATGTTCCGTCCCGTGGTGGAACGGGCCTCGGCCGCCGGGGTCCCCGTCCGCGGCTACCTCTCGATGTGCTTCGGCGACCCCTGGGAGGGACCGGTCCCGGTCGCCCAGGTGGTCCGGTCCGGTCTGCGGCTGCTGGAACTGGGCTGCGCCGAGCTGAGCCTCGGCGACACCATCGGCGTGGCCACCCCGGGCCAGGTCACCGACCTGCTCGACGGGTTCGCGGCGGCGGGCGTCCCCGTCGACCGGCTGGCGGTGCACTTCCACGACACCTACGGCCAGGCGCTCAGCAACACGCTGACCGCGCTGCGCGCCGGGGTCACCACCGTGGACGCGTCCGCCGGCGGACTGGGCGGCTGCCCCTACGCCAAGAGCGCCACCGGCAACCTGGCCACCGAGGACCTGGTGTGGATGCTGCACGGCCTCGGCATCCGGACCGGCGTCGACCTGCGCGCCCTGGTCGCCACCAGCGGCTGGATGGCCCGCCGGCTCGGCCGTCCGAGCCCGTCCCGCACGGTCCAGGCCCTGCTCGGCTCCACCGGGGCCGGGGCCCCGGACTGACCCAGGACCGACCCGCACCGACCGTCCCGCCCGTCGGCCGGGCGACTGCCCGCCCGGCCGGCACCACCGTGGACCCGGCCCTTCGACCGCCGGCCGGTCCGCCCCCGTTCGTCCGCTCTTCGCACCGCCCGCCGTCCGTCACACCCGCACCGACGGCGGCCGCCCCGACCACGCCCGCGCCCACCCCGGCGGGGCCCCAGGAGGATCACCATGCTCGACCACCGGTTGAACACCGAGTACGAGGAACTGCGGCGCACCGTGGCCGAATTCGCCCAGGACGTGGTCGCGCCGAAGATCGGCGAGTACTACGAGCAGGGCGAGTTCCCCTACGAGATCGTGCGGGAGATGGGGCGGATGGGCCTGTTCGGCCTGCCGTTCCCGGAGGAGTACGGCGGCATGGGCGGCGACTACTTCGCGCTCTGCCTGGTGCTGGAGGAGCTGGCCCGGGTCGACTCCTCGGTCGCGATCACCCTGGAGGCGGCGGTCTCGCTCGGCGCGATGCCGATCCACCGCTTCGGCACGGAGGAGCAGAAGCGGGAGTGGCTGCCCCGGCTGACCTCCGGCGAGCTGCTCGGCGCGTTCGGCCTGACCGAGCCCGAGGGCGGCTCCGACGCCGGGGCGACCCGCACCACCGCCCGCTACGACGAGGCCACCGACGAGTGGGTGATCAACGGCACCAAGTGCTTCATCACCAACTCCGGCACCGACATCACGGGTCTGGTCACCGTCACCGCGCTCACCGAACCGATCGCTCGTTCGAGTGAAGAGGGCGAATTCTCCTCGCCCCGGCGCGAAATCTCCTCCATCATCGTGCCCACGGGGACCCCCGGGTTCCAGGTGTCGAAGAAGTACTCGAAGGTCGGATGGAACGCATCCGACACCCGCGAACTGTCCTTTACCGACTGCCGCGTTCCCGCGGCCAACCTGCTGGGCGAGCGAGGTCGCGGCTACGCCCAGTTCCTGCGGATCCTCGACGAGGGACGCATCGCGATCGCAGCCCTGGCCACCGGCCTGGCCCAGGGCTGCGTCGACCAGTCCGTCCTCTACGCCGGTACCCGCCGCGCCTTCGGCCGGCCGATCGGCGCCAACCAGGCCATCCAGTTCAAGCTCGCCGACATGGAGATGCGCGCCCACACCTCCCGCCTCGCCTGGCGGGACGCCGCATCCCGGCTGCTGCACTCGGAACCGTTCAAGAAGGAGGCCGCGATCGCCAAGCTGTACTCGTCGGAGGCCGCCGTCGACAACGCCCGCGAGGCGACCCAGATCCACGGCGGGTACGGCTTCATGAACGAGTTCCCCGTCGCCCGCTTCTGGCGGGACTGCAAGATCCTGGAGATCGGCGAGGGCACCTCGGAGGTGCAGCGCATGCTCATCGCACGCGAGCTCGGCGTCTCCTGAGGCTGCGACAGGTCTCTTGTCCCGCCCTCCGCGTCGCCCGTCGGGGACGACGCGGAGGGCGGGCGACACGGCGGTGAGGCGCTCAGCGGAGCGCCCCGAAAGAGGAAGGAGCAATGACGGGCCCGCCCGAGTCGATCTGGCCGTACCGGGTCAGTGCGAGTTCGAACGCCGTCGGCGCGACCCCGACGGCACCGTCGAACGGGCCGCCGAGCTGGAACACCACACTGACCGCGAAAGCCACCGAGGCCCCCACGAACACCATCAGCACCAGGTTGCGGCCGCTGGCGGTCAACGCGATCACCGGCGGCGTCGCCGGACGTCCGTCAGACCTCTCAACACATCTGCCTTTGCCGCGAGTTCGGACGGATCCTGGCTCCGCACCGCGTCCACCGAGATCCTGATCCGGTCCGCCGCCACCCATGCCTCGGCACTGCCGTGGCCCCGACCCATCTGCGCCCACTCTCCCCCGATCTCTCCCCCGATCACTTGCCTGGTGCGGTCCCGCACCCGCTGCTGGACGACCGGTCGCTCCGGCTCGGGCAGCAACCGCGCCGCCCGGTACACCTCGGTAAGGGCACGGGACTCCTCGTGGGTGTGCCGGCGGGCCGTGTTGAGCTGCTGCCAGGCCCCGGCGACGGCGAAGCCGGTGAAGAGCGCGAAGAAACCGAGCACCGCCGCGCCCGGTCCGCCCACGTCCCACGCCGCGGCCACCCGCGACGTCGCGGTCCGGCAGCAACACCTCGGAGCTCAGGGGATCACGATCACCGGGCGGTTGGCGCGGCGGGCGAGACGGCCGGAGACCGAGCCGAAGATCTTGCCGAGCAGGCCGTGGGTGGTGCCGACCACGATCGCGTCGGCGGCGAACTCCCGACCGACCTCCTCGATCTCGTGGCAGATGTCGCCGCCCCGCTCGACCAGGATCCAGGGCACTCCGGAGAGGAAGTCCGCGCAGGCGAGTTCCAGGCCGAGCACCTCCGTCCGGTGGTCGGGGAGGTCCACGAAGACCGGCGGTTCGCACCCGGCCCACACGGTGGCGGGCAGCCGGTTGGCGACGTGCACGATCACCAGCCCGCACTGGGAGCGGCGGGCCATGCCCACCGCGTAGGCGAGGGCGCGCTCACTGGACAGCGATCCGTCGAAGCCCACCACCACACCGTGCTGGAAGGCGGGGTCACAGGACTTGGCGGGCGCTTCCCGGACGGCCGCCTCGCCGGCCGCGCCGGGCGGGCCGGCGATGTCCGGGCGGTCGGCGCCCGGTCCCGGCCGGCCGGTCACCGCGGGCTCCTGGGGGCCGGAACGCCGAGCGTCCCGCCGCTGGCGGGAGCCGGAACCGGAACGACCGCGGCGCGCGAGATTGCGAAGGGGTCGGAAACCACCGCTCCGGGCGTCCGCGCCCGGTTCCCCCGGTCGGGAGTGCTCAGAACCAGCCATGGCACAGGGCTCTTCGAAGGAGATGGGCCTACAGGAGAGGACAACGCTGCCCGAGCGGCAGGCCCGCCCACGGGAAGTCGTCGGTCTGCACCGAGCACCACCGTTTGTGACCTGTTCCTTTCAGAGTACGTCGGGCGGGGCGTACCGCCCAGCCACGCGGCCTCGGGGCGACACTCTTCCCGCGAACGAGGGATGCGCGTGCCGACGGCCGTGCGCCCCTTGTCCGAGCGCGAGAACGCCCCTCCGGCGAAGGAGGTTCCCTGGAGCTTGACTGAGCGGACCGGGCGGCGCAACAGGACTCCGGGACACCGTGACCGGACTGTCATGGATCGATGACGATCCGTCGCGGGCCCGTCACCGGGCAGTGAGGCGGCTGGGATCGCCGCCCATCCGTGGGGCCGTGCGGAGCCGAACGGTCCCGGCACCCCGTTTCAGCCAATACGTACGGGTTCGCGACGGCGCCCGGCATTTGCCAGATGCATAGGCGCACCCGCTGGCACCATGCTCGACATGCCCCTGCTCCTGCTCGACCTCGACAACACGCTGCTCCCCAGGGACGCCGCATTCCGGGCCTGGGCTCAGGATTTCCTGCTCGAACGGGCCCTGCCGCCCACCGACGTCGAGTGGCTCGCCACCATCGACGGCGGCGGCTACGTGCCGCGCAGCACCGTACTGTCCGCCGCCCGCCGCCGCTACGGCCTGGACGAGTCGCTCGACCGGCTGCTCGCGCACTACCGGCGCGGTATCAACGCCCACATCCACTGCCCGGCGCGCAACCTCGACGCGTTGCGGGCCGCGCGCGCCGCCGGGTGGACGCTGGGCATCGTCAGCAACGGCAACACCGGGGCCCAGCTGGAGAAGATCCGGCGGACCGGCCTCGGACCGATGGTCGACGGCTGGGTGATCTCCGAGGAGGCCGACTGCCTCAAGCCGGACCCGTTGATCTTCGAGATCGCGGCGCAGCGGTGCGGCATCGCACCGACCGGGGACTGGGCCACGCACACCTGGATGGTCGGGGACCACGCCCCCGCCGACATCGCCGGCGCCGAGCTGGCCGGGCTGCGGAGCGTCTGGCTGCACCACGGCCGCCCCTGGGCCGAGCCCGGCTACCGTCCCACGCTCAAGGCGGCCGGTCTGCCGGAGGCCGTCGGACAGGTGCTGGCCGCCCGCGGTGCCCCGTCGCCCCGGCCGGCGGTTCGGGCCGGGGCCACCAGGTCGACCGGGGCCCGGCGCGGGGCGGTCGCGAGTGGGGCACTCGCGGGCGGTGCTCTCGCCACCGGGGCACTCGCCACCGGGACGGTCGCGGGCCGACCGGTCGTGCACGGAGTCGTCGCAAGCGGAGTCGCGCGCGGAGTCGTCGCGAGCGGGGCGCGGGGCGGAGCACCGGTGGAACCGGGACCGACGGCGCAGATCGGCGCGCACCACGGCGTGCAGTCCTTGCCGTCCGCCCCGGACGACGGGCATGCGCCTTCTGTCGCGCACACCGACGCCGATGCCCCGGCCGCCGCGGCGGCCGGATCCGCTGTCCGAAACCGGTCCGGCGGGTTTGCCCGGCAGCCCGACGGCCACTCCGGAGCGACGCCGCCGCCGGTCCCGCTCCCCGGCCGACCGTCGTCTCCGCCGGCTCCGGACGCCCCAATGCCGAGTCCGGCCCGCGCCGGGTAGCGCATCACGGGTCCCGGCGGCCCCCGGAGCCCATCAACCGTTCGAGCTCCCGACCGGACCCGCCGCCGGTCCACCGTCACCCGCCGGCCCGGGGGCGGCTCATCTCACCCTCAGTCAGCAGTTCGATCCGGAAGCGGTCGGGGGCCCGGCGCCGGGCCCGGGGGTCGCACCGGCGCCGGCAGGCGGGGCGGGGCCCGGCCGGACCAGGTCCGCCGAGCGCCTTCCGACTGGAGGATCGGCACCGTCAGTTCCGGTTTCTGTACGGCCTGTTCGTGCACGGGCGGGACGATCCGAAGCCGACCCCGGCCGCACGCCGGCCCCCGCCCGGCCGTCACGGCCGGTCCGACGACCGCACGGGGCCGCCGCTGTTGGCCGGTTCGAGCCGGCGGCGATCTCCGCGGAAGCTCGGTGACGCGACGTCACCGGTTCCCGTTTCCCGGCCCGGGCACTGGCCGGATGAAGCCTGGGAGGCGCATGCTCCGGGGCTGTGCGCCCCTCATGTGCACCGCCTATTTTCGGTCAATCTCGCCCGGGTCCCCTGCCCTTGGGCAAATCCGCAGCCCAGGCGCACCGGCCGGGTACGTCGGAGCCGGACGCCCCAGGACCCGTCCCGCGACAACCAGCCACCGTTGCACCGACCCTCTTCCCAGAAGGGTCGACGGGTGCCACGCTTCGTGATCGAATGCATCACGCCAAATTGCCATGTCGACATAGCGTCGGATGGTGAACTTGTCACAACGGCAACGGTCCACCCGATAGATTCGATCTTGGCCAGCAGTGCCGCACCACCACACCACACCACCGAGGGGGCTTGAGCGCCTTGAGCAGGGTGAGCAGGAGCGACGCGGGTCCTGACAGCGGCCAGCCCGTGGCCGGCATCGTGGGTCGTTCCACGAGAGGCACCGGCTCCCAGGCCTCCACCGCCAACACCCGTCACTCCGGCACCGCCTCGTACCCCTCCTATTCCACTGCGGTCCCGACAGCCCCTGGCGCACCATCCGCACCAGGCGCACCGTCCGGTCCGGGCACACCGTCGGGCACGGGTTCCCCGTCCTTCCCGGTCACCCCGGAGCACGGCGGACGCCCCGTCGGTCGATCCGGCGTCAGCCACGGGGGCGGGTACGGAGCGGGTCCGGACGGCCGGGCCGGGGCGTCGGTTACCGGCCATTCCGGAAGTCACCAGGGCGGGCACCAGAACGGGCACCAGAGCAGCCACCAGAACGTCGGCGGCCACCCCGGCAACGGATACGGCCCCACCGGACCGGACGCCGGCTACGCGACCTTCGCCGCGACGGGCGCACCCGGCCAGGGCCTCGGCGCGGTCCCCCACGGCATGGTCGGCGCGGCCGCCGCCGGGCTCGGCGCCGCCGGGCTCGGCGCCGCGGGACACGGCGCCGGCGGTCACGGGGGCACCGCGGCCGGTCTCAACGGCTCCTCGACGCCGGCGATGGCCTCCTCCCCGCGCAAGCTGTCCGGCCGTCGCCGCCGGGAGACCGTCGCCGTCCTGATCTTCGGCGGCGCACCGATCTTCGAGAGCTCGATCCCGCTCTCGGTCTTCGGCGTCGACCGCCAGGACGCCGGGGTGCCCCGGTACCGGCTGCTGGTCTGCGCCGGCGAGGAGGGCCCGCTCGCCACCACCGGCGGCCTCACCCTCTCGGCCCCCTACGGGCTGGAGGCGCTCGCCCGGGCGGGCACGATCGTGGTGCCGGCCTGGCGCTCGATCTCCCAGCCGCCGCCGGTCGAGGCGATCACCGCGCTGCGCAAGGCCCACCACGAGGGCGCGCGGATCATCGGCCTGTGCACCGGCGCGTTCGTCCTGGCCGCCGCCGGCCTGCTGGACGGCCGCCCGGCGACCACGCACTGGATGTACGCGCCGACCCTGGCCAAGCGCTACCCGCGGGTCCACGTGGACCCGCGCGAACTGTTCGTCGACGACGGCGACGTGCTGACCTCGGCCGGCACGGCCGCCGGGATCGACCTCTGCCTGCACGTGGTGCGCAGCGACCACGGCGCCGAGGCGGCCAACGCGCTCGCCCGCCGCCTGGTGGTGCCGAGCCGGCGCAGCGGCGGAGGACAGGCCCAGTACATCGATCAGTCTTTACCTGAGGAGATCGGCAACGACCCGCTGGCCGAGGTGGTCACCTGGGCGCTGGAGAACCTCAACCAGCAGTTCGACGTCGAGGTGCTGGCGGCCCGCGCCTACATGAGCCGACGGACCTTCGACCGCCGGTTCCGGACGCTGACCGGCAGCGCCCCGCTGCAGTGGCTGATCACCCAGCGAGTGCTGCAGGCGCAGCGGCTGCTGGAGACCTCGGAGCTGTCGGTGGACGATGTCGCGCGCCGGTGCGGCTTCCGCTCGCCGGTGGCGCTGCGCGGGCACTTCCGCCGTCAGCTCGGGGTCTCGCCGGCCGCGTACCGGACCAGCTACCGGGCCCGCCGGCCCGGCTCGTCGGCCCAGGTCCCGGCCGTGCCGGCCGGCGGTGACCTCCGGCCCAGCGGTGCGATCGCCTCGGCGGCCGCCCTCGGCGGGACGGTGCCCGGCCAGCACGGCGCGCTCGGCGGGCATCCGGCGCTCGGCGGCCACGGGCTGCCCGGCGGGCACGGTGCCGCGCCGGCCCCGGGCTTCCCGGGCGGGTCGGGCGGCGCCGCGCACCCGGGCCAGCACGGGCAGCCGTCCGGCCAGGGCGTCCACGCGCGGGCCGGGCAGCCGTACCCGCACCAGGCGGCCGGACATCAGGCGCACCCCGGGCAGCCGGGGGCCGGGCGCGGTCCGGCGCGGCCGCCGATCGTCCCGGCCCAGCCGGGTCCCGGCGCGGGCCGGCCACCCCGGACGGCGGAGCACGCCGCCGCCGAGGACGGACTCCCGCAGCCGGGGGCGCGCGGTCAGGGCCAGGGGCACCGGAGTACGGCCGACCGGCCGCAGGACGAGTCCCCGGCGGGTGGCTCCGGCCGGGCGCACGGCGCACCCGGCGGGCGTCTGCCGGCCGCTGGCCCGGGCGCGACGGCGGAGGCCCGGGCCCGGCAGGCCCGGGCGGGTCAGCTGCGCCCGCAGGTCGGCCGGAGCACCTCGGCCGAGACCAGGGAGCCCCGAGAGGCGCGTCCCGGCCGGGACGGCCGACCGGTGCACCCGGGCGGCCACCCCGGCCGGGACGCGAGGGACGCCCGGGACGCCCGCGAGGTGCGGGAGGCGGACGGCCGCACGCCGGACGAGCACGGTTCCGAGGGGTACGCCCCGGCGCCCCGCTCGGCTCCATCGGTGCCCGCGGCGCGTGATCGCGCCGTAGGGTGAGTGGCGTGAATGACCGTTTGGTATGGATCGACTGTGAAATGACAGGCCTCGACCTCGACCGGGACGCCCTGGTCGAGGTCGCGGCGCTGGTGACGGACTCCGAGCTGAACATCCTCGGCGAGGGTGTGGACGTCATCGTCCGCCCGCCGGCGGAGGCGCTGGCGAACATGCCGGACGTGGTGCGGGCGATGCACACCTCGTCCGGGCTGCTGGACGAGCTGGAGCACGGCGTCACCCTGGCGGAGGCGGAGGCGCTGGTGCTCGCCTATGTGCGCGAGCACGCGCCGGAGGCCGGGCGCACGCCGCTGTGCGGGAACTCGGTGGCCACCGACCGGGGCTTCCTGAGCCGGGACATGCCGGCCCTGGAGGGGCACCTGCACTACCGGATCGTGGACGTCTCCTCGATCAAGGAGCTGGCCCGCCGCTGGTACCCGAAGGCGTACTACAACAGCCCGCAGAAGGGCGGGAACCACCGCGCGCTCGCCGACATCCGCGAGAGCATCGACGAACTGCGCTACTACCGCGAGGCGGTGTTCGTCGCCCAGCCCGGCCCGGACACCGACACCGCGCGCGCGATCGCCGAGAAGTTCCAGCCCCCGGCGGGCTGACCCACCGGCCGCGGCCCGTCCCGGTCGGACGTCCGGACACCCGGAGGTCCGACCGGAGCGGGCGAGCGGAAACCCTGGCGCGAGCACCCTTCCGGATCCTGTAGAGTTCTTCTTGTCGGAGCGGGAACGCCGAAAAGCGCGAACGGTCCGGACTGATGGTGGGTGTAGCTCAGTTGGTAGAGCACCTGGTTGTGGTCCAGGTGGCCGCGGGTTCGAGTCCCGTCACTCACCCCATGACCCCGGGGGTCGGTTTCGTCAAGAGACCGGCCCCCGGGGCTTTTTCGCGTTCCCTCACATCCGCAGCGAGGCCGGGGGCTGTGCGACGCGGACCGCACCGTGGCCCGCGTCTCATCTTTTTCCCCGGTCACAGGCCTGCCGCCGAAAGCTACCGGCTAGTAACGTTGCCGCCATGACGACACCTTCGATCGGCCAGCTGCTCGACTCCACCGTGCCGATGGCGCGGACCCTCAAGCTGGAGTACCTGGAGACCTCCCCCGAGCGTGCCGTGCTCCGGCTGCCGGACCAGCCCGAGTACCACAACCACGTGGGCGGCCCGCACGCCGGCGCGATGTTCACCCTCGCCGAGTCGGCCAGCGGCTGCATCGTCCTGGCCGCGTTCGGCGACCAGCTCTCGCGCGCGGTGCCGCTCGCGGTGAGCGCCGAGATCGCCTACAAGAAGCTCGCCATGGGCGTCGTCACGGCCACCGCGGTGCTCGGCCGGCCCGCCGCCGAGATCGTCGCCGAGCTGGACAAGGGCGAGCGCCCCGAGTTCCCGGTGACCGTCGAGATCACCCGCGCCGACGGCGCCGTGACCGGCGTCATGACGGTGATCTGGACGCTGCGTCCGAACTCCTGAGCACCGGCACCACCTGACCGCCGGGCCGGGAACGGGCCCGGCGGACACCGGAGGCGAGCACGGCGGACGCACCGCACGGGCGGGGGCGGCGCGGATCGCGATGACCGTCCGTGACGGTGCGGCCGTGACCTCACGGCCCGTCCGCTCGTTGTCGATCCACGTGCGAGCCAATCACGCGACCAGTGGCCCGGAACCCGCCCGACGGCCCGTCGGCGGCCGGTGGCGGTCGGCCGGGTGGCGTACGGCCGGTCTGCGGACGGCCCGGGGGTGGTTGCCGGGCCCCCGGGCCGTGGCGGCCGGCGGGGCCCTGCTCGCGCAGCTCTGGGGGTTCGGCGCCCCCGGCGCCTGTGCGGTCGGCGCCGAGGCGCTCCCGGAACCCGCCAGCCGGACCGTCGGCCGGACGCTGTCCGGCGGCGGGGCACCGGCCGCAGGAGCGTCGACCGGACCGTCGACCGCGCTCCCGGGCGGAGTCCGGGGCGGTGGTGCCGCGGACGGCGGTACGCCCGGCACCGCGCCCGGTCCGGGGCCGACGCCCGCTCCCAGGCTCCCGTCCGGCTCACCCGGCCCCTCCCCCACCCCCGGCCCGGCTCCCGGGCCGGCCCTGCCGGGACAGGACCCGACCGCCGGACTGATCGACCGGATCACCGGCCCGGCTCCCACGGACGCGTCCGGGGCGGACGGCACGAGCACCGGCCTCACCACCGGCGGCGCCGTACCCGAGCTGGACGGCGCGACAGCCGTCGTCGGCAGCGCGCTCCAGGACCGGATCCGGGCCGGCGGGCTCCCGCTGCCGGGGCAACGGGCGGCCGTGCCGGACGCGTTCGCGATCGCCTCCGGACTGCTCGGCACGGTGCCCGCCCAGGCCCGCCCGGCCGAGGCGCGCGCGACCCGCGGCGAGGCGGCCGCCGGTCCGGCCGGCGGCTCCGCCCGGACCGGCGGGAGCGCCGGAACCGGGCGGTCCGACGGCGACCAGCGCCACCCCGCCGCCCCGCCCCCGGCTCCCGCCTCGTCGGACCGGCCCCAGTACCCCGCCCCCGGGCATCCGGGCAGCAGCGGCACCGGCGGCAGCCCGGCGGCCGGACCCGCACCCGGTCGGCCCGCCGACGGCACCCCGGCGTTGGCCGAGGCCGCCCCGGCCACCCCTCGGGCCGCCACCACGACGGCCGTGGTCACCGTCGCACACGATGCCGCGGGCACCGCGACCGCCGTCCTGGCCCCGATCGCGGCCGGGCTGGCCCTGACCGCCGCCGCGATGTACAAGCACCGGGGCCTGCCGAAGGGACACTGAGCACGGCCGGCGGGGCCAGGACCGGGGCCGGGGGCAGGACCGCGGGACGCCCCGCGCCCGACCGCCCCCCGGCCCGTGCCGGTCAGCGCCCGGGGGCCGCTCCGGTCAAGTGCAGGGTGAGGACCGGCAGTTCCCGGCCCGGGATGGAGCCGGACGCGACGGTACCGGTACGGACCGCACCCACGGCCAGGTAGAACGGCTCGGCGTTCGGGTCGGACTCGACGACGATCCGGCTGAAGCCCAGGGCAGCGGCCTCCGCGCACAGGTGCTCCACCAGTCGGCGGCCGATCCCCCGGCCGACGGCGTCCGGTTCGACGAAGAGCATGTCCATCTCGCCCTCCGGCGGCACCCCGGTGAGGGTGACGAAACCCAGCACCCGACCGTCGTCCTCGGCGACGGTCGTGCGGTCGGCCTCGATCTGCCCGGGATCCAGGGTGAGTTCGGCCCGGCAGGCTTCCATGAAGGCGGCGTCGTAGCCGAGATGGGCCTTGGATCGCAGGGCCAGCGCACTGAGTGCCGCCGCCTCGCTGGGTCGGGCCGGTCGGATCGGCATGACGTGCGCCCCTCCTGGTCGGGTCGGCGCGACCGGGTCCGCGCCGCGCCGGTCCCATTCTCGGCGGCCCGACGGCGTGACGGCCAATTGGGCGTCAGGCCAACTGTGCGCCAAGCCAATTGGACATCGGCCCAACTGTGCGGAACAGTCAATTGGGCATCAGACCAATTGACTGTCAGCACAATTGGCCAATTGCCCAATAAAACGCCGCGCGACCGGAAGTCGGGCCGAACAGGACCCGGCCCGGCCGAACAGGAGGGCGGCAGCAACCCGTCCGGCAACGCCGCCGCGCCCTACCGGAAGACACCCGGGGGCGGGGCCGGGGACGGAGCGGCGGCAGCGTCCGTCACCGGAGCCGCCCCGGCGGCGAAGTCGGCCAGGGCACGGCCGTGCTCGACCCGGCCGATGGCCGCGTCGGAGGCCACCCGGCGGGTGAGGTCGGCCAGCGGGAGCGGGGTGTGCGCGGCGGCCAGGATCAGATTGCCGAACCGCTTGCCGCGCAGCACCGCCGGGTCGGCGACCAGGCAGAGTTCGGGGAAGACGGCACCCAGGGTGGCCACCTGGGAACGGGCAAACGCCAGCGTCGAGCCGTCGGCGATGTTGACGGCGTACCAGCCGCCGGGGGCCAGGGCGCGCGCGGCCAGCGCCGTGAACTCGACGGTGGTGCAGTGGGCGGGCACCCGGGCGCCGGAGAAGACGTCGGCGATCACCAGGTCCACGCCGCCCTCTGGGGTGCGCTCCAGCACGACGCGGGCGTCGGCGCCGCGCACCTTGACCTGCCAGCCGCGCTCCAGCGGGAGTTCGGTGCGGACCAGGTCGGTGAGCGCGGTGTCGATCTCCGCGACCTGCTGGCGCGAGCGCGGTCGGGTGGCGGCGACGTAGCGGGCCAGGGTGAGGGCGCCGCCGCCGAGATGGAGGACGGTGAGCGGACGGCCGGGCGGGGCGACCAGGTCGACCAGGTGGCCGAGCCGGCGCTGGTACTCGAAGCCCAGGTGGGTCGGGTCGGCGAGGTCCACCAGCGACTGCGGCGCGCCGTCGACCAGCAGGGACCAGGCGGCGGGGCGGTCACGGTCGGGACGGAGCTCGGCGAGGCCGGAGTCGACGGCACGGGTGAGCGGCCCCTGCGCGTGGGTGCGGCCCCCGGGGCCGGTGGCGGCCGGGTCGTCCGCGGCGGCGGTGCGGCCCCGCTCCGTGGTGCGGCCGGCTCGGTTGCTTCGTCCCATACCGGCCATTATCGCCGCCCCTCGGCACGGTCGGCAGCGACCCCGGCGCCGACGGCAGCGCCCCGGCAAGGGTCGGCATCACCCCAGGAACGGTCGGCAACGCCCCCGGAACGATCGGCAACAGCTTCAGAACGGGCAGCGAGCGGCCCGGAACCCGGAACGGACGACGGCGGCCTCAGAACGGCCCGAGGCCGCCCGCGGTGAGGGTGCAGGCGGCCTCGCAGAGCGCCGAGCGGAGGACCCAGGCGTCGGTGGGACGGGCGGCGCAGTCGGCGCCGGCCGGGGGCATCACCCAGCGCGGGTCCGTGGCGGGCGGCAGCTGGGCACCCGCGGTACAGGAGCTGCCGGGAAGGTGCCAGGTCGCCGAGGTCCCGGCCGGGACGAGGAAGGAGACCGTGGCGCCGTTGCGGCTCTGCAGGACGGCACCGCAGGCCCGCCGCAGGCGCAGGATGTCGACCGCCTCCAGCCCGTGCCGCAGGGCGACGGTCACGGTGTCGTGGGCGGCGGCCGGGGCGCGGTCCCGGTCGCCGGCCGGACGGCGGGAGGGGCCGCCGCCGGACAGCGGCCGGGCGGAGCCGCGGTCGTCGGCGGACTCGGGCAGCAGGGCGGGGGCGGCGGCGGCCGGCATTCCTCCGGCGACCAGGCGGCGGTACTGCGGTACTCCAGTGGCCGGCATCGGCCCTCCTGTCACCTCGTCGGGGGTGGAAGCCGCGCCGCCCGGCGTGGGGGGGGTGCCGCTGGGGCTGCCACCGGGGGGTGCGGCAGGGACGGCGGACGGGGCTTCCACGTAACAGCACAACGCCGGGCGGGCCCCGGAGGCCACGGGGCGCCCTACAGCAAGGCATGGCATTTCATGGCGGATCCCGGCAACTATGCCCGGTTTGCCCGCAATTGGTGGCACATCATCCCCCAACGCACTGTGGCCGAGCAGTGACTCCGGGTACTGTCGTGCCGCGCCCGGCGGTCCGTCGGGCCACCGACAACGCCCCGGCGGACCCGTTCGCGGCCGGGCGCCCCGCGCCCCACCGCCGCCCGACCCCGCACCACCACCCCGCACCACCACGGAGCGCACCATGGCAGCCACCCCACCGGCCGAGCCGAACCGCCCGTCGCCCAACACCGTGATGCGCGCCCTGCGCGGCGACCGCTCACCGGGCGAGTTCGCCATGACGGTGCGCCGGGCGGCCCGTGAGATCGGCGAGCACGTCTCCTGCGACGCGCGGTACGTCGGACGGGTCGAGTCCGGCGAGATCCGCTGCCCCAACTACGCGTACGAGCGGGTGTTCCGGCACATGTGGCCGGAACGGTCGCTCGCCGAACTGGGCTTCGCCCCCCGTACCGCCGTCCGGCGCCGCTCGACGGACGGCGGCACGGGGGGCGGGGGCGACGGCCGCTCCCGGCCCGACGGCACGACCGGCCCCGAACGGGAACCCGGGCCGGACCCCGGACACCGCCCGGGCCGGTCCGCCGCACCGGACGGCGGACCGCCACCGCTCCTCCACCCCCCGTTCCCGCCCCTGCCCGCCCCCCGCTCTCCGCTCTCCACCCGACTCCCGTACGCTGCCTGGCCGTACGCGGAACCGCCCGCACCGGAAGGGCCCCCGGTACCGCGGTCCGCGACGGCGCCCGGGGGGTCCGCCGAACCGCACCATCCCGACGAGGAGAACGACGACGTGCGTCGCCGTACGTTCCTGGCCGGCGGCCCCGCCGCGCTGGCCACCGTGATCGGCATCGACCGGCCCGCCCCGGCCGCCGCAGCCGCCGCGGCCGATGCCCCCCGCACGGCGGGCGGCCACCCGGTCCCGGGCCCCCGCCCCGGCGACGGCGTCGTCCCCGCCGATCGCGTCGCCCCCGGCAACGGCTTCGTGCCCGGCCGGCCCCGAGCCGTCCCGCCGCCCCGCAAGGTCGGCACGGCCGAGGTGCTGGGCGTCGAACAGGCCGTCCGGGACATCCGGTTGGCCGACGACGCGCACGGCGCCGACGCGCTGTTCGAGCAGGCGGGCCGCTCACTGCGGGCCGCCTACGTCCTGCTCGACGCGTGCGAGTACTCCACCGAGACCGAGCGCAGGCTCCAGGCCGGCGCCGGCGAACTGGCCGTCTCGGTCGGCTGGTTGGCCCACGACTCGAACCGGCTCGCGGACGCCCGCTCGTACTACGCCGAGGCGCTGGCCACCGCGCGGATGGCCGGGGACGCCGCACTGGAGGCGCATGTCTTCTGCAACAGCGCCTTCCTCGCCCGCGACGCCGGCCGGCCCCGGGAGGCGCTGCGCGCGGCCCAGGCCGGGCAGTCCGCCGCCCGGGCGCTCGGCTCGGACCGGCTGCTCGCCCTGCTCGCGATGCGCGAGGCCGGCGGCTGGGCGCTGCTGCAGGACCGCGCCGCCTGCGAGCGGGCGGTCACCCGGGCCTGCCGGCACTTCGACCGGGGCCCGTCCGGGACCGACCCGGAGTGGATGTCCTTCTTCGGCGAGGCCGAACTCGCCGGGCTGCAGGCCCAGTGCTGGTCCGCCCTCGGGGACTGGGAGCGGGCGAGCGAGCGGGCCGGGCTGGCCATAGCGCTCCAGCAGCCGCACTTCGTCCGCAACCGGGTGCTGTACACCGCCGAACTCGCCCACGACCGGCTCGGCCGCGGTGATCTGGCGGGCGCGGCCGAGCACGGCTCGGCCGCCGTGGCACTGTTCGACGACGTGCGCTCGGCGCGGATCCGCTCGATGCTCGCGGACACCGCGCAGCGGCTGCGGCAGCACCGGCGGGTGCCGGAGGTCGGGCGCTTCCTGGACGCGTACGGCGCGGCGACGGCGGCCGCCTGACACCCGGCCCGCCCGCCGCGGCCCGGCCCGGCCCGCCGTCCGCCACCCCCTCGGGACCGGAGCGACGCACCGGAACGACGGACCAGCAGGACGGACCTGAGCGAGGACCGGGACGACGGACCGGGACGACGGACCGCCCGGACCGCCCGGGCCGCCCGGGCCGCTGCCCGGGGTCAGGACCCGTGCGTGAGGGTCTCCAGGTGGCCCTGGTCGTTCCAGAGCTCGACCGCCGGGGCTCCGTACTCCCAGGAGAGGATGCAGAGCGCGGCCGTGCCGAGCTTGAACCGCTGGGCGAACTCGGGCGGCAGGCCCAGCCAGCGGGCGGTCAGGATGCGCAGCAGGTGGCCGTGGGCGAAGAGCACCACGTCGCGGTCGGCGCAGTGCATGACGGTGGTGTCCGGCTCCGGCACGCCGTGCTCGTCGTTGAGGTCGGCGAGCAGGGCGTCGACCCGGGCGGCGACGTCGGAGAGCTTCTCGCCGCCGGGGACGCCGTCGCGCCAGATCAGCCAGCCGGGGTGGTCGGCGGCGCGGATGTCGGCGCCGGTGCGGCCCTCGTAGCTGCCGTAGTCCCACTCCATGAGCTCGGGGCGTTCGACCGCCCGGTCGCCGAGTCCGGCCAGCGCGCAGGTCTCCTTGGCGCGGTCGAGCGGACTGGTGAACACGAGGGCGTCGGGCAGGCCGTTCCAGGGCGCCGCGGCGAGGCGGACGCCGAGCGCCCTGGCCATGGCGCGGCCCTCCTCGGTGAGCGGGATGTCGGTGCGACCGGTGTGGCGGCCGGTCGCCGACCATTCGGTCTCACCGTGGCGGACCAGCAGGATTCGGGCGGGCATGGCAGGCTCCTCGCGATCGGGGCGGGTGTCGATGTCGGCCTCGCCATCGAGCACCGGCTTCCATGATCCCCCACCGGCGGGACGCCCACGATCCCGGCCTCCGGCTCCTGCGCCGTCGGGTCCGGCGCCGGGTCCGGCAGCGGACCCGACGGCCGCCCGTCGGCCGCCCGACAACCGCCCGACGACCGCTCCTCCGTCGCCCGACGGCCGCCCGTTCGCCCCCCTGGTGACCGCCCCTCCGTCCCCCCGGTGCCCGCCCGTTCGTCACCAACGGCCGGTTCCGGCCGGATTGTCGGAGCCGGATGCGACACTGGGCCGCACCATGAACGTCTCGACGAACGCCCCGCTCCGCGGGCCGGCGGAGCCGCTCGCCCAGCGGCTCGCCGAGCTGCGCGGACCGGCGCCGCAGCGCAGTCTGAACGCCCGCGCCCTCGCCGCCCTGGCTGCCAATCCCGGGTGCCACCGCCGCGCCGTACTGGACGCGGCCGGGGTGGACAAGACGGCGCTGGCCGCCCGTCTCGGCCGCCCCGCCCCCTTCGGCCGGTCTCCGCTCGCACTGGCGCGCGGCGTCGTGTTCGAGGCCCGGCTGAAGGAGAACGGCTACGCGGCGCTGCTGGAGCCGCTGCGCCGCCGGCTCGGGCCGGCCGGAGAGGACGGCCCGCTGCTCGTGCCGGACCTGCTGCGCTCCTCCGGTCCGGCCGTGCGGGCCGACCGGACGGCGGCGGCACTGGCGGAGGCGGCCGCCGAGGAGCACGCCTGGACACTCCTGGACCATCCGCTGCTGCGGCTGGACGTGGCCGGCTCGACCGCCTACCTGGAGCCGGACGCCGTCGTGGTGCACGGCGGCCGCTGCACCGTGGTCGAGATCAAGTCCTTCCCGGTGCTGGACGGCACCGCCGACCCGGGCAAGGTGGGCGCCGCCGCCCGGCAGGCGGCGGTCTACGTGCTGGCGCTCCAGGAGGCCGCGGCGGCACTGGCGGGGCGGACGGTGGATCCCGACCCCTACGCCGAGCAGCGGCTGCCGGGCAGCCCCCGGACGACCGTACTGCTCGTCTGCCCGGAGGACTTCGGCAGCCGGCCGACCGCCGTGCCGGTGGACGTCCGCCGCGAGCTGGCGACCACCCGCCGCCAGCTGAGCCGGATGACCGGCATCGAGCGGCTGCTGGCGGTGCTGCCGCCGGGGGCGGACTTCGACCTCTCCCCCGACGCGGACGGCGCCCCCGTCCGCTCCGCCGAGGAGCTGGAGAAGACGGTCGGGACGGTCCCGGCCGCGTACAGCCCGGACTGCCTGTCGACCTGCGAACTCGGCTTCCACTGCCGGGCCCAGGCCCGCTGCGGCGACCGGGTCGAGCAGCTCGGCCGGGGTGTCCGGGGGGAGCTGGGCAGCATCCGCACGGTGGGCGAGGCCCTGGCGGTGGCCCGGACCGGGCCCGTCGGCGACGGCGGCCGCCCCGGCGGCGAGCACGACGACAGCGACCACGACGACAACCAGGACAACGAGGACCGCCGCAACGAGGACCGCCGCAACGAGGACGGCGACGACGGCAGCGGCGCCGACGAGGCCGCGGCCCGGCTGGCCTACGCCGCCGCCCTGCGCGCCGAGGCGCTCGGCCGCCCCCACCCGGCCGGCCCGGAGGGCGGGCGATGAGCCTGCTGACCACCCTGGCCCGGCTGGAGGCCGTCCGCGGCGGCCGCGCCGAGCCGCTGGCCACCGTCCGCCACCGGCACCTGTCGGAGCGCCCGATGGTGCTCGTCCCGCTGACCTCCGCCGGGGAGGACGGCGCCCCGCTGGCCGTGCTGCTCGGCACCGACCGGGACGCGCCGGCGCTGCACATCGTGCCGCAGCCGCTCAACCGCACGCTGCGCTCCGAGTTCCTGGCCGACCTGGCCGCCGACCTGCTGCCCTACCTGGAGTCCTTCGGCGACGAGGTCGAGCTGATCGAGGGCTCCGAGAAGGACCCGGAGACCGGTGAGAAGTCCCCGGTGGTCCGCGAGCTGTGCGCGGACGCCCCGCAGCTGGTCGTGCCGAACACCGGCGGTGTGCGCCACCTGGCGCTGCTCGGCCGCTCGACCCGGTTCCGCCGCACCGCCGAGGACGAGGACCCGGGCCCGTTCCCGGCCCCGGCCCGGGTGCCGCTGCTCGGCCGCTGGCTGACCCACCTGGCCGAGCGTTCGGCCGTGCCCGGGTCCAGCCTGCTGCTGCCGATGACCGGGCTGCTCGCGCGGCACTGGGCCACCGGCCAGAGCCACCTCGAGGACCAGCACCTGGCCGCCCTGCTGGCCTGGCACGCCCCGCCCGAGGGGCAGACCGGCGCGGAGGCGGCCGAACGGGCCGAGACCGAGCGCAACGCCGAGGGCCGGCTGGTCCGCCCGCCGGCCGGTCCGACCACCGACCCGGTGTTCGACACCAAGGTGCTCGCCCCGGCGATCGCCCGCTACGACGCGGCCGCGACGGCCCTGCGCGAGGCCGAGGGCCCCGGCGGCGGGGACGTCGCGGCGGCCGCGGAGGCCGTCCGGGTCTCCGTCGACCGGCTGCGCGCCGTGCTGCGCGCGGAACTGCTGCCCGCCTGGCACGACGTCTGGCACGGCCTGGACCTGCTGCGGGCGCTGCCCCCGGCCGGCCACCTGGCCGAGCGCTGGACCGGCGACCGCTGGTCGTACACCGGCCACCGGGACCGGCTGGCGGCCGGGGAGCCCCCGCAGCCCCGGGTCGACGACGCCGTGACGGCCGCCCGCAAGCTCGCCCAGCGCGAACGCGAGCAGACCCGGCTGGACGTCCAGGAGGCGCTGGACGACCCGCTGGCGATGGCCGAGCACCGGCTCTCCGGGGAGGCGTTCA
Source organism: Kitasatospora sp. NPDC089913 (assembly GCF_044748625.1). Taxonomy (NCBI): domain Bacteria; kingdom Bacillati; phylum Actinomycetota; class Actinomycetes; order Kitasatosporales; family Streptomycetaceae; genus Kitasatospora; species Kitasatospora sp. NPDC089913. Next base: position 75,915 of record NZ_JBIVGI010000029.1, on the reverse strand, counting down.
GCGGAGTGGTGACCGAGGTGGTACCGGACTACGACACCACCGGCCGCTCCCCCAAGCCGCGCCCGCTGGTGACGGTGCGCACCGGCGACCGCCCGCACGCCGACGCGGGCCGGGAGGTGCACCGGGTCCGGGCCGCGCCGGGTCCGGAGGCGGGGCCGGCGCCCGCTGCGCAGAAGGCGGTGATCGCCGCCGTCGACCCGGAGGCGGGCACCGTCACCGTGCGGGTGCTGTCCGGCATGGGGCGGAAGAAGGAGCCCGAGCCGGGGAGCCTGCCCGAGCCGGGCGAGCGGGTGACCTTCACCCTGTTCGAGCTGACGGTCCGGCAGGCCGCGCCGCTGCCCGATCCGGACGACACCCCGTGGACGCACGGCGGCCCGCCCGGGGCCGTCGTCACCGTGCTGCCGGCCGGCGCCGGCACCGACCCCGCCGCCGGCGCCGACAGCGGCGCCGCCGAGGACTGGGAGTGATCCGGCCGATGAGCAGCACCGAGCAGTCCTCCCGACCGTCCGACCCCGGCGACCCGGTCCCCGGCGCGGCCGCCGCCGACCTCGCCGACCCGGCCGATCTCGCCGACCCGACCCCCGGCGCGGCCGCCGACGCCGCGGTGGCCCGGATCCTGGAGGCGACCGTCCGCCCGGCCGTCGGCGCGCCGCGCGGCGTCGTCGTGGACTCGCCGCCCGGGGCCGGAAAGTCGACCCTGGTGGTGCGCGCCGCCCGGGAGCTGGTGGCCGCCGGGGAGCGGCTGATGATCGTCGCCCAGACCAACGGCCAGGTGGACGACCTGGTCGACCGGCTGGCCGCCAAGGCCCCCGACCTGACGATCGGCCGGCTGCACGCGGCGGACGCCCGCCCGGGCCCCGAGGTGCTGCGCCACGCCAACGTGACGCCCTCGGACAAGGTCGCCGAACTCGCCGAACTGGACGTGGTGATCTCCACCTCGGCCAAGTGGCAGTGGGTGCGGGCCGAGCAGCCGTGGCGGCACGCGATCGTCGACGAGGCGTACCAGATGCGCTCGGACGCGCTGCTGGCCGTGGCCCGGCTGTTCGAGCGGGCGCTGTTCGTCGGCGACCCGGGCCAGCTGGACCCGTTCACGGTGGTCGGCACCGAGCAGTGGGCGGGCCTGTCCTACGACCCCTCGGGCAGCGCGGTGGTCACCCTGCTCGCGCACAACCCGCAGATCCGGCCGCACCGGCTGCCGGTGTCCTGGCGGCTGCCGGCCAGCGCGGCGCCGCTGATCTCCGGCGCGTTCTACCCGTTCACACCGTTCCGGTCGGGCACCGGGCCCGGGGACCGGCGGCTGACCGCGGCGGTGCGGCCGGACGGTTCGGCCCTGGACGCGGCGATCGACCGGGCGGCCGAGCACGGCTGGGCCCTGCTGGAGCTGCCCGCCCGGCACACCGTGCGCACCGATCCGCAGGCGGTCGCGGCGGTCGCGGCGACGGTGCGGCGGCTGCTGGACCGGGGGCTGACCGCCCACTCCGAGCAGGGGTCGGCACCGCTCACGGCGGACCGGGTCGCGGTCGGCACGGCCCACCGGGACCAGGCGGCGGCCGTCCGGGCGGCGCTGGTCAAGGTCGGGGTGCCGGTGGACGGGGCGGCCGGCCCGGCGGTGACGGTGGACACCGCGAACCGGCTGCAGGGCCGGGAGTACGACGTCACGGTGGTGCTGCACCCGCTCTCCGGGCGGCCGGACGCGACGGCGTTCCATCTGGAGACCGGCCGGCTGTGCGTGCTCGCCTCCCGGCACCGGCACGCCTGCATCGTGGTGGCCCGGGCCGGGATCGCGGAGCTGCTGGACGAGCATCCGGCCACCGAACCGGTGCAGTTGGGTGTTCCGGTCGCCTTCCCCGACGGCTGGGAGGCCAATCACCGGGTGCTGCACCACCTGTCCGGGCACCGGGTGCGGCTGGGACGCTCCTGAGGCGCGGCGGCCCGGCCCGTCCGGCGCCGCCGAAGGGGTGCGGCCGGGGTGCGGCCAGGGTGCGGGCGGTCCTCGCCGAGGCACGGTGTGCCGACGACGGGCTGCCGTCGGGCCCGCTGCGGGCCTACTGCGCGCCCGCTGCGGGCCGACGGCGGCCGCACGGTGGACGCACGCCCCCGGCGCGTCCGACGGGAATAGCGCCCGGACGCGCACCGTTCCGTTACCGGCCGCCGGCGCGAGACAATGGACGACGGCCACGACCGGGCGGCGCCCGTCCCGAGCAGCCGTCGCCCGCCCCCATCGAGCACCCGGAGGTGTCCGTCCATGCCCGACTCCCAGGCGCAGGCGTCCGACCCGAGCGGCCCCGCCGCGGCGGCCGGTCCCGGTGCGGGCGCCGGTGCGGCGCCCGGCCGGCGGCAGCGTCCGGTGCAGCTGCTGTTCGAGCCGCAGGCCGACGAACCGGAGCCGGAACGGTTCTTCGACCTGGAGTCGATCGACGACCCGGCCGAACTGCTGCGCCGCTCCACCGAGCTGGCCCTGGCCTTCCGGGCCGCCGCCGAGCGGGCGACCGACTTCCAGGCGGTCGCGGCCGCGCAGCTGGCGGATCCGCGCCGCTTCGACGCGCTGCCCGAGGCCGAGATCGCGTCCCGGGCCGACTGGACCCCGGACTACGCGGCCAAGATGATCGAGTACGGCCGCCGCCTGCTCCGGCCCAGGCGGCACGAGGACTGACCCGACCCGGGCGACCACGAGGACCGACCCGGCCCGGGAGGCCACGCGGGCACCCGGTCCCGGCGGCCGTCCGCTCCCGCACCGCCGCAGTCGGCGTCCGACGCCCCTGGCATATGCCGGAGGAAGCGGAAGGGTACGCCCGTGCCCGCCCCGCTGTCCGGCGAACCGGAGTTTCCCTCCCGGCCACGGACCGGACACCCCAGGCTGCTGTCCGTGGACATCTGGACCTATCAGTCGGTGGAGTACGTGACCGTGGCCGGGGAGGCCTGGCTCGCCTCCGCCAGCGAGTACCCCCGCAGCATGCGCGCCCTCTGGGAGTCCCGGCCGTGGGCGCCCTCGGTACTGCCCTGCGGCCGGGCCTTCGACGTGATCAGCATGCCGTCGCTGTTCGGCCGCCGGGTGCTGGACGAGCTGTGGGCGTCCGGTCCCGGCTGCGGGCCGGTGGCGGTCTTCCGGGGGCGGACCCTGCTGTTCGTGCAGCCCGGCGCGGCCCCCCGGCTGCGCCGCCTGCTGGCCTGGGAGGAGTGGGCCCGGGACGTGCCGCCGCTGCTCTGCCACGGCAAGGGCGACACCGTGACCGTGCCGCCGGTGCAGCGGATGCTGAACAGCCCGGACTCGCCCGGTCTGGGGGCCGGGCGGTGGATCGTCGCCCCGGAGAGCCGGGAACCCTGGCTGCCGGGCGCCTCCGTCGTCCTCTGGGCCTGCGTCCGGGCGGCCCGCGAGCCGGTCGGCGCGGTCTGACCGTCGACGCCGGCCCGGACCCCGGGAGAACGGCCCGGAACACAACGGCCCGGACCACGCGACCCGGAACGCAACGCCCCGGAACACGCGACCCGGAACACGGCCCGCAACGGCCGCCCGGGAGGTGCGGGTATTCGATTTTGGCCGGACCGCGCCCCGCTGCTAGAGTCCTCTCTGTCAGCAGGCGCCGCTAGCTCAGTTGGTTAGAGCAGCTGACTCTTAATCAGCGGGTCCGGGGTTCGAGTCCCTGGCGGCGCACAGACAGCCGAAGGCCCCCTCGCAGCAGCGAGGGGGCCTTCGGCGTTCCCGTGCACTCCTCGGACATCGCCGGACGGCGACCGGGCCGCCCCTCCCGGGCCGCCCCTCCCGGGCCGCCGCCCGCCGGAGCGGACGACGGCCCGGGAGATCCGGCCGCGGGAGTCGGCTCAGCGGCCGCGCAGCTCCCGGTAGCGGGCCACCAGCGCGGCGGTGGAGCTGTCCAGCCGCTCCGCACCCTCACCGGTCAGCAGCACCGGCTCGATCCGCTTGGCGAGCACCTTCCCCAGCTCGACGCCCCACTGGTCGAAGGAGTCGATGTTCCAGATCGCGCCCTGCACGAACACCTTGTGCTCGTAGAGGGCGACCAGCTGGCCGAGCACCGAAGGGGTCAGCGCGCGGGCCAGCACCGTGGTGGTCGGGTGGTTGCCCCGGAAGGTCTTGTGCGGGACCAGCTCGGCCGGCACGCCCTCGGCGGCGACCTCCTCCGGTGTCTTCCCGAAGGCCAGCGCCTGGGTCTGGGCGAAGAAGTTGGCGAGCAGCAGGTCGTGCTGGGCGACCAGGCCCGGCAGCAGGTCGGCGACCGGCTCGGCGAAGCCGATGAAGTCCGCCGGGATCACCTTGGTGCCCTGGTGCAGCAGCTGGTAGTAGGCGTGCTGGCCGTTGGTGCCGGGGGTGCCCCAGACCACCGGGCCGGTCTGCCAGCTCACCGGCTTGCCGTCGCGGTCCACCGACTTGCCGTTGGACTCCATGTCGAGCTGCTGGAGGTAGGCGGTGAACTTCGACAGGTAGTGCGAGTACGGCAGCACCGCGTGCGCCTGGGCGTCGAAGAAGGCGCCGTACCAGACCCCGAGCAGACCGAGCAGCAGCGGGACGTTCTCCTCCGGCGGGGCGGTGCGGAAGTGCTCGTCGACCAGGTGGAAGCCGTCGAGCATCTCCCGGAACGCGTCCGGGCCGATGGCGATCATCAGCGAGAGGCCGATCGCCGAGTCGTAGGAGTAGCGGCCGCCGACCCAGTCCCAGAACTCGAACATGTTGGCGGTGTCGATGCCGAAGTCCGCGACGCCCTCGGCGTTGGTGGAGAGCGCGACGAAGTGCTTGGCGACCGCTTCGGTTCCGGCGCCCAGCTCGGCGAGCAGCCAGTTCCTGGCCGAGACCGCGTTGGTGATGGTCTCGATGGTGGTGAAGGTCTTGGACGCGACGACGAACAGCGTCTCGGCGGCGTCCAGGTCGCGGACGGCCTCGTGCAGGTCGGCGCCGTCGACGTTGGAGACGAAGCGGACGTCGAGGTCGCGCCGGCTGAAGGAGCGCAGCACCTCGTGGGCCATCGCCGGGCCGAGGTCGGAGCCGCCGATGCCGATGTTGACGACGGCGCGGATCCGCTTCCCGGTGTGGCCGCGCCACTCGCCGCCGCGGACCTGCTCGGCGAAGGCGGCCATCTTGTCCAGCACCGCGTGCACGGCGGGGACGACGTTCTCGCCGTCGACCTCGATCACGGCGTCGCGCGGGGCGCGCAGCGCGGTGTGCAGGACGGCGCGGTCCTCGGTGGTGTTGATCCGGTCGCCGCGGAACATCGCGTCCCGCAGGGCGGCGACACCGGTGGCCGAGGCGAGTTCGCGCAGCAGCGCCAGCGTCTCGTCGGTGACGAGCTGCTTGGCGTAGTCGACGTGCAGGTCGCCGACCTGGAGGGTGTAGCGGCGGCCACGCTCCGGGTCGGCGGCGAACAGCTCGCGCAGGTGCGTGTCGCCGAACTCCTCCCGGTGCTTGGCGAGGGCGGCCCACTCCGGGGTGCGGTCCAGCGGGGTACGGGCGTCGGCGCGGGTCTCCGACATCGGTGGCTCCTCGTTTCCTCGGGTGCGGATACCGGCAGGACCGGGCGGGAGGGTTGTCGCGCGGCCGTGCGAGTCCTGGGGGGTGCGCCGACTCCGTTGACGGCCTTGCCCGGGATCAGCCTATGCAACGCCGGGGGCCCCGGCGCACATTCCGTTCGTCGGCGTCCGGTCGGGGTTCCCGCTGTTCGGGCGGGCTTCGCGGGGTGTCCGTCCGGCCGTCACGGTCCGTCCGTCCGACCCGCCGTGGGGTCGCCCGGACGGACGGCTCGTGAGGACGCCCGGACGGACGGCTCGTGAGGCCACGCGGACGGACGGGCCGTGAAGACGCGCGGACAGATCCGCCGCGGGCCTCCCGTACGGACGGGTCGTCACTTCCGTTCGGACCGCAGGTCGAGGCCGCGCAGCACCCGGTCGACGAGTTCCGGGTCGGCGCCGGGCTCGGCGCGGGCGACCAGCATCTCGCGCCGGGAGGCGGCGATCATCTCCTGTTCGACGCTGTGCGCCGCGCGCCACTGGGCGAGCCGCAGCTTGGCCTCGCTGGCCTCCTCCTCGGCGTAGTTCTCGGGGCAGAGCCGGGCCAGCCGGTCGTGCTGACGGTCCCGCAGGCGGTCGGCGACCTCGGCGGGCAGCTTGTCGGCCTCCTCCAGTTCGCCGAGCCGGCGCAGTCCGGCCTTGGCCGCCCGCCACCACAGCAGCCGGACCTCCTGCTCGTGCCGGTCGTGGTCGATGTCGAGGTGCAGCCGTTTGGCCATCCAGGGCAGGGTGAGGCCCTGGACCAGCAGGGTGAAGAGCACCACGCTGAAGGCGATGAAGACCAGTCGGCCGCGTTCCGGGAAGGGCTCGCCGGTGTCGACGGTGAGCGGGATCGCGAGGGCCAGCGCGACGGTGGCGACCCCGCGCATCCCGGACCACCAGAGCACCACGCTCTCCTGCCAGCTGATCGGGGTGTCCTCCTCGGAGTCGGCCCGCAGCCGCCGGGAGAGCCAGCCGGCCGGGAGCAGCCAGAGCAGCCGGACCACCACCACGACGGCGATCACCACGGCGGCGTCGCCGAGCATGCCGGTCCAGCCGGATCCGGCCTCCTTGAGCACGGTGGCGAGTTCGAGGCCGATCAGGCCGAAGGCGAAGCCGGTGATGAGGATCTCGACGATCTCCCAGAAGGCGTTGCCGACCAGCCGGTAGGCGACGGCGTCGGCGTCGGCGGCCCGTTCGGCGAGGTAGAGGCCGCAGACGACGACGGCGAGCACGCCGGAGCCGTGAATCTCCTCGGCCAGGCTGTAGGCGGCGAAGGGCACCAGCAGGTTCAGCGCGACCTGCTGGGTGGGGTCCTCCAGGTAGGAGGCGAGCTTGGTGTTGGCCCAGCCGAGGGCGACACCGATGACGATCGCGAGCACGGCCGAGAGCACGAAGCGCAGCACGGCGTCCCCGCCGGAGAAGTCGCCGCCGACCACGGCGTCGATGGCGAGCGAGTAGACGACGATCGCGGTGACGTCGTTGAACAGGCCCTCGCTCTCCAGGATGGCGACCAGCCGGCGGGGCAGTCCGACGCTGCCGGCCACCGCGACGGCGGCGACCGGGTCGGGCGGGGAGACCAGGGCGCCGACCGCGATCGCGGCGGCGATCGGCAGGCCGGGCAGCAGCCAGTGCACGGTGCCGGCGACGACCACGGTGGTGACCACGACCAGGGCGACGGCGAGCAGCAGGATGGAGCGGATGTTGGCCTTGAAGTAGCGGACCGAGGAGCGCCGGGCGACGGCGAAGATCAGCGGCGGCAGGACCAGCGGCAGGATCAGCTCGGGTTCGATCGCGATGTCCGGGATCTGCGGGATCAGCGCCATGGCGATGCCGAGCAGGGTCATCAGGACCGGCTGCGGCACCCCGGTCCGGCGGGCCAGCGGCATGGTCACCACGGAGGCGAGCAGCACCAGGAAGAGCAGGGGCAGCTGGCCCACGGGGAGGTCCTCTCGACGGCGGGCGGGTGGTCGGACGCGGATGCGGACGGGGATGCGGGGGTGCGGGCCCGGGTATGGCCCGGGCCGCCGTCGAGGATAAATCTGACAATGATCTCAACTCGGACGACACGCCGGAGAGGGCTTGACCTCAAGCGCGCTTCAGATTCGAGGATCGGACCGCACCCGACAGCCCGTGACAGGAGCGCCCGGCATGAAGGCAGTGACCGTCCCCCGGTTCGGCGGCCCCGAGGAACTGCGGGTGACCGCCGTGCCCGACCCCACCCCCGGCCCGGGCCAGGTCCGGGTCCGGGTCTACGCCGCCGGGGTACAGCCGGTGGACCTCGCGATCCGGGAGGGCCGGGCGCCGTACGGCGTCGACCTCGTCCCCGGGCTGATCCCGGGCAACGAGTTCGCCGGGGTGGTCGACGCGCTCGGCCCGGACGTCGATGCCTGGACGGTCGGTGACGAGGTGCTGGGCTTCCGGATGCTCGGCTGCGCCGCCGAGCTGGTCCTCGCCGACGCGGAGCGGCTGGTGCGCAAGCCGGCCGGGATGCCGTGGGAGCACGCCGGGGCGCTGTCCGCCTCCGGGCAGACCGCGCACGTCGCCCTCGAGGTGCTGAAGGTCGGCGCGGGCGACACCCTGCTCGTCCACGCCGCCGCGGGTGGGGTCGGCACGGTCGCCGTCCAGCTGGCCGCGGCCCGGGGCGCCACCGTGGTCGGCACCGCGAGCGAGCGCAACCACGAGCATCTGCGGGCGCTCGGCGCGATCCCGGTCGGCTACGGCGAGGGGCTGGTCGAGCGGGTCAGGGCGGCGGCGCCGCAGGGGGTGGACGCGGCCTTCGACGCGGCCGGGCGCGGGGCGCTGGAGGCCTCGGTGGAGCTGGTCGGCGACCGGTCCAGGATCGGCACCGTGGTCGACTACCAGGCGGCCGCGCGGCTGGGCGCCGTCGGCATCAGGGGCGAGCGGACGGCGGCGCGGCTGGCCGAGCTGGTCGGACTCTGGGAGACGGGCGGGCTGCGGCTGGAGATCGCCGAGACCTTCCCGCTGGAGCGCGCGGCCGACGCCCACCGGCTGGTGGGCACCGGTCACGTCCGGGGGAAGGTCGTCCTCGTCCCCTGAGGGAGCACCGGGCCGGGGTCGGCCCCCGCGCCCCGGCCGGGCACCGGGCCGCCGCGGGGCCGCGGGCGCCCGGGGCACGACGGTCCGGACCGCGGAGGGGGCGGTCCGGGCCGATTGTGTGTTTCCGCCGCTGACCAGGTAATGTCTTCCGGGTCAGCAGGCGCCGCTAGCTCAGTTGGTTAGAGCAGCTGACTCTTAATCAGCGGGTCCGGGGTTCGAGTCCCTGGCGGCGCACCGACGGTCGAAGGCCCCCTCGCAGCAGCGAGGGGGCCTTCGGCGTTCCGCCCCCGGCCCCCGATCCGATCGGGGGCCGGGCTCCGGGATCCGGTCAGTGCGGGATCGCGGCGATCAGCTCGGAGGCGCCCTGCCGCTTGAGGGCCAGGGCGGTCGCGGTGCCGAGGTCCTCCGGGCTCAGCGAGCCCGCCCACTCGTGGGCGTCCAGGACCTGCTTGCCGTCCGGGGTGAAGACCCGCCCCCGCAGTGAGAGCCGCCCGTCCTCCTCGGCCTTGGCCCAGCCGGCGATCGGCGAGTTGCAGTGCCCCTGGAGCACGTGCAGGAACATCCGCTCGGCGCTCGCCTCGCGCCAGGTCGCGTGGTCGCCGAGGCCGGACACGGCGTCGATGGTGGCGGTGTCGTCGGCGCGGCACTGCAGGGCGAGGATCCCGGCGCCGATCGGCGGGCACATCACCTCGACCGGCAGCACCTCGCTGATCCGCGCCGTCTCGCCGATCCGCTCCAGCCCGGACAGCGCGAGCAGCAGGGCGTCCGCCTCCCCGGCCGCCAGCTTCGCCAGCCGGCTGTTGGCGTTGCCGCGGATCGGCACGTACTCCAGGTGCGGGTGGGAGGCCGAGAGCTGGGCCTGCCGGCGGACCGAGGAGGTGCCGATCCGGGTGCCGGGCGGCAGCTCGTCCAGGGTCAGTCCGCCGGGGTGGACCAGCGCGTCCCGGATGTCGTCGCGGCGCAGGTGGGCCGCGAACACGGTGCCGGCCGGCAGCGGGCGGTCGGCCGGCACGTCCTTGAGGCAGTGGACGGCGAGGTCGGCCTCACCGGCGAGCAGCGCCGCGTCCACCTCCTTGGTGAAGGCGCCCTTGCCGCCGAGCGCGGCCAGGTCGCCCGTCCAGCGGTCGCCGGAGGTGGTCACCGGGACCACCTCGGTGCGCACCCCCGGATGCAGGGCGGCGAGCTCGGCCCTGACCCGCTCGACCTGGGCGAGCGCCATCGGCGAGGAGCGGGAGACGATCCGGATCAACTCTGCGGTGGTCATTGCTGGATGATAGGTCGTCAGCGCGCCGTACCCGGAATCGGGTCACCCGGCCGGCGGTGCCGCCGGAACCCGGCCGGTGCGGGCGGGCGCGGGCAGTGCCGGCAGCCGGGCGATCAGGTGCTCGGCCACCACCAGGTTGATCAGCCAGCAGGTCCAGGCGGCGGTCGCGTACGCCTGCTCGAACGGGACGCCCGCGAGGTCCATCACCGGCAGCCAGACCCGCAGGGTCGCGGCGGCCATGATCAGCGCGAAGGAACGGATCGCCCAGGCGGCGTGCCGGCGGGTGTCGCGCCGCCGGGCGGCCCGCCAGGCCAGGGCCGAGGAGATCAGCAGCAGGAGGGCCAGCCCGGTGAAGCCGATCGGCGCGACCGGGCCGACCAGTCCTCTCGGCGCCATCAGCAGGCCGCCGACACCGGCGGCCAGGACGGCGAGCAGGTAGAGCCGGCCGGTCAGCCGGTGCAGCCCCGGGCGGCGGGTGCGCAGCCGGGGCAGGAACTGCCAGGGGCCCAGCAGGATCGCCACGACGCCGCCGCCCACGTGCAGCACGAGCGAGCCCCGGTGGGCCAGGTAGACGGCGCGCTGCTGGTCGAGGAAGACCTCCGGATCGAGGGTCAGGTAGCGGGCGGTGAACAGGGCGGTGAGGAAGGCGAAGAAGGTGACCGTCCACCAGCCCGCCCGGGCCCGGCCGGGGCGGGCCGCCCGGGGGGCGGCGGCGGAAGCGCCGGTCGTGCTGGGGTGCGGGGCGGTCGTGGTCGCCGTGGGGTGCGGGGCGGTCGTGGTCGCGGTGGAGTGCGGGGCGGCGGTCGGGACGCGGGGATCCGGAACGTTCATGGCCCGGACGCTACGGAGCGGGGCCGGTCGGCCGCGTCCGCCCGCCGGGGTCCGGCGGGCTGCTCCCGACGGACGGTCCGGCACCCCCGGAGGGGGCTGCGGGCCGGGGTTCACCCCCGGTCGGGCGGGGTCCGGAATACCCCACTGGAGCGATGCGCCGGGCGGGCGGCCGCCGCTACCGTACGGCCCGGCGCCCGCACCACCGCGCGGCGGCCACTCCCCCCGAACCGGAGCCGCCATGAGCCCGCCGCCGCACCCCCGGGCGATCCGGACCGCACCGGTCCCCCGGGCCGTCCCGGCCCCTTCCGCCACCGACGTCCCCGGCGCGCCCGGCATGTTCGACGTACCCGGTGCAGCCGCCGTCCCCGGCGTACCCGGCGTACCCGCCGTACCCCGGCCCCGGGCGGCCGGAGCCGCCGCGGCCCGGTTCCTCCGCGCGGTCCGGGCGGTGCCGGCCGGGCACTGGGACCTCGCGCTGGCCGGCGGGTTCCTGCTGCTGATGGCCGTCGAACGGACCGGCTCCGCGGACCGCCTGCACGGCGGCCTGCCGCTGGCACTGGCCCTGAGCACGGCGGTGGCCGCCCCGCTGGCGGTCCGGCGGACCAGGCCGCTGGCCGGCTACCTGGTCGGCGCGGCCGCGCTCTCGCTGGAGGCGCTGTTCGTGCTGCCCGGCACCGTCTCCCCGTACGCGGACCTGGTCGGCCTCTACTCGCTCGGCCTGTACGCGCCCCGGCGGCGGGCCTGGTTCGGGCCGTTCGCCGCCCTGCTCGGCATGGCCGCCTACTTCGCCGACCTCGGGCACGACTACCCGGTCATCCCGGCCGGGGTGCTCTTCCTCTGGCTGCTCGGCTGGGCGGTCGGCTACGGCACCGCGCGGCGGGCCGAGGAACGGGAGGCCGCCCGGTGGCGGCTGCGCCGGGAGGTGGTCGCCGAGGAGCGCGCCCGGCTGGCCCGCGAGCTGCACGACTCCGTCGGCCACACCCTGAACGTGGTGCTGGTCCAGGCCGGGGCCGCCCGCCGGCTGCTCGACCGCGATCCCGAACGCACCCGGGAACTGCTCTCCGGGATGGAGCACACCGGGCGGGACGCGCTCGACGACCTCGACCGGGTGCTCGGCCTGCTGCGGCGCGGCGGCGACGGCGAGTACGGCGACGACGGCGAGGGGGCGGCCCCGCAGCCGGGCCTCGCCGACCTGGAGCGGCTGGCCGGGCGGCTCGGCCAGGCCGGACCGAGGGTGCGGGTGCGGATCGACCCGGCGGCCCGGCGGGTGCCGCGCAGCCTGGACGTGTCGGCCTACCGGATCGTCCAGGAGGCGCTCACCAACACCGTCAAGCACGCCGGTGCCCGGACCGTCGAGGTCACCGTCCGCTGCGCCGGCGGGCGGCTCGCCGTCGAGGTGCGCGACGACGGCCGGGGCGCCCCGGCCGGGTACACGCCCGGCCGGGGGCTGCTGGGCGTGGCCGAGCGGGTGTCGATGCTCGGCGGCCGGGTCGAGCACGGGCCGATCGGCGCCGAGGGCCCGGGCGGACCCGCCGGATCCGACGGTCCCGACGGTCCCGACGGACCGGGCGGACCCGGGGGGCCCGGCGGCCCCGGCGGGTTCCGGCTGCGCGCCGAACTGCCGCTCCCGTGAGCGCCGCCGACGGGCCGGGCGGGCCCTGGGAGCCCGGCGGCCCCAAGGTGCGGGTCGTGGTCGCGGACGACGACGCGCTGCTGCGGGCCGGGGTCTCGCTGGTGCTGGAGACGGACGACCGGATCGAGGTGGTCGGCCAGGCCGCCGACGGGCTGGCCGCCGTCGCCCTCTGCCGGACGCTGCTGCCGGACGTGGTGCTGATGGACGTCCGGATGCCCGGGGTCGACGGGGTGGAGGCGACCCGCCGGATCGTCGCCGCCGGCCTCCCCACCCGGGTGCTGGTGCTGACCACCTTCCACCACGACGACTACGTGTGGGGCGCGCTGCGCGCCGGGGCGGCCGGCTTCCTGCTGAAGCGGGCCTCGGCCGAGCGGCTCGTCGACGCGGTGCACACACTGGCCGCGGGCGAGTCCGTGCTCGACCCGGCGGTCACCCGGGACCTGGTCGCCCAGGTGGTCGGCTCCGGTGGCGGCCGGCCGCCGCCGGAGCCGGAGGACACCCGGCTCGCCCAGCTGACGGCGCGGGAGCGGGAGGTCCTGCGGCTGGCCGCCGAGGGGCGTTCGAACCAGGAGATCGCGGCGCTGCTGGTGCTCGCCGAGTCGACGGTGAAGACCCATATGAAGCGGATCCTGGCGAAGATCGACGCCCGGGACCGCGCGCAGGCGGTGGCCATCTCCTACCGCGGCGGCCTGATGCCGCACCGGGGCCCGGCGGACGGCTTCTAGCGGCTGTCCGGCCGAAGGGCGACAGGGGCCGGGCGGCGCCGGTCAGGCCGCGGGCCCCGGACGGCGGGCCGGGAAGCCGTGGGTGCGGGCGGCGAGCACGATCGCGAGCACAGCCAGCAGCAGGAGCAGCACCGCCCACGGGAGGGAGCCCGCGCCGAGCCGGTCCAGCAGCAGGCCGCCGGCCACACCCCCGCCGGCCATCGCCGCGTTCCACAGGGTGACCAGCATCGTCTGCGCGGCGTCCGCCTGCTCGCCGCCCGCGTCGCCGACGGCGGTCTGCAGCAGGGTGGGCAGACCGCCCCAGCCGAGTCCCCACAGCGCGGCGGCCGCGTACACGGCGAAGGTGCTGCCGGCGGCCGGGCCGAGCACGGCGGCCGCGGCGGCGATCAGCAGCGCGCCGCCGACGGTGAGCGCGCGCAGCCGGCGCTGGATGTGCGCGCCGGTGAACCAGATGCTCAGCAGCGAGGCCGCGCCGAAGGCGAGCAGCACCGCGTCGGTGGCGCCGCCCATGCCGCGCCGGTCGAGGAAGGGCGCGATGTAGGTGTAGAGGACGGTGTGGGCGAGGACGAGGACGACGGTCACGGCGAGCACCGGGCCCACCCCGGGGACGGCGAGGGAGCGCAGCACCGGGGTCCGTTCGCCGCGGGCCCGGCCGGGCGCCTCGGGGACGGCCGCGGCGATCCAGCCGGTCACCCCGACCGCGACCGCGGTCATCAGCAGGAACGGCACCCACCAGCCGAGCGCGTCGCCGAGGAAGGTCCCGGCGGGCACACCCAGCGACAGGGCGACCGGCAGCCCGGCCATCGCGACGGCGATCGCCCGGCCCTGGAGCGCGGGCGGTGCGAGCAGGCGGGCGTACCCGGCGAGCAGGGCCCAGGCGAGACCGGCGGCGACCCCGGCGAGGAAGCGGGCGGCCATGGTGAGCGGGTAGCTGCCGGACAGCGCGGTGACGGTGTTGGCGGCGGCGAAGCCGACCATGGCGGTGAGCAGCAGGCGTCGGCGGCCCCAGCCGGCGGTGGCCGCGGTGAGCGGGACGGCGGTGAGGGCGGTGCCGACGGCGTAGACGGTGACGGCCTGGCCCATGGCGGACTCGCCGACGCCGAGGTCGGCGCTCATCGCGGGCAGCACGCCGGCCGGCAGGGTCTCGGTGAGGGCGGTGACGAAGACGGCGGTGGCGAGGGCCAGCAGGGCGGGCAGGGGCAGCGTCGCCGGGGCCGGGGCGGTGGGTGCGGTGGCGGGCGGGGTGGTGGCTGGGGCGGTCCGGACGGTCGTCCGTGGCGTGGTCGGCATGCCGGTTATGCTCGAACCCTCACATTGATGTGAGGGTCAACGCGACCGGCTGTGAGGTGGGGCACATGCGGATCGGCGAGCTGTCCGAGCGGACCGGGGCGTCCCGGCGGCTGCTGCGGTACTACGAGGAGCAGGGGCTGATCGTGGCCGGGCGCTGCGCCAACGGCTACCGCTCCTACGACGAGCCGACGGTGGACCGGGTGCTGCAGGTCCGGGGGCTGCTGGACGCGGGGCTGCCGACCCGGATCATCAAACAGATCCTGCCCTGTCTCGACAAGCCCCGCACCATCCACTTCGAGCACGCCACCCCGGAGATGATCGCCACCCTGGAGCGGGAGCTGGCCGGGATGAGCGAGCGGATCTCCTGCCTGACCCGCAACCGGGACGCGATCGCGGAGTACCTGGAGGCGGTCCGGGTGGACCGCTGAGCGGCGGGTGCGTCCGACCCACCGCCGCCCAGCGGTCGTTCCGGTGCGGCCCCGGCGGGCCGCGGTCGGTCAGCCGTCAGCTGACGGCCGTTGACTGTCGGCCGTCAGCGGCGGAAGTAGGAGTCGAAGTTCTTCGAGAACTCCCGGCCGCCGAACTGGTCCCAGTTGATGGACCAGGTCATCAGACCGCGCAGGCCGGGCTGGGCGCCCGCCCTGGGTACGTAGCTCCCGCAGTTGGCGAGCTTGGTGAGGCAGTCCAGCGCCTTGTTGACCTCGGCCGGGGCGACGTAGCCGTTGCCCGCGTTGGTGGTGGCCGGCATGCCGATGGCGACCTTGGAGGCGGGCAGCGGCGGGAACACGTTGTTGGTGTTGCCCGCCACCGGGAAGCCCTTGAGCAGCAGGTCGGTCATCGCGACGTGGAAGTCGGCGCCGCCCATCGAGTGGTACTGGTTGTCCAGGCCCATGATGGAGCCGGAGTTGTAGTCCTGGACGTGCAGCAGGGTCAGGTCGTCGCGCAGCGCGTGGATGACCGGCAGGTAGGCGCCGGCCCGCGGGTCCTGGCCGCCCCAGGGGCCGGAACCGTAGTACTGGTAGCCGAGTTGGACGAAGAAGGTCTCCGGCGCCATGGTCAGCACGAAGTTCGGGCCGTACTTGGCCTTGAGCGTGCGGATCGCCGAGATCAGGTTGACGATCACCGGGCTGGTCGGGTTCTTGAAGTCGGTGTCGCCGGTCTGGAGCGACAGCGAGTGGCCCTCGAAGTCGATGTCCAGGCCGTCCAGGCCCCACTTGTCGATGATCGCCGAGACCGAGCTGACGAACGCGTCGCGGGCGGCGGTGGTGGTGAGCTGCACCTGGCCGTTCTGGCCGCCGATCGAGATCAGCACCTTCTTGCCCTTGGCGCGCTTGGCCGCGATGGCGGCCTTGAAGTCGGCGTCGGACTCGACGGTCGGGCACTCGGTGGCCGGGCAGCGGTTGAACCTGATGTCGCCCGAGGTGACGGAGGTCGGCTCGCCGAAGGAGAGGTTGATGAAGTCCCACGAGTCCGGGACGTCGGCCACCCGGGTGTAACCGGCACCGTTGGCGAAGCTCGCGTGCAGGTAGCCGACCAGGGCCTTGGAGCCGGGCGGCGGGGAGGTCGGGGTGCCGGTGGGCGTGACGGTCGGGGTCACCGTGGGGGTGACCGTCGGCGTCACGGTCGGCGTCACCGTGGGGGTGACGGTCGGGGTGACGGTGGGCGTCGCGGTCGGGCTGGGGGCGCCGGGGCCGTCCAGCGAGACGTCGTCCGCGTAGTAGGTGCCCTGGCCGTACCAGCCGTGGGTGTAGACGGTGGCGCTGGTCTGGGTGGCGCCGGTGGTGAAGGCGACACTCAGCTTCTGGTACGCGCCGCCGGTGCCGGGCGTCCAGGTCGAGGTGCCGCCGTCCACGCCGAGGTAGACGTACGAGCCCTTGACGTAGGCGCTGAGCGTGTAGGCGGTGTTCGGCGCGACGGTGACGGTCTGCGCGCAGCGGGCGCTGTCGCCCGCCGAGGCGGCCCCGGCGAGGGCGTAACTCCCGCCGTGGGACTGGCCGGTGACGACGCTGCCGGTGCCACCGGAGCAGCTCCAGGGACCGAGGGCACCGCTCTCGAAGCCGCCGTTGACCAGGAACTCCCCGGCCGAGGCGCTGGGCGCGAGGCCCAGGGTGAGGCCGACCATGGTGGCGGCGGCGACGGCCGAGGCGGTGCCGGCGGCCAGCAGGGCGCGCGGCCGACGGCGGCCGGACGCGGGCAGGGTGACGGTTGATCTGCGCATGTGGGGGACTCCTCGCGGAGGCGCGGGTGTGGGGGTGTCCGGGGCATGCCCGAGCGCGCACCGGTGGTGGGGGAACGGTGCGGCCGGGCAGGAGAGTTGGACTAGACCACTGAAGTGGATCCGGCCGTACGGTGTCAATGGTCCAGACCGGTTCGGACCCCGGGAGCGGCAGGTCGGGGGCGGTCCCGGGGACGGTCCCGAGGTCGGCCCCCGGGGGCGGTCCCGGGGGCGGTCCCGGGGCGGGGAGCGGCAGGCCGGGAAGGGTTTCGAAAATCCGGAATACCTTGCTCCGGTTGCCGGGCGTGATCTCCGGCCGAAGCATGGAAGGGTGACGTCGCCCGGCTACCTCCGCCACCCCCACCTGCGCGGGGGCCTGCTGGCGTTCACCGCCGAGGACGACGTCTGGATCGCCCCGCTCGACCCCGGCGCCGACGGCACCGTCACCGGCACCGGCCGGGCCTGGCGGATCAGCTGCGACCGCACCCGGGTCAGCCACCCCAGGCTCTCCCCCGACGGCCGCACCCTCGCCTGGACCGGCTGGCTGAGCCTCGCCCCCGAGGTGTGGACCGCCCCCGTCGACGGCGGCGAGGCCCGCCGGCTCAGCCACTGGGGCAGCCAGGACACCCGGCTGCGCGGCTGGCTGCCCGACGGCGAACTGCTCGCCGTCACCTCCTACCACGAGCCCTTCGGCCACTACACCTGGGCGCACGCCCTTCCCCCCGACGGCGGCCCCGCCCGGCGGATGCCCTGGGGACCGGTCGGCGACGCCCAGGTCGGCCCCGCCCACACCGTCCTGCTCACCGGCGCCGCCCCGCACGAACCCGCCGCCTGGAAGCGCTACCGGGGCGGCGCCACCGGCCGGCTCTGGGTCGACGGCGAGCGGATCCTCGCCGACCTCCCCGGCCACCTCGCCTGCCCGATGCCGGTCACCGCCGCCGACGGCGACCGGATCGCCTTCCTCTCCGACCACGAGGGCATCGGCAACCTCTACTCCTGCCGCCCCGACGGCAGCGGACTGCGCCGGCACACCGACCACGCCTCCTACTACGCCCGCGAGGCCGCCACCGACGGCACCCGGATCGTCTACCAGCACGCCGGCGACCTCTGGCTGCTGGACGGCCTCGACGCTCCCGCCCCGCGCCGGCTGCGGATCCCGCTCGGCGGCGCCCGGGCCGGTCGCCGCCCCTACCGGGTCACCGCCGCCTCCCACGTCAAGGACCTCGCCTGCGACCGCACCGGCCGGGCCGGCGTGATCACCGTCCGCGGCAGCCAGTACTGGCTCACCCACCGTGAGGGACCGGCCCGGGCGCTCGCCGACACCCCCGGCGTCCGCACCCGGCTGCCGGTCGTGCTCGCCGGCACCGGCGAGGCCGCCTGGATCACCGACGCCGAGGGCGAGGACGCCGTCGAGATCGTGCCGCTGCCCGGCCACGAACAGGCGCCCTCCCAGCACGGCCACCGGGTGCTCGCCGCCGGGCGGCTCGGCCGCGTCCTGGAACTCACCGCCGCCCCCGACGGCGCCCTGCTCGCCGCCACCTCCTCCGACGGGCGGCTGCTGCTGGTCACCGCCCTGGACGGCACCGTCCGGGAACTCGCCGCCTCCGGCCACGGCCCGGTCACCAGCGCCCGCTTCTCCCCCGACTCGCGGTGGATCGCCTGGTCCCAGCCGGCCGCCGGCCGCTCACTGCGCCGGATCCGGCTCACCCGCACCGACACCCCGGCGCCGGTCGTCGACGTCACCGACGGCCGGTTCGAGGACGAGCAGCCGGCCTTCACCCGCGACGGCCGCTACCTGGCCTTCCTCTCCTGGCGCGGCTTCGACCCCGTGCACGACGTGCACACCGGCGACCTCTCCTTCCCGCTCGGCTGCCGCCCCTACCTCGTCCCGCTCGCCGCCGGCACCCCGTCCCCGTTCGCCGCGCCCGACGAGGACCCCGCCCCGCACGGCGACGGCGGGGGCGACGGCACCGTGCACGTCGACCCCGAGGGCATCGGCGGACGGCTGATCCAGTTCCCCGTCCTGGCCGGCAAGTACTCCGCCACCGACTCCGTCCGGGGCGGCCTGGTCTGGCTGCGCTGGCCGATCTCCGGCACCCTCGGCCAGACCTTCACCAACCCCGACGACACCTCCGGCCGCCCCTCCCTCGAGTACTACGACCTGGCCCGCGGCAGCCGCTCCACCCTCGCCGACCGGCTCGACGGCTTCGCCGTCTCCGGCGACGGCGGCTCGGTCGCCGTCTACTCGGCCGGAACCCTGCGGATCGTCCCGGTCGCCGCGCCCTCCGGAGCCACCACCGTCGACCTGCGGCGGATCACCCACACCGTGCACCCGGCCGAGGAGTGGCGGCAGTCCTACGCCGAGGCCGCGCGGATCGTCCGGGACCAATTCTGGGACGAGGGGATGTGCGGACTGGACTGGCCCGCCCTGGTCGCCCAGTACGAACCGCTGCTGGAACGGATCGCCGGCCCGGACGACTTCGCCGACCTGCTGCGCGAACTCCTCGGCGAGCTCGGCACCTCGCACGCCTACGTCACCCCGTCCCGGCGCGGCGAGGGCCCCTCCCTCGCCCAGCAGCCGGTGGGCCTGCTCGGCGCCAACGCCCGCCGCTCCCCCGACGGGCACTGGCTGGTCGACCGGATCCTGCCCGGCGAGTCCTCCGACCCCCGCGCCCGCGCCCCGCTCGCCACCCACGGGGTGCACGACGGCGACGAACTGCTCGCCGTCGCCGGGCGGCCCGTCGACCCGGTGCGCGGACCGCTGCCGCTGCTCGCCGGCACCGGCGGGACCAGCGTCGAACTCACCCTGCGCCGGGGCGGCCCCAACGGCACCCGGCGCCGGATCACCGTCACCCCGCTCACCGACGAACGGCCGATCCGCTACCAGGACTGGGTGGTCAAACGGCGCGCCCTGGTACGGGAGTTCAGCGACGGCCGGTGCGGCTACCTGCACATCCCGGACCTCGGCGGCTCCGGCTGGGCCCAGTTCAACCGGGACGTGCGGCGGGAGATGGACAAGCCCGCGCTCGTCCTGGACGTGCGCGGCAACGCCGGCGGCAACGTCTCCGAACTCGTCCTGGAGAAACTCACCCGCCGTGTGCTGGCCTGGGACTTCAGCCGCGGCCGGGAACCCGTCCGGTGGCCGCGCGACGCGCCGCGCGGGCCGGTGGTGGCACTCGCCGACGAGGCCACCAGCTCGGACGGGGACGTCGTCATCGCCGCGATCCGGCTGCTCGGACTCGGACCGGTGGTCGGCAACCGCACCTGGGGCGGCGTGGTCGGCATGACCGGACGCCACCTGCTCGGCGACGGGACGCAGATCTCGGTGCCGAAGAACGCCTCGTGGTTCACCGGCGGGCTCGGCTGGTCGATCGAGAACCGGGGCGTCGAACCGGACGTGCACGTGATCCGCGCGCCCAGGGACTGGGCCGCCGGGCGGTACCCGGAGCTCGTCACGGCGGTGCGGCTGGCACTGGAACTGCTGGAGGACGCCCCGGCCGCGGTGCCGCCGCCGGGAGACACACCGCGGCCGGACCTGCGGCGGCCGCCGCTGCCGCCCCGGGAGCGGTGAGCGGCGGCCGGGCGAACCCGAGTGTCAGCCCCAGGGGTCGCCCTCGGCGGTCATGTCCTGGCGGGCCCGCTCCTCCGCCTCCCGCTCGCCGATCGCGGCCGACTCCCGGGCCTCGCGCGCCTTCTCCGTCTCGGAGCCGAACGCGTCGGCCGCCTCGTCGTGCGCGAGCGCGGCCCGCTGGGCGGCGTCGTTCATCGCGGTGCCGTCCTGCTCGGCGCCCCCGCCGAGCGAGGACCTGGCCTCCTCGGCGGAGTGCTGCGCCTTGTGGCGGAACCTGTCGAAGATGCCCATGACTCCTCCTCCGGGCGAATTCCGGTTTGCCCCCACTCTCACACCGCAGTGCCGGGCCCGCACCCGCTGGCATTGAGCCCTTGGTCCCTGGTGGTGGGCGCCGAAAGGCCGTGGCCGGGGAGGCGCGGCGAGCGCAGGGTGGGAGGCGTCAGCCGGTCCCGCCCACCCCAGGAGCCCGCCGTGACCGTCGCCGCTCACCCCCGTGTCCCCCGTCCGAGTGAGGACCCGCACGGCGGGCCGCGCCGGCTGGTCGGTTCCCTGGCCGCGCTCGGCGGGCGGCATCCCGGCGCCCACGACCTGCTGCTGATGCAGTGCACCGGCTCGCTGCGGCCCATCGGCGGCGGCGAACTCCCCGCCTGGGCCCGCTGGGTCCTGCGCGCGCACCCCTGGGTGACGGTCGCCCGGGCCCCCTCCGCGGCGGGATCGCCCGCGGACACGCCTTATCCCGTGCGCTGCACCCGGGACGCCTCGGCCGGCGCCGAGACCTGGATCCCGGTCACGGTGCGCGGCCCGGACCGCGGGCAGCGGCTGGACGCCCTGGCCCCCTGGGCGGCGGTCGCCCGCACCCTGCGCCCGGAGCAGCTGCCGGAGCGGCTCGGTCTGCTGCCCCCGGAGCGGGTCCGCGCGATCCCGGCGCTGGCCGTACTGCCCGCCGCCGGCAAGCTGGTCGCGGACCACCGGCTGGTCTGGGGCCCGATCGGTGCGATCGGCTACGAGCTGGCCACCGGCGAACCGGTCGCCGGGCCGCTCAGCCCGCTGCGGCTGGTGCTGCGCGCCCCGCAGCCGGTCAGCCGCCGCGACGCCCTGCAGTTGCGCAGGGCGCTGAGCCGCCTGCGGGTCCCGCTCCAGGCCGAACTGGAGACCCGCCACGGCGCGGTGCAGCTGGCCGAGTACGCGGCCTCGCCGCTCACGGTGACCCTGCTCACCCCGCACGGCCCCCGGGAGGTCCACGACCCTTGGTTTCCCCGGGAGTTGTAGGACCCGGGCCCGGTCGCCGGACCCGGCGGCCGAGAACGACCAGCGGCTCCTCGAACGGCTGGTCGGCCAGATAGGCCTCCGACCAGGCGACACCCCACCGCGCGCACGCGGGGCAGTTCCACGTCCGCCCCGAGGCGTTGGCGTCGTCCAGCAGATCGACCGCGGTGCGGCAGTCCGGCGCTGGGCAGGTCACCGCGAGCCGACACGGCGCAGGAGGACGAAGGCGAGCGGCGCCAGGAACACCACGAGGGCGGCGAACCTGAACGGGTCGGGCAGAGGCCGCGTGACGGCGGCGACCAGCCAGCCGCCCAACAGCCCGACGGCTCCGGCCGGGGCGAGCGCCCGGACTCTCAAGGGTTCACGGTTCATGCGGCGCCCTCCCCGGCCCCGAGGCGGCCACGGGGCACGCCGGGAACGATGCGGACGGCGATGGTGGGTCCACCCGGGAGCGGTCCGATCGCGGCGGGGTCGAGCGCCCGCTCGACCCCGCCGCCCACCGGTCTGACATAGGCGAGTCCGCCCTGCCAGTCCATGAAGACGACGTCGTGGCCGGTGGTGAGGTCCTTCACCAGCTCGCCGACCCGGGGGCGACAGGGGGGATCGGTGGGGTTCTTCTTGCGCGTCACAGCAGCAACTCCACTCCGTAGCACGATGACTACCCAGGGCTGCCTACTGTGGTTTAAGGTCGGCAATGTCTTCAACCTTTCACGACGGAAGGAATAGGCACCAAGGACCATGAACCGCAAGGAGCTTGACCCCGGATCCTCGCCAGCCGCCAGATTCGGCGCACAGATTCGCGAGCTGAGGGAGCGGCGAGGCTGGACACAGGACCACCTGGCGACGCTCACCGGCTACTCGGCCGTCCATGTGTCTGCCGTCGAAACTGGCCGGAAACCTCCAACCGAGCGATTCGCAAGAAGACTTGATCTTGCATTCGAGACACCGGAACGCTTCGAACGGGAATGGCGCAGCGCGGGTCGACGGGTGTTGTTCGAAGGATTCGGCGACTACCTGCGCAGTGAAGCCGATGCAGTGGCGCTGCGGCTGTTCGAGATCAACATCGTTCCCAGCCTGCTCCAGACTCCGGCCTACGCAAGGGCCTACCAGGAAGCGCGAGTCCGCCGGGGCCGAGCGACCCAGCAGCAGGCCGAGGAGCGGCTGACGATGCTGTTCCATCGCCAGCAACGGATCCACCAGCACCCGGCACCCAGGGTCCACGCGGTCATAGACGAAGGCTGTCTGCATCGGACGATCGGGGGCCGCGATGTCCTGGTGGAGCAGCTCCTGCACCTGGAGGAACTGACCGTCCATCCGCAATTCGTCATCCAGGTCAGCCCGTTCTCCCTGGGCGAGGACCGGCCGTTCGCGCATCCCATCACCTTGCTGACCATGCCCAACCGCGCTCACTTGGGATATGGCGAGATTCAAGGACGGGGCTTTCTCCAGCGCGACCCGGAGCCCCTGTCCGAGTGGGCCGGCGAGTACGATCAACTACAGGTCGAGGCGCTGTCCCGGGCCGCGAGTCGAGAGTTCATCCGGCGAGTGCGGAGGAGTTTTGAGCATGATTGACCTGGCGCACGTCACGTGGCGCAAGAGCAGCTACAGCGCACAGGAGGGGCAGTGCCTGGAGGTGGCGGACGGGATCCCCGACCTGGTCCCGGTGCGTGACAGCAAGGACATCGAGGGGCCCGCATTGGAATTCCCGGCCGAGGCCTGGCAGTGCTTCGTCTCCGCCGTCCGGGCCGGGGAGTTCGGGACGGGCTGACGTTGGGGCCCGCCACCCGAAGCGTCGGGTGGCGGGCCTCCGTTCGCGCCTCAGCCGCTGACGCTGTTGGCGCCGGTCTCCAGGTGGCCGGTGAAGCGCTGGGACCAGGTGGAGTCCACGTTCACGGTCACGGTGAAGTCGTACCAGCCGTTCGTGTAGGCGACGGTGTTGAAGAAGTCCGTCACGCTGCCACCGGCCGGGACCTGGTACGTCCAGGGGCCGTCGGTGCGGTAGTTGGTCGAGGTGATGGTGAAGGTCATCGCCGTCGTACCCGTGTTGGCGAGCTTGAAGTACACCGCGGGCTTCCCCGTCCCCGGCTCGACCGCGTACGAGCACGTCACGGCAGCGTTCTTGCCCGCCTTGTTGGCATCGCCCTTGAAGCGGCGCAGGAAGCGGTTGGGGCCGACCACGCTCAGGTCGTAGGGGCCGCCGCCGAAGCCGGTGCCGCAGTTGAAGAAGTCGCTCTGGTTGCCGCCGGGGTCGACGGTGTACTGCCAGGGGCCGCCGCTGCGGTAGGCGTTGGCGTACGCGGAGAAGTGGGCGGACTTCGTCGCCACCGCGCCCTCGTTGACCATCTTCAGCCAGACCTTGATCGCACCCGCCGAGCCGTACTCCAGGCGGTCCAGGTTGGCGTTCGGCTGGACCGGCACCGCACGGGCCTGCCGGGTGCCGGACTCCTGGGTGGGGAGCTTGTTGTCGATCGGGGCCGGGTTGGGCAGCGGGCCGCAGCTGGACATGCCGACCACGGCGCCGGCCGTGTCGGGCAGCCCGGGCAGCCCGTAGACCGGGTTGGCGAAGTCGAACAGGCCGGTCAGGTCGCCGCAGACCCGGCGGCGCCAGTCGCTGATGTTGACGCAGTTGGCGGGCTTGCCGATGGCGGCGGTCCACTTCTCCAGGAAGCGCAGCACCGAGGTGTGGTCGAACACCTCGGAGGAGACCCAGCCGCCGCGGGTCCACGGGGAGATCGCGATCATCGGGACCCGGAAACCGAGGCCGATGTTGGTGCCGCCGTAGAACTCGCCCGGGGTGCCGGCCGGGGCGGCGGGCGGCGGGACGTGGTCGAAGAACCCGTCGTTCTCGTCGTAGTTGAGGAAGAGAACGCTGGAGTTGAAGACGTCCGCGTTGGCGTTGAGCGCGTCGATCACCCGGTGGACGAAGTGCGCGCCGTCGGCCGGGGTGGCGTAGGGGTGCTCGGAGACCTCCTGGTTGGGGACGATCCAGGAGACCTGCGGGAGGGTGCCGGCCTGCACGTCGGCCTTGATCGCGGCGACGATGTCGTCCGGGGTCTTCCCGGTGACCTTGGGGACGGAGCCCATGCCCTTGACGGCGAGCGGGCTGCCGGCCGGCGCGTTGGCGAACTGGGTGAAGTAGGCGAGGGCGTTGTCGCCGTAGTTGTCGGCGGCGTTCTGGTAGACCTTCCAGCTGACGCCGGCGTTCTCCAGCGCCTCGGCGTAGGTCTGCCAGCGCAGCCCCTTCTCGTCGCCGCCGTCGTAGGCCGGGCCGCCCGCCGCGCCGGTCGGGTCGATCTGGCCGGACCAGTGGTAGGTGCGGTTGGGGCCGGTGGCGCTCAGCGTCGAGCAGAAGTAGGCGTCGCAGACGGTCCAGTTCTCGGCGAGCGCGTAGTGGAACGGGATGTCCTGGCGGGTGAGGAAGCCGAGCGGGCGGTTGTTGCCCTTGGCCGCCACCCAGGAGTCCATCTTGCCGCCGTTCCAGGCCCGGTGCTGGTCGCCCCAGCCGTGGGCGAGGTCGCCGTTGCACTGGGCGAGGCGCTCCGGGTCGGCGCCGCCGGCCGGCTTGGTGAGGCTGAACTGCCACGGGTACTGGCGGCCCAGGCCGTTGGGCTGGTTGAAGACGGAGTAGCCGCCGGCGATCTGGATGGCGGAGCGGTCGGCGAAGCCGCGGACGCCGCGCAGCATGCCGAAGTAGTGGTCGAAGCTGCGGTTCTCCTGCATCAGGATCACGATGTGCTTCGCGTCGGCGAGGGTGCCGGTCTGCGACAGCGCGGCCGACGGGGCAGCGGCGGGCACCTCCCCCGGCGTCCCGGCGGCGGGGGCGGCCCCGGCGCCGGTAGTGCCGGCACCGGCCGCGGCGAGGCCCGCGGCGGCGGCACCGGACAGGGTTACGAACTTCCTACGACTCAACTCGGACATCAGTCCGGCCCGTCCCTTCACTGGCGAGGTTGTGCACACAACTCGGGCCCACTCGATCGCGCAGCATCTTCCACCCGCCCGGAACGGCCCGGCCAGAGGTCGGAAGCAGGTTTGTCGGACTGTTCCCCCGGCCGTCACCGAACGACCGGGAGCTGAACGCCGATGCGGACCCACCCACACCCCATCATCATTTGAACATGTTCAAATGGCGTGCCACACTGGCCCGACCATCAACCGTGGGGGGATTCCATGCAGATGACACGCCTGGCGGCCGGGGCCGCGTCCCTCGTGCTGGCCGTCGCCGCGCTGACCGCCTGCGCCGCCCGGCCCGGCGACGGCGCGGACCCGGCCGCCGCGCCGGAACCCGCCGCCACCGGCGCGGCCGGAGAACTCGCGGCAACGGCCGAGGTGATGGGCAGGGCCGGCAACAGCCGGATCCGGTTCCACGTGGCGGCCGAGGGCCTGTCGACCACCGGGACCGGGTACGCGCAGTGGAACGGGCGCCCCGCCCTCCAGTACTTCGACGGCAAGCAGGGAACCACCCGCATCGTCGGCGGCGACCTCTACTACTCGTTCACGGCCGACGCGGCCGGGCAGTGGAGCGTCCTGCCCCGGGAGGAGGGGAGCCCGCCCCCGATGCACCTCTCCACCCTCGCGATGGAGCACGTCGCCGATCCGGTGGCGGAGCTGCGTCGCGCCGCCCGCCGGGCAGACGTCACCGACCGCGGCACCGAGAGCGTGGCCGGCGCCCCCGCACAGCACTTCCGCAGTTCCTCGCCGCTCCTCCCCCGGAGCGGCGGGGCCGGACACGGCCTCTTCGACGGGTTCGCCGACTACCGGCCGCCGCTCGGCGCGACCTGCACGGCGGACTTCTGGATCAACGAGCGGCACGAACTCGTCCGGCTCACCCTCACCCTCTCCGCCGACGCGAAGAGGCAGGAGATCGAGGCCGACTACAGCGAGCCGGGCAGCGCCCCGGAGATCGCCGCGCCGGCCTCTGCCACCCCGATGCTCTGAGCGGCCGACCGGTCCGGCTCTGCCTGCGGCTCAGTCGTCCTTGACCGTGATGCCCAGGGCCTGGGCGAACTGCGGTGCCAGTTCGAGGAGCTGGGTGGAGCCGATCAGAGCGCCGCGCAGCCCCAGATGGCCGTCGGGGAGGTCGAGCGAGACCGCCCCGCGCAGGTCGACGCCGCTCAGGGTGGCGCCGCGCAGCCGGACCTCCTCCAGGGTGGAGCCGGGGAAGGACACCCCGGTGAGCTTGGCGTCGCCGAAGTCGACGTCGCGCAGCAGGCAGTCCTCGAACACGACGTCGCGCAGGACGGCGGCACGCAGGTTGACCGCCTCCAGCTTGCAGCCGCGCAGCACCACCCGGCGCAGCGCGGCCCCGTGGGCGGCGATGCCGGCCAGGACACCGCCGGTGACGGCGCTGTCCTGCCACTCGCTGTCGACGAGGTCGCACGCCACCCAGCGGCCGGCCTGCGACCAGACCTCGTTGAACCGGGCCTGGCGAAGCTTGACGCCGCTGAGCGCGACGCCGGTCAGGGCGCACTCCAGGAAGGTCGCGCCGGCGGCCGACTGGTCGGTGTACTCGCCGCCGTCGAAGTGGACGGTGTCGTAGCGGTCGTCGCCGCGCAGCGGCCCGCGGTGCGGGACCAGGTGGTCCGCGTACGGCAGGTCCTCCAGGCGGTCGGGGACGTGCTGGGGCTTGGACGGCGGCATGGCGGCGGCACCTCGTGGTCGGCGGCGGACTGGTCCTCGTCCGCATGCTCGCACGGGGCACCGACAGTGCCGGGGTGCACGGCCGTCCCGGGAGCGGGCGGCGCGAGCGGGCACGGCGGTGGCACGGTGGGGCGCCCACCGCCGGCCCTGCTCAGGTGCGCCTCGAGGGGCGGGAACGCACGTGGGGCGGCCCGGTCGCCGGGGTTCCGGCGACCGGGCCGTCCACTGCCGTGCGGGAGGAGGATCAGCCGGCCAGGCCGTTCCGCCACAGGGTGTTGACCCGGCTGCGCTCGGCGCTGTTCGGGTTCGGGTTGGTGCAGGAGGTGCCGGGGCCGCCACCGGACATCAGCTCGCTGCACGGGCCCGAGTAGTGGTCCGGCAGGCCGAGCACGTGGCCGGTCTCGTGCGCGACGACGCGCAGCGAGCTGTACTGGCGGTTCTGCGCGTAGTCGAGGAAGACGTAGCCGCGGCCGTGGCCGTCGGTGCTCGCGTAGGAGCCCCGCGAGTCGTTGCCCTCGTAGTAGCGGAAGTCGGCGGCCGAGCCGGAACGCAGCTGGACGTTGGTGACCGAGCTGTTCCAGATCTGCGCGCTCTGGGCTATCTGGTTGCGGAAGGTGGGCGCGCTGCTGGCGTCGTAGGTCACGGTGACGGCGAGCAGGAACGGGTTGGCGGCCTGCTTGGCCCGGGCGGACGCCATGACGGCCTCGAAGAACGCCTTGTTGTTGGCGTCCTCGGTGGGCGAGCCGGCGTAGGCGGAGCCGGAGGCGGTGTAGCCCTGGGTCGGCGCGGCGGCGGCGGTGGTGGTCGGCAGGACGGCCAGACCGGCGGCGAGCGCCAGTCCGACGGCGGCGGAAAACGTGCGCGTGACACGGTTCATGTGGGGGCTCCCGTTCAAGGACCGAGGGATTTGGGGGTACTGCGGGGTACTGCTGGTTACTTCGGGTGGGGGTACCGCGGTGGTGCGGGCGCGCCGGACCGGCCGGAGGGGCGGCCGGGCGGCGTGCGTCGGGGGGCCGCCCGCCGGACGGGCGGGCCGCGAGTGGTCGACCGGCGGGCCCGCGGCCGGCGGGCACCGGCAGGTCAGCGGGTCGGCAGGTCAGCAGGTCAGCAGGTCAGCGGGTCAGGAAGCCAGCGGGTCAGCAGACCGGCGTCAGCCCGCCAGGCCGTTGCGCCAGAGGGAGTTGACCCGGCTGCGCTCGGCGCTGTTCGGGTACGCGTTGGTGCAGGACGGGCCGGGGCCGCCGCCGGACATCAGCTCGCTGCACGGGCCCGAGTAGTGGTCCGGCAGGCCCAGCACGTGGCCGGTCTCGTGCGCGACCACCCGCACCGAGGAGTACTCCTCGTTCTGGGCGTAGTCGAGGAAGATGTAGCCCCGGCCGTGGCCGTCGGTGCTCGCGTACGAGCCGTTGTCCGGGTCGTCGCCCTCGTAGTAGGCGAAGTCGGCGCCGGAGCCCTGCTGGAGCCGGACGTTGGTGACCGAGCCGTTCCAGATCTGCGCGCTGCGGGCTATCTCCGACGCGAAGGAGGGCGCGCTGCTCGCGTCGTACGTCACCGTGACGGTCCGCAGGTACGGGGTGGCGGCCTGCTTGGCCCGCGCGGACTTCATGACGGCCTCGTAGAACGCCCGGTCGTCCGCCTTGCCGCTGCTCTTCGCGGCGGCGCCCGGGGTGTACCCGTGGGCGGCGGCCGGACCGGGAGCGGTCACCGGGGCGGCGGTGGCGGCGGCGGGCAGGGCGGCCGTTCCGAGGGCGAGGGCGATTCCGAGCGCGAGGGAGAGCGTTCGCGGCACGCGGTTCATGTGGGGGCTCCGATTCGCGAGTGCGCCGCGGACGGTGGGGGCCGGACCGCGGGCATCGGATGAATGCTTGCTGCCCACAGAGCTTCGGCCAGGCCGGCGGCCCGGCGGATGATGTCAACCGGCGATAGCCCGAACCAATCACCCGCGCCCGCCGGGCACCGCTTCGGGAGATCGCCGGAAGATCGCCCGGGAGATCGCCCGGGAGTCGGCCGGGTGTCGCCCGGGGGTCGTCCAGGAGTCGTCCGGGAACCGCCCGCGCGGTCCGGCGCCCGCGCCCCTGCCGACCCGACAGCCTGTCATGTCCCTGGCGTCATCCCGTTTTGGCCGTTACGCTCCCCTGTGTGGAGCTCGACGTGAGACATCTACGGGTGCTGTGCGCGATCGCCGACACCGGAAGCCTCCGCAAGGCCGCGCTGCAGCTCGGGATGACCCAGCCGTCGCTCACCACCCAGCTGCACCGCATCGAACGGGCTGTCGGCGGAACGCTGTTCACCCGGGAGCAGACCGGCAGCCGGCCGACCGCGCTCGGCCACTCCGTGCTGTCCAGAGCCAGACCGGTGATCGCCGAGATGGCCGCGCTGGTCGCCGCCGCACGCCAGGAGGCCAGGGAGGCCGCCGGCGGCGAGCGGGCCCGCCGGCTGCGCATCGGCAGCGTCGGCAGCCGGGCCGTGGCCGCGTGGCTGCGCCGGGTGCACGAGCGGCTGCCGGAGACCGACACCACGATCCAGATCGACATCTCCGCCAACGCCCTGCTCCGGATGATCGCCGCCGACCAGCTGGACGTGGCCTTCGTGCACGAGAGCGAGGGCTTCCCGGTGCGGCTGCCGCCGGACGCCGAGCACCGGGTGCTGCTCGCCCGCGAGCCGCAGTTCGTCGCGCTCACCTCCGGGCACCCGGCGGCCGCGCGGCAGGTGGTCCGGCTGGCCGAACTCGCCGATGACACCTGGATGGTGGACCCGACCGCCGACCACGAGTACGCCGCCATGCGCCGGGTCTTCCGCGCCGCCGGGCTCAATCCGCGCGTGGTCCAGGTCCGGGACAACGCCACCGCCGCCGAGCTGGTCGCCTCCGGCGAGGCGGTCCGCCCCTGCCAGCCGACCTCACTGCCCGGACCGGGCACCGTCGTCCGGCGGCTGCACGGCGACCCGCTGACCGTACGGCTGCTGCTGGTCTGGCGGCCGCGCGCGCTCGGCCGGCCGGCCCGCGAGGCGCTCTACGAGGAGTTGCGGGCGGCCTATCTGGACCTCGCCCAGGCCAGCCCCGCCTACCGGGCCTGGCTGTCCGGGCACGGCGAGATCCTGCACGGCCTGCTGGGACCGTCGACGGCCGACCCGCCGCACGCGGACGGCCCGGCCGCGGCGGGCGTCGGCGCCGGATCGGGCACCGCCGCCGGATCCGCCCTCGCCGCCGCGGCGGACGTCGTCACCGGCGCCGTCGTGGCCGGGCGGGGCAACGGGACCAGGCCCACCCCCGCGAACAGGTCGAACGGCGGCGCCACCGTCCCGGCCGGCCCGGCCGCGCTCGCTCAGCGCTCCCTGGCGTGCAGCACCACCCCGGTCGCCACCGTCAACGCCGTCACCAGGCCCGCCGCCAGGACCCCGGAGCCGCCCGCCGCCGTACAGGCGAGCACCGCCACCGAGGCCGCCGGCAGCAGCAACATCTGAGCCGCGCCGGTCTTGCTGTGCCGGGAGTGCAGCGCCCACACGGTGAGGAGGTAGAGCGCGGTCGGCACGGTCACCGTCGCGGTGGCCGCCGTCTCGGACACGTGCGCCTTGTGCACGGCCGATTCGACCGCCACCTCCAGCCCGGAGCCGATCGCCGCCGCCGCCCCGAAGACCAGGTAGTGGCCGTACCCCCACAGGAAGGCCTGCCGGTTGGAGCGGAGGTGGTCGTGGACCGGCCGGGCGAAGTAGATCCACCAGGCCGAGAAGCAGATCAGCAGACCGCCGCCCGCGACCGGCAGCAGTCGCCCCAGCCCCTCGTGCTCGTCCACCGCGGACTGCACCGCCACGGTCGCCGCCGCCACCGTCTCACCGAGCACGATCAGGGTGAACAGGCCGTACCGCTCGGCGATGTGGTGCGGGTGCCAGGTGGTCTGCATCCGCAGCTCGGCGACCACCGGCACGGACAGTTCGGCCAGGATCCCGATCGGGATCACCACCGCCCGGACGTCGTCCGGCAGCACCAGCACCACGGCCCAGCCGATCTGGCAGAGGGTGATCCCGGCGGCGTAGCGCAGCGCCACCCCCCGGGCCGGCCCCTCCTCGGAGGCGGCCGCGCGCAGCCACTGGGTGACCATGGCCAGCCGCATCACCACGTAGCCGACCACGGACAGCACGATGTCCTGGTCCGCGAAGAGCCGCGGCACCCCGGCGGCGAGGATCAGCACGCCGGCGATCTGGACCAGGGTGGTGACCCGGTACGGCACGTCGTCGCAGTCGTAGGCGGAGGCGAACCAGGTGAAGTTCATCCAGGCCCACCAGATGGCGAAGAACGCGAAGAAGTACCCGCTCAGTCCGTCGCCCCAGTGGCCCTCGGCGAGGTCGTGGGCCAGCTCCCGGCCGGCCTGGCCGACGGCGACCACGAAGCAGAGGTCGAAGAAGAGCTCCAGCGGGGTGGCGACCCGGTGCGGCTCGTCCCGGCTGCGCGGGACCATCCGGCGCACCGGGCGCGGGTCGCCGTGGTGCGGGCCGGCGTGGTGCGGTGGGGGGACTGCGGCGGACTCGCTGCTCATCGACGGTTCTCCGGGCTCCGGACGGGCGGGCTGACCCGCCGCATCCTGGCAGCGCGCAGCGTCCCGCGCACGCACCGCCGCCCGCTCCGGCGCGGTCGGCGGAGCACTCCGATTGCCCCGCAACAGCCCGATTTGCCCTGTCGTCAGCGAGAGTTGACGCCTCGGTGCGCGAACCGGGTGACAGCACGGCGGGTTTCCGGGCGCGCCCCGCGCGGTAGGGCGCGAGGGCCGGGACGGCCCCGCTAGATTCGTCCCGGTTCGAAGCGAACGGGGTCCGGGGACGGACCCCACGACACGGGCGGCCTGCGGGCATCGCGGAAGGTCAAGGCGGGTGGCAGGACAGTGGGGGCGGCAGTGCCGGTCCCTCCGTGTCCGTACCACCGGCCTCGTGATCACCGCGCTGCTCGCCAGCGCCTGCCGTGCGCTCGCCGGCCTCCGCCGCGCGCCCGCCCCTGCTGCGGCCGCGCCCCCGACGACCGCCCCGCCCCCGGCGGCTACTTCTCCCAGCCGACCTTGGTGTAGTCCGTGCTCGCCAGACCGAAGGCGCCGTAGTTGGCGAGCCCCTTGCGGGCCGCCACCACGGTCGGCCGCTGGTACAGCTCGAAGGTGTGGCCGAGCTCCCAGATCTTGGCGTCGGCCTGGTTGTAGAGCTTCGCGGCCTCCACCGGGTCGATCGTGCCGGCCGCCTTCTTCAGCAGTCCGTCGATCTCCTCGGTGCCGAGCTTGGAGTAGTTGCCGAACACGTTGTCGCCCTGCGGCAGCCGGAAGTTGGTCAGGCTGCTGGAGAGCGGGAACGAGTCGGTGTTGCGCCAGCTGGCGATGTCCCACTTGCCGGGGTTGACGTACTTGGTGAAGAAGTCGTTGGCCGCGACCTTGTCGACCTCCACCTTGACCCCGGCCTGCAGCCACATCGCCTGGGCGGCGGTGGCGAGGTCGACCTGGGCCTGCGGGGTGGACTCGTTGAGCACCCAGTGCAGGGTCAGCGACTGGCCGTCCTTGGTGCGCGGCTGCCCGCTGCCGGCCTCCTTCCAGCCCGCCTCGTCCAGCAGCTTCTTCGCCGCCGGGACGTCGAACTTCGCCCACTCGCCGGAGTTGTCCTGGTAGCCCGCCTGATTGGGCATGAAGATGTGGTTGCCGAGCGGCTTGAACTCCACCGGCACACCGTTGTTGGCGATCTTGATGAGCGCGTTGCGGTCCAGCGCCTTGCCGAGCGCCTGACGCACCTTCTGATCCGCCAGCGCGCCGCCGCCGCCGAAGGAGATGTGCACCTCGTCCCAGGGGCTGGCCGAGCGGATCACCGCGTCCTTGGCGTCCTTGAGCTGCCCGTACGCGGTGGCGGTGCCGGCCGTGGCGTAGTCGATCTCGTTGTTGAGGAAGGCCTGGGTGGTCGCGGACTGCGACATCACCCGGAAGACGATCCGCTCGGCCTTGGGCTTGGCGCCCCACCAGTTCGGGTCCGGGACGAGGGTGAGGGTCTGCGCGGTCTTGTCGGCCGAGCCGATCTTCAGCGCGCCGGCGGTGATCGGGACCTTCTCCACCCAGCCCTTGTTGAAGTCGTCGGCGGTGGCGATCCCGGCGGCCGGGATCAGCGGGCGGAAGAGGTTCTGCCAGTCCGCGTACGTCTCCGAGAAGGTCACCTTGACCTCGGCCGGGTCGGCGCCCTGCTCGACGCCGGAGATCAGCTCGTAGCCGGCCGAGTCGGCGATGTTGTAGCCGTCCTTCTTGCCGTTGCTGGCCTCCCAGTCGGCCTTGAAGTCGAGGTAGCTCAGCGGCTTGCCGTCCGACCACTTGGCCTTCGGGTTCAGCTTGTAGGTGACCACCTGCGGCGAGGTCGAGGTGACCTTGGCCTCCACCAGGTAGTCGGCGTTCGCCTTGAAGGTGCCGGTCTCGTCGGTGCTGAAGAGGTCCGGCTCGACGGTGCGCATGATCTCGACCGCGTCGCCGTACCGCCCGTCCACCTGGAACGGGTTCCACTGGGTGATCCATTGGTAGAGCGGGAAGCGGACCTCGCCGCCGTCGCGGATCTGGTCCACCGTCTTGGCGTTGATGTCGATGGACCCCTGCCCCGGCGCCGCGCTCTTCACCGCCGTGTCCGCCGAGCCGCCTCCGCCGGAGCTGCACGCGGTGGCCGCGAGGGCGACGGCGAGAGCGAGGACGGCGGCGCGGCCGAGTCGGCGTCCAGGCATGGCGGAAGCGTGCATGAGGGTTCCCCCCGTGAGGTCCGGCGAGCGGTGAGAGATGAGCGTCGCGAGGTGTGGCGAGGCTTGAGCGTGGGCAGCCAAGTCGGTGCCGGGGACCGAACGTAACAGCCGATCAGGACGAGTACCAGGGGGCGTGGTGGACACCTGATCCAAACGAAACGGGGCGCAACACGACCGCAATACCGCGGCCGCGCGCCGGTGCCAGACTCTGACCTGCGAGCTTTCCTGAGCACGGTCAAGAGCCCCGCCCGGGGGGCCCCGCACACCCACCGCCCACCCGCCGAGCGCCCACCACCCCCGGGCACCCCCGCTCCCCCACTCCCGACCCGAAGGCCACCCTCCGATGCCCACCAGACGCGTCGGCCCCGCCCCCACCCCGGGCGGCCGTTGATGCTCCGTTACCTGACCAAGCGGTTCGCCTACTACGCCGTCCTGCTGGTCGCCGCCGTCTTCCTGGCGTACGCGCTGGCCGGCGCCGCGCTGCAGCCGCGCGTCTACTTCGAGGCGAAGGTGCCGCGCCCGGCCGCCGCCTCGGTCGAGCGCCAGCTCACCGACCTCAACCTCAACGACCGCACCCCGGTCGTCGAACGGTTCGGGCACTGGGCGGGCGACCTGCTGCTGCACGGCGACCTCGGCCGCACCATCCACGACACCCCGGTGATGGACGACTTCCGCCGCCGGGTCTGGGTCTCGCTGCGGCTGCTGCTGATCGGCAGCCTGCTCGGCATGGTGCTCGGCGTCGCCGCCGGGGCGTGGAGCGCCGTGCGCCAGTACCGGATCTCCGACCGGCTGCTCACCGTGTTCTCCTTCGTCCTGCTCTCCACCCCGGTGTTCCTGGTCGCCCTCTTCCTCAAGAACGGCGCCATCGCCGCCAAGGACGCCGTCGGCCACGAGGTCGTCCCCTTCACCGGGTACGAGACCCCCGGCCTCGGCGGCGGACTCGGCGCCCACCTCGCCGACTGGGCGCTGCACCTGCTGCTGCCGACCCTCTCGCTGGCGCTCGGCGGCCTCGCCACCTACAGCCGCTACCAGCGCGGCACCATGCTCGACGTGCTCGGCTCCGACTACCTGCGCACGGCCGAGGCCAAGGGCCTCACCCGGGGCCGCGCCCTGATCAAGCACGGACTGCGGACGGCGGTGATCCCGATGTCGACGATGTTCGCGTACAGCTTCCTCGGCATCTTCACCGGCGCGGCGTTCACCGAGACCATCTTCGGCTGGCACGGCATGGGCGAATGGTTCATCCAGTCCGTCAACGAGCAGGACGTCAACGCGGTCGTCGCGGTCAACCTGTTCGCCGCGGTCGTGGTGCTCGCCTCCGGCTTCCTCGCCGACACCCTGCACGCCGCCCTCGACCCGCGCGTGCGGTCCTGAACCGAGGAGAGCCTTCTTGACCGCCGTCATCGCGGAGTCCGCCGGCCCCGCCGAACCCTCCGGACCCGGCTCCCCCGCCGCTCCCCCCGCTCCCGCGCCGACCGGCCGGGGGCGGATCGTGCTCGCCCGGCTGCTCGCCGCCCGCTGGGCGGTGGCCGGTGCGGTCGTCGTCCTGCTGCTCTTCCTGCTCGCCTTCGGCGGCGAGTTGGCCACCCCCTGGGACTACGCCACCCCCGACTACGGCGCACTGCGCCAACCGCCCTCGGGCACCCACTGGTTCGGCACCAACGGGGTCGGCCAGGACGTCTTCGCGCAGACGGTCCGCGGACTGCAGAAGTCGCTGGTCATCGGCCTGCTGGTGGCGCTCTTCTCGACCGTGCTGGCCTCCCTGGTCGGCGCCTGCGCCGGCTACTTCGGCGGCTGGACCGACCGGCTGCTGATGTTCCTGGTCGACCTCATGCTGGTCTTTCCCGCGTTCCTGGTCATCACGATCGTCTCGCCCCGGCTGAAGGGCGCCGGCTGGCTCGCCTTCGTGCTGCTGCTCGCCCTGTTCAACTGGATGATCACCGCCCGGGTGGTCCGCTCGATGACCATCTCGCTGCGGGAGCGGGAGTTCGTGCGCGCCGCGCAGTTCATGGGCGTCCGTCCGCTGCGGATCATCCTCCGGCACATCCTGCCGAACGTCGCCTCCTTCCTCATCATCGATGCCACGATCGCGGTCGGCGGCGCCGTGATGAGCGAGACCGCGCTGTCCTACTTCGGCTTCGGCGTCAAGGCACCGGACGTCTCGCTCGGGACCCTGCTCGCCGCCGGTACCAGCGAGGCCCCGGTCTTCCCCTGGCTGTTCTACTTCGCGGCCGGGCTGCTGGTGCTCTTCGTCCTGGCCGTCAACCTGATCGGCGACGGCCTGCGGGACGCGCTCGACCCCACCTCCGACGCCGCCCGGCGGCCCCGCCGCTCCCGGACCGGCGCCCGTGCCCGCGCCCGCGCCGAGAAGAAGAGGACCAGCGCGTGACCGCCCCCGCCACGACCACCGCCACGACCACCGGGGCCCCGCTGCTGCGCGTCCGCGACCTGCGGGTCGACTTCACCGGCCCGCGCGGCTCCGCCCCCGTCCCCGCCGTGCGCGGTGTAGACCTCACCCTGCACCGGGGCGAGACCCTCGGCATCGTCGGCGAGTCCGGCTCCGGAAAGTCCGTCACCGCGCTGGCCGTACTGGGCCTGCTGCCCGGCACCGCCCGGGTCCGGGGCTCGGTCCGGCTGGACGACCGCGAGCTGATCGGCCTGCCCGGACGCGAACTGGCCGCCGTCCGCGGCCGACGGATCGCCATGGTCTTCCAGGACCCGCTCTCCGCCTTCACCCCCGTCTACCGGATCGGCGACCAGCTCGTCGAGGCACTGCGGATCCACCGGCCCGGCCTCGACCGCTCCGCCGCCCGCAAGCGGGCCGCCGAACTGCTCGACCTGGTCGGCATCCCGGCCCCCGGCCACGCCCTCGACAGCTTCCCGCACGAGTTCTCCGGCGGCATGCGGCAGCGCGCCATGATCGCCATGGCCGTCGCCAACGACCCCGACGTGCTGCTCGCCGACGAACCCACCACCGCCCTGGACGTCACCATCCAGGCGCAGGTGCTCGACGTGCTGCGCACCGCCCGCCGGGAGACCGGCGCCGCGCTCGTCCTGGTCAGCCACGACCTCGGGGTGATCGCCGGGATGGCCGACCGGGTCGCGGTGATGTACGCGGGCCGGGTGGTCGAAACGGCGGGCGTGGACGAGCTGTTCGCCGCGCCGCGCCACCCCTACACGCTGGGCCTGGTCGGGGCCGTGCCCCGGCTGGACGGGAAGCGCGGACCGCTGGTGCCGATACCCGGCACGCCCGCGCCGATGGCCGAACTGCCGCCGGGCTGCCCGTTCGCCGCCCGCTGCCCCCTGGTCGAGGACCGCTGCCGCACGGCCGAACCGCCCCTGACCGGCGACGCGGCGTCAGGCTCGGCCACGGGCACGGGCACGGTCACCGGCAACCCGGCCGGCCACCTGGCGGCCTGCGTCCGGGCCGGTGAGCTGGCCGAACGGCGGCCCTCGCCCACCGAGGTCTACCCCGTGCCCGCGCTCCCCGCCGCGTCGGCCGCCGCACCGGTCCCCCGGGAGCAGCGCCCGCCGGTGCTGGAGGTCGAGGGGCTCACCAAGACCTTCCCGCTGCTCAAGGGCACCGTGTTCAAGCGCCGGATCGGCTCGGTGCACGCGGTGGACGGCGTCGAGCTGTCGATCAGGGAGGGCGAGACCCTCGGCCTGGTCGGCGAGTCCGGTTCCGGCAAGTCCACCACCCTGTTCGAGCTGCTGCGCCTCGCCGCCCCCGAGTCCGGACGGATCGAGCTGCTCGGCCGGGACACCGCCGCGCTCTCCCGCGCCGAGGCCCACCGGATGCGGTCCGATCTGCAGATCGTCTTCCAGGACCCGATGGCCAGCCTGGACCCCCGGATGCCGGTCGGCGACATCGTCGCCGAACCCCTGCGCGCCCAGCGGGCCGCCAAGGACGAGATCACCCGCCGGGTGCCCGAACTGCTCCGTCAGGTCGGCCTCGACCCGGCCCACGCCGTCCGCTACCCGCACCAGTTCTCCGGCGGGCAGCGGCAGCGGATCTCGATCGCCCGCGCGCTGGCCGTCCGCCCCCGGCTGCTGGTCCTGGACGAGCCGGTCTCCGCGCTGGACGTCTCGATCCAGGCCGGGGTGCTCAACCTGCTCCAGTCCCTCAAGGCGGAGCTCGGCCTCTCCTATCTCTTCGTCTCGCACGACCTCTCGGTGATCCGGCACCTCGCCGACCGGGTGAGCGTGATGTACCTGGGGCGGACGGTCGAGCAGGGAGAGGTGTCCGCCGTCTTCGACCGCCCGCTGCACCCCTACACCCGGGCACTGCTCTCGGCCGTCCCGCTGCCGGACCCGGCCGCCGAGCGGACCAGGACCCGGATCCTGCTGGCCGGCGACCCGCCCTCCCCCACCGTCCGGCACACCGGCTGCCCCTTCCGCGCCCGCTGCCCGGTGTACGCGGGACTCGACGCGGGGGCGCGCGGCCGCTGCGAGACCGAGGCGCCACCGCTCACCGGCGCCGGCCCGCTGCCGGGGGCAACGGGCGGACCGGCCCCCGACCACCGGGCCGCCTGCCACTTCCCGGAGCGGTGACAGGGCGTCCGCCGTTCGGAGGCGAACGGCGGACGCCCGCCTCGCGGCCCCCCGGGAGCCGTGCGACAACTGCTGCTATGACCTGGTCCAACCTGACGATCATGTTCGGCACCCTCGCCCGGCTGCCGGCCACCCACTGACGGCGACCGCCGCCACGGTGAGTGACCACCCTGTCGCGATTCGGCGGATCGGCCCGATTGCGTGTAATGTCTTCCAGGTCAGCAGGCGCCGCTAGCTCAGTTGGTTAGAGCAGCTGACTCTTAATCAGCGGGTCCGGGGTTCGAGTCCCTGGCGGCGCACAGACGGCCGAAGGCCCCCTCGCAGCAGCGAGGGGGCCTTCGGCGTTCCCGGCCGCCCCCGGACCGTTCCGCCCCGTTCCCCGGAAGGCCCGGAAACGGCGGTGCGCCGACGGATAGCGTGGGTACCCGTCCTCGCACCGGAGGTGCCGCCCGCCGTGACTCCGCTCGGTCCGCCCGACCCGCCCGCCGCTTCCGGCCGGCGCCCGCTCGTACTCGCGGAGGAACTGGTCCTGCTCTGCACCGACCCGGACAGCGGCACCCTGCGGGTCTCCCGGGCCGGCTTCCAGCGGGCGGTCGCGGCCGCCGTGCTGGCCGAGCTGCTGCTGACCGGCGGCCTCGCGGTCGACGACCGCCGGATCACCGCGTTCCGC
This sequence comes from Kitasatospora sp. NPDC089913, assembly GCF_044748625.1. Taxonomy (NCBI): domain Bacteria; kingdom Bacillati; phylum Actinomycetota; class Actinomycetes; order Kitasatosporales; family Streptomycetaceae; genus Kitasatospora; species Kitasatospora sp. NPDC089913. The sequence continues at coordinate 36,976 of NZ_JBIVGI010000029.1, read as the reverse complement.
CCGGTCGGAGCGGGCGACGAGGTCACCGCCGGGGTGCTCGCCCGGCTGGAGCGGACCGGCAAGGGGCGTCGGCCCGGGCTGGACCGGGCCATCCGCCAGGTGCCCCGGGTGCCCGCGGTGCAGTCCTTCCGGGAGCGGCTGGTCGCGAGCGGGCACCTGACCCTCGAACACCGCCGGATCCTCCTGGTGCTGCCGTACCGCGCCTGGCCGCCGGTGCGCCCCACCGTCGGCGCCGAGATCGCCGAACGGATCACCGCCGCCCTGCGGGCTCCTTCCGGTCCGGGGGCCGGCTCCCCAGGAACCGTGCGGGACCAGCACCTGGCCGGACTGCTCTGGGCCGCGCAGCTGGACCGCCGGCTCTTCCCCGGCCGCGAGCACTCCGAGCTGCGGAAGTCCTTCCGGACGGTCGCCCGGGAGCAGCCGATCGCCCAGGCCCTGCGCCGGGTGGTCGGGTCGGACAACGCCGGCGGCGGCTGAGCGGCGGGAGGCGGACGCGGGGCCCGGTCGGCTTCAGCCCGGCCCGCGCGAGGTGTCCAGGACCGCCGAGGCCACCGCGTCCGGCCGGTCGAACATCAGCAGGTGCCCGGCCGGGGCGGTGCGCCGGTACTCCGCGCCCAGGAGTTCGGCGAGCCCCCGCTGGGCAGTCAGCCACTCCTCGGTCCGGGCGCCGCTCAGTCCGTCGTCGGCGGCGAGCACGGTCACCGGCAGGCCGGCCGGCAGTGGCGCGGTACGGCGCAGCGCGGCCAGTTCGGCGGCCATGTCCAGGTAGTGGGTGTTCTCCCGGAGCAGCGCCCGCAGCGACCGTCCGGTGCGGTAGCAGCGCCGGACCAGCGGCGCCGGGGCGAGGTCCTCGCGCCGCACCGTGGTGGCCCGGGCGACCGTGCGGCGCACGGTGGGCCCGAGCAGGTAGGGCACGGCGACGGCGGTGGCGGCCGCCGCGGTGGCGCGCGCCGCGAGGTCCCGCAGACCGGGGGCCGGGCGCGGCCGGGGATCGGGTTCGACACTGCCGTCCAGCAGGACCAGTCCGGCCGTCCGCCCGGGGTGCAGCCGGGCGAACGCCTCGGCGTGGAAGCCGGCCAGTGAGTGCCCGGCCACCGTGCAGCGCCCGGTCAGGCCCAGCGCGTCGAGGACGGCCCGGATCCGGTGCGCCTCCCCGGCGGCGGTCGGGACGGGCCGACCGGCCGGTTCCGGGGCGCTCAGACCGTAGCCGGGCCGGTCGAAGCGGACGACGGTGCGGTACGGGGTGAGGAAGGGGACCACGAGGTCCCAGTCGAACCAGCTGCTGCCGAGCCCGCCGGTGAGCACGCACACCGGCCCCAGGCCCTCGACCCGGACGTGCAGCGGGATGCCGTCGATCCGGACGAAGGCGGCCGGCGCCGGAGCGGACCGGGAGGCCGGCGGGCCCGCACCGCCGTCGGGACCCTCACGACCGCCCGGGTCGCCCGGGCCGTCCGGGCCGTTCGGGTCCCCGGGGCCGCCGGCTCCGTTCGCGGTCGGGCCGCGAGCGCCGGTCATACCGGATCCCGTCGTTCGGTCCGGGAGGGTGCGGCCGCCGAGGCCCCGCCGGCGGCACCGGCAGCGCCGGTGCGGTCCGGCAGGCCGACGGCCGCCGCGAGCAGCGCGAGCCAGAGGGCGACCAGCAGCACCTGGAGCCGCTGGCCGGCGCCCAGCGCCCAGGTGCCGTGACCCGCCTCGAAGGCGGCGATCGCGCCCAGGCTCCAGCCGGTGGCGAGCACCTCGGCGCCCAGCAGCCACGGCCCGTACCGGCGCACCGGCGGCCAGCAGCCGTAGCGCCGGGCGGCGACGGTGAGCGCGGCCAGCCCGCCGAGCGCGCCGAGCATGGCCAGGCTGCTGGTCACGGCGTGCGCGGTGTGGGTGGCGGGGACGAGGCCCGCGGTCTCGCGGGCGGCGCACATCTCGTCGCTGGTGGGCGCGCAGCTCAGCGGCAGCCGGGAGTCGGCGGCAGTGGCCGCGCCGAACAGGGCGAGCGCGGCCCAGCCGCCCGCCGCCCAGGGCCGACGGCCGGGGCTCCCCCCGGCGGCCGGGGGTGCCGGGCGGCGGAGCCCGCGGACGGCGAGCGCGAGCAGGGCCGCCGCCAGCACCGCGAGTCCGGCCACCAGGTCGGTGGCCCGGAAGAGGCCGCCCAGCGGTTGGTCCTCGGCGGCGAGCTCGCTGATGTACGCCTGGACCGGGTCGAGCCCGGTACTGAGCACCACCTCCAGGACCCAGGCGGTGTACGCCACCGCGCTGAGCAGCAGCAGCGCGGCGACGGCCCGGACGGCGGCCTCCGGCCGGGCCGCGGCGGCGGTCGGAACGGACGTCGGGTTCGGCGTCGGGGCAGGAGTGCGCCGAGCGTTCCGGCGACCGGGGTGGGAGCTGGGCACAAATCCACCCTAGCCGTCGGCAAACTCCACCCCAACCGGGCGGAAACGGACAGACTGCGCCCGGTGACGTCCGGGTGGTTCGAGGCACCTTCGGAAGCGTGTATTGTTTTCCACGTCAGCAGGCGCCGCTAGCTCAGTTGGTTAGAGCAGCTGACTCTTAATCAGCGGGTCCGGGGTTCGAGTCCCTGGCGGCGCACCGACACCGGGGAGCCTCTCGTACACACGAGGGGCTCTCCGGCTTTTCGCTGCCCATTGACGTCCGATTTGTGTGTGATGTCGGTCTCGCTTCCCGTCGCGGTGGAGCCAACCGGTACCTTCGGCGCGTTCTGGGCTGTACACCGGAAAAGGGGCAAAGGCCCCCGACCGTCGACGGACCCGTCCGCGCGGGCCGGCCCTACGTGCCGCCGCCCCGCCCGTGCACCCTCCCCGTCGCCCGCCCGCAGGAAAGGCCGCCGCTTTGTCCCGTAACGCCCCGAGCGGCGCGCCGCGCATCCGGAAGACCAAGGTCCGACGGCCCAGGCGCACCGGCTGGCGCCGGCTGATACCGACCTGGCGCCTGACCCTGGTGGGCCTGGTGGCCTCGGTCCTGCTCGGGGTCGGCCTGTTCGCCCTCGGCATCGCGCTGGTGAAGGTCCCGGACGCGCACGCGGCCGCGACCACCCAGAGCAACACCTGGCTCTACCAGGACGGCTCGGTGCTCGCCCGGACCGGCCAGACCAACCGGCAGAACGTCCCGCTGGACAAGGTCTCCCCCGCCGCGCAGCACGCGACCCTGGCCGCCGAGGACCGCAACTTCTACCACGAGGGCGCCGTCAACGTGCCCGGCATGGTCCGCGCCGCCGTCAACACCGCCAAGGGCGAGGGCACCCAGGGCGGCTCCACGATCACCCAGCAGTACGTGAAGAACACGTACCTGAACCAGCAGCAGTCGGTCACCCGCAAGGTGAAGGAACTCTTCATAGCGATCAAGGTGGACGCCACCGAGACCAAGGACGAGATCCTCTCCAGCTACCTCAACACCTCGTACTACGGGCGCGGTGCCTACGGCGTCCAGGCCGCCGCCCAGCAGTACTTCGGCGTCGACGCCGCGCAGCTCGACGCCGCCCAGGGCGCCTACCTGGCCACCCTGCTGAACGCCCCCAGCGCGTACGACGTCGCCACCGCCACCCCGGCGGGCAAGCAGAACGCGGTCAACCGCTGGAACTACGTGCTCGACGGCATGGTGAAGGAGGGCTGGCTGTCCGCCGAGGAGCGGGCCGCCACCGCCTTCCCCGAGGTCAAGGACCCGCAGGCGCAGCTCGGGCTGTCCGGCCAGGCCGGCTACCTGGTCAACGCCGCGACCGAGTACCTCACCACCAACCAGATCATCGGGGAGTCGGAGCTGGCCAAGGGCGGCTACACGATCAGGCTGACCGTCGACCCGACCCGCCAGCAGGCACTCCAGGACTCGGTGCAGGCCCAGCTGCACGACACCCTCAACCCGGACAAGCGGAAGAAGGACGCCGCCGTCCAGGCCGGCGCGGCCTCGGTGGACCCGAAGACCGGGGCCGTGGTGGCCCTGTACGGCGGGGTCGACTACACCAAGCACTACATCGACAACGCGACCAGGCGGGACTACCAGTCGGGCTCGACCTTCAAGGCGATCGCCCTGGCGGCGGCGCTGGAGAACAACGCCAAGACCCAGTCCGGCCAGACCGTCACCCCGCGCACCGTCTACGACGGCACCAGCGAGCGCAAGGTCCGCGGCGGCAAGGGCCCCGCGTACGCGCCGCCGAACGAGGGCGACAAGAGCTACGGCCAGATCACCCTCCAGCAGGCCACCGACTGGTCGGTGAACTCCGCCTTCGCCCAGCTCGCCCAGGACACCGGGCTGGCGAAGGTGCGGGACACCGCGATCGCGCTCGGCCTGCCCAGCAACACCCCGTCCCTGGACGCGGTGGGCTCCATCCCGCTGGGCACCTCGACCCCCAGCGTGCTCGACATGGCCGGCGTGTACGCCACGCTGGACAACGGCGGCAAGCAGATCACCCCGTGGCTGGTGCAGTCGGTGGACCGCGAGGGCGAGCCGGTCGCACTGCCCGCCCACAAGACCACCCAGGCGGTCGGCGAGCAGACCGCGCGCCAGGTCACCTCGATGCTCCAGGGCGTGATCGCCGACCAGGGCGGCACCGGCTGGCGGGCGAAGGCGCTGGGCCGTCCGGCGGCGGGCAAGACCGGCACCACCGACGAGCACAAGGCGGTCTGGTTCGTCGGGTACACCCCGGAGCTGGTCACCTCGGTCGCGCTGTTCGGCCAGGACCCGGGCACCGGCGCCCAGGTCAGCCTGAGCGGCACCGGCGGGCTCGACGGCGCGGCGGGCGGCCAGTACCCCGCGCAGATCTGGACCGCCTACATGAAGGCGGCGCTCAAGGGCCAGCCGGTCGCCGACTTCCCCGCGCCCGCGGGTGCCGACGACTCGGGGCGCGGCGGCTGGGGCTCCTCCGGGGCCGGCGCCTCGCCCAGCCCCTCGGGCGGCGCGAGCTCCGCGCCGGCCGCCCCGGACGCGTCGGCGACGCCCTCCGGCGAGCCCTCGCCGCAGGCCGGCCAGGGCGGAACCGGCGGCTCCGGCGGAACGGGCGGGTCCGGCGGGTCGGGCGCCGGGTCGGAGCCCACCACCGCGCCGTCCGGCGGACCGACCACGGCTCCGCAGCCGAGCGGCGGCACCGGCGGCACGACCACCGTTCCGACCCAGCCGACGACGCCGCAGCCGACCGGCAGGCCGACCAGGACCCCGGCGCCGACCACCGCGCCCACCACGGCACCGACCACCGGCCCGACCACGGCACCGCAGCCGACCGGCGGCACCGGGGCGGACGTGGTCGCCGGGGCCGGCGCCGGCAGCTCCGGCCAGTAGCTCCGGCGAGTGGCTCCGGACGGTGTCACCGGCCGGCGACCCGGGGGCGACTCCGCGGGCACTCCGGCCGGTGACTCCGTTCCGCAGCGGAAGCTCACCCCGGGTGACGTGCAGGACCGAATAACGAAATGACCCCTTACCGAGATTGCGGTCCTACTGTCACAATTCGTCGGTGCACAGCTCGAAGCCCCCGCTCGGCCGCTCCTCCGGCCGGACCCTCGGTCTCACCCTCGCCCTCGTCTCCGCGATCGCCTTCGGCGGCTCCGGCACCGCGGCCAAGCCTCTGATCGAGGCCGGGCTGTCGCCGCTGCACGTGGTCTGGCTCCGGGTGACCGGCGCCGCCGTGGTCCTGCTGCCGCTGGCCTACCGCCACCGCGACGCCGTGCTGCGGCGGCCCGGCCTGCTGATCGGCTTCGGCCTGCTGGCCGTCGCGGGCGTACAGGCCTGCTACTTCGCGGCCATCTCGCGGATCCCGGTCGGCGTCGCCCTCCTGATCGAGTACCTCGGCCCGCCGCTGCTCATCGGCTACGTCCGGTTCGTCCAGCGCCGGCCGATCAGCCGGGGCGCGGCGATCGGCGCCGGCGTCGCGGTCGCCGGACTCGCCTGCGTGGTCGAGGTGTGGAACGGGCTGAGCTTCGACCTGCTCGGCGTGCTGTTCGCCCTCGGCGCCGCCTGCTGCCAGGTCGGCTACTTCGTGCTCGCCGACGCCGGCAGCCGGGGCGACCGCCCCGTCGACCCGATCGCCGTCAGCGCGTACGGCCTGCTGATCGGCTCGGTCGTGCTCACCGCCTTCACCCGCCCCTGGCAGGCGGACTGGAGCAAGCTCGGCGGGGACGTGGTGATGAACGGGCACACCCTGCCCGCGCTGCTCCCGGCCGCCTGGATGGTCCTGGTCGCGACCGTGCTCGCCTATCTGACCGGCGTCGTCGCCGTCCGCCACCTGTCGCCGCCGGTCGCCGGTGTGGTGGCCAACCTCGAGGCGGTGGTGGCGACCGTGCTGGCCTGGGTCCTGCTCGGCGAGCACCTCGGCCTGCCGCAGGTGACCGGCGGCCTGCTGGTGCTGGCCGGCGCCTTCGCGGCCCAGGCGAGCAAGCCCGCCGCCGTGGAGATCGCGGGAACGGCGGAGACGTCCGGCAAGGGCGGCGAGGACGTGGACCGCGCTGCGGTCCCGGCGGGCGCGACCGCGCTCGGCGAGCGGCTCGCGCGGGCCGCCGGGGCCGGGACGGGCAAGGCCCTGGAGAAGGAGCGGTAGCCAGGGGAGCCTTGGGCACCCGTACAGGGCCGGGGCCCGGGCACTCCCGGTCGGATCAGCGGCCGACCCAGCCGAACCAGTCGAGGTGACCGAGCGGCCACACCACGGCCGACACCGGACCGACCACGTTGTCCACCGGCACCGCGCCCCCGCCCGGGCCCCGCTGGTGGTACCGGGAGTCGGCGGAGTCGCTGCGGTGGTCGCCCTCGACCCAGACGTGGCCCTGCGGCACCGTCACCGGACCGAAGTCCAGACCGGCGCAGGAGTCGTCCCCGGGGTGGAGGTACGGCTCGTCGACCTGGGCACCGTCGACCGTCAGCGTGGTGCCCGAGCACTGCACGGTCTGCCCGCCCGTCGCGATCACCCGCTTGACCAGGTAGTTGTCGTCCTTCGGCGGCACCAGGCCGACGAAGGAGAGCGCCGAGCCCAGCGCGTCGGTCAGCGGATTCCCGTCGCTCGCCTGCGGCGGCAGCCAGCCCCCCGGGTCCTTGAACACCACGGGCTGGCCCGGCTCGGGCTTCCAGCCGGTCAGCGGGGCGAGCTTGTTGACGCCGACCCGGTCACCGATCCGCAGGGTGTTCTCCATCGAACCGGAGGGGATGGTGAACACCTGGAACAGACAGGTCTTGATCAGCAGCGCGACCACCAGGCCCACCGCCGCCATGGCCGGGATCTCGATCCACCACGGGCGCGGCCGGCGCCCCCGCCGGCCGTTCGTCGGCGACCTGCTCCGGCGCCCCTCCGCCGCCCGGCGGGCCCGCCGGGCCTCGGCCCGGCCCCCGACCGGGGCACCCGGGGCGGCGGCCCCGGCCCCGGCATCGCCGCCGTGCGTGTCCGGCAGGTTCACCGCCATCGTCGCTGCTCCACTCTCCGGCTGCGGGGGAACCCGCACGCTACGCCAATCGGGGATCCAGGCGAAATCGGGCTTTTACCCGTGCCCGACATCCCCGTGCCCGACATCCCCGGGCCGGCGGCGACGGCGACTCCGCCCCACGGCTGCGGCGGCTCCGGCCCGCAGCGCCGACGGCCCCGGCGCACGGCTCCGCCCCACGGCTGCGGCGGCTCCGGCTCCCGGTCGGCGGAGCGGGCCGCGAGGGCCGTCAGACCGCGTCGTTCCCGCCGGTCACGGCGTCGCTCGCGATGGCCTCGTGGTGGCGGATGACCTCGGCGATGATGAAGTTGAGAAACTTCTCGGCGAACACCGGGTCCAGGTGCGCGCCGGCGGCCAGCTCGCGCAGGCGCTTGATCTGGGCGCGCTCGCGGGCCGGATCGGCCGGGGGGAGCTTGTGCTCGGCCTTGAGCCGGCCGACCCGTTGGGTCGCCTTGAAGCGCTCGGCCAGCATGTGGACCACCGCGGCGTCGATGTTGTCGATGCTCTCGCGCAGGCTGGTCAGCTCGGCCCGCACGGCGTCGTCGACCCCCTCGGGCAGTCCGGCGTCGGGGGTCGTGGGGTGGTCCGTCATCGGGCAGGCTCCGCGGCTCTCTCGGTCTTGCGCCCGGCCGTCCGGCGGCCGGGCCCGGGCCCGGGCAAATCTAACAGGGCGCCCGACGTCGGCCCGCACCATTTGGCCGATCGGTCCACGATATGGACGGCACACGGACCGACCGCCGGACGCCGCCCCGAGCTGCCCCGGCCCGCCCGCCCGGGGCCGGGCCCGGCCGGACGGGCGAGGGATTTTCGGACTCGACGGGCCGGGGCGCTACTTGTGGCAGGCCCCGGACCTGCACGTAGGCTGGGGCGCGGCAGGACCGGACGTGACGAACCAGCAGTTCCTCATTTTTCGACGGAGGTACCGATCGTGGCAACCACTCGCACCGCCCGCACCGCTTGGGAAGGCAACCTGCTCGACGGCAAGGGCCAGGTGGCGTTCGCGTCGTCCGGCATCGGCGAGTTCCCGGTGTCCTGGCCGGCCCGCGCCGAGGCCCCGAACGGCCTGACCAGCCCGGAGGAGCTCATCGCCGCCGCGCACTCCGCCTGCTACTCGATGGCGCTGTCGCACGGCCTGGCGGGCGCGGGCACCCCGCCCACCAAGCTCGACACCCAGGCCGACGTGACCTTCCAGCCGGGCACCGGCATCACCGGCATCCACCTCACCGTGGTCGGCGAGGTGCCCGGGCTGGACGAGGCCGGCTTCCTGGCCGCGGCCGAGGACGCCAAGGCGAACTGCCCGGTGAGCCAGGCCCTGACCGGCACCACCATCACGCTGTCGGCCTCGCTGGCCGGCTGACCGTCCGGTTCTCCCGCTCCTCCCGCTCCTCGGCCCCGGTGGGGCGCGCGTTCGGCGCTCCGCCGGGGCCCGGGGGCGCATTGCTGGAGCACGCGCCCTCGGTGCACATCATGTGATGTGTACCGGGGGCGTCCGCATGTATCGCCGCACTTGCCCCCAAAGCCGACGAATCACCCTGGCGGCGGTCACCGCGCGTTGCCGCCGCGTCCTATGATCGGCCGCAGCACCCTGTTCTCACGGTTCCTCAGGCGGGCTTCGGCCCGGCCCGCTCCGTCCCGAGCGTTCCGCCGCGCCGCCCGCCCCCAGGAGCCCCGGCAGGGTGCGGAGCCGGCCGCCGCAGTCGGGTGACCGGCCGGACCAGCGTCAAGCGTCAGCAGCGGACGGGAGCATGCCGTGCCGGGCCAGAACGAGGGGGCCGACGCTCACCACCCCGGCGTGCGGCACGGGGAGCCACGGGCGCAGCACCGCCTCGCACCGCCCGCCGCCCGCCCCGTCGGCGGCGGCGTCACCAACGGCACCAACGGCACCAACGGCACCGTCGCGGGCGCCACCGCCGGCACCACCCAGGCCGTCCTGGACGCCGTGACCGGCGACGCCCCGCTCTGCCCGACCTGCTCGCGGCCGCTCTCCGACGACATCCACCGGACGGCGGACGGCGACCCCGGCGCCGGGACCCCGGAGCCGGGAGCAGCCGCCGCCGAGGACGGGAACCCGCTGCCGGCCGACCTGCGGGTGAGCGAGGCCCGGCTGCGGGCCGCCTTCTGGGACGCCGGCATCGGCATGGCCCTGATCGACCCCGAGGACCGGATCATCGAGGTCAATCCCGCCTTCGCCGCGCTCACCGGCCGCACCGTCGGCGAACTGGCGCAGACCCACATCCACGAGATCGTCGACCCCGAGGGTATGCCGCACCGGCTCTTCCCGGCCCTCGTCCACGGCGAGCGCGACCGGCTCCGGGTCGAGAAGCAGCTCAAGCACCGCGAGGGCCGGACGGTCTGGAGCAAGGTGACCGTCTCGCTGATCCGGGACGCCGCGGGCGGGCCGCTCTACACGCTCGCCCTGGTCGAGGACATCACCGAGCAGCGCCGGCTCGGCGACCGGCTGGAGTACCAGGCCCTGCACGATCCGCTGACCCGCCTGCCCAACCGGACGTACTTCTTCGAACGCCTCGACGCCGCCTGCCTCACCGCCGACCGGTCGACGGGGCCGCTGCCGGCTCCCCCGCCCCCGGCCGCCGCGGAGGGGGACGAGGACGGGGACGGGACGGACGGCCCCCGGGTCGGTGTCTGCTACCTGGACCTCGACGGGTTCGCCGCGATCAACGAGACGCTCGGCCACCACATCGGCGACCAACTGCTGATCGCCGTGGCCACCCGGCTGCGGCGCGGCTTCTCCGCGCACGGCACCCGGATGGTGGCGCGGATGGGCGGCGACGAGTTCGCCGTCCTGGTGACCGACAGCCGCGGCAGCGACCAGCTGACCGACCTGGCCGCCCGGATCCTCGAAGCCCTGGAACGGCCCTTCGACGTGGCCGGCCACCGCCTGGTGGTCACCGCCAGTGTCGGCGTCGTCGAGCGCTCCGTGCAGGAGACCACCCCCACCGACCTGGTCAAGGACGCCGACGCCACCCTGTACTGGTCCAAGGCCGACGGCCGGGCCCGGTGGACCCTCTACGACCCCGACCGGGGCGCCCACCAGCTGACCCGCCAGCTGCTCGCGACCGCACTGCGCCCGGCGCTGGAGCGCGGCGAGTTCACCATCGAGTACCAGCCGCTGGTCGGCCTCGCCGACGGTGCCGTGCACGGCGCCGAGGCCCTGGTCAGATGGCGCCACCCCCGCTACGGCACGCTCTCGCCGGACCGCTTCATCCCGCTCGCCGAGGAGTCCGGGGCGATCGTGCCGCTCGGCAAGTGGGTGCTGGAGGAGTCCTGCCGCCAGGCCCGGCGCTGGCTCACCGAGTTCCCGGAGACCGAGACTTTCGTGAGCGTCAATCTGGCCGCCCGCCAGATCTGGGACTCCGACGTGGTCGCCGACGTCGCCCAGGCCCTCGAACGCACCGGGCTGCCGGCCCGGCTGCTGCAGCTGGAGATCACCGAGAGCGCGCTGCTCGGCCCCGGCGGCCGCCCGCTCCAGGCGCTCCAGGCGCTCGCCGACATGGGCGTCCGGATCGCGATCGACGACTTCGGGACGGGCTACTCGAACCTCGCCTACCTCTCCCGGCTCCCGGTGCACGTACTGAAGCTGGACGGCACCTTCATCGAGGGCTTCCGCGACCCCTCCCCGACCGGCTCCCGGGCGGAACTCCCCGGTTCCGGCGCGCGGCGGAGCGACGCGGACGAGCAGATCGTCGGCGCGATGGTGCAGCTCGCCCACACCCTCGGCCTGACCGTGACGGCCGAGGGCATCGAGAGTGCCGCCCAGGCCGAACGGCTGCGGCTCACCGGCTGTGACACCGCCCAGGGCTGGTACTTCGCCCGCCCCGGCGAGGCGGAACTCGTCGCGGCCATACTCCGCGACAACCGCGACAACCGGGACGGACGGGCCGCCCGGGCCCGGCGCGACGACCGCGAGAACCGGGGCGGGCGGGACGGCGGGGGCGCCCACCGGTCGGCCGGGGCAGGCCCGGACGGCCGGGAGGCGCCGGCGGCCCGGGTGGCCCGGGGCTGACTCCGGTCAGCTGGCCGAGGCCCGGGCGCCGGTCAGGCCGTAGGCCTCGGCGATCAGCCCGTAGGAGCGCAGCCGCGCCTCGTGACCGTGGATGTGCGAGGTCACCATCAGCTCCTCCACCCCGGTCCGCTTGCGCAGCGCCTCGAGCCCGTCGGCCACCTCGCCCGGCGAGCCCAGCACGACATTGCCGAGCCACTCGTCGACGAAGTCCGCCTCCGCCGGGCTGTACGGGTAGGACTCGGCCTCCTCCGGGGTGGGGATGGGGCCCGGGTTGCCGCGGCGCAGCCGGAGCATGCCGAGGGCCGCCGAGCGGGCGAGGCGGCGGGCGGTGTCCCGGTCGTCGGCCGCGACCGCGCCCACCCCGATCAGCGCGTACGGCTCGTCGAGCACGGCGGAGGGGCGGAACTCCGAGCGGTAGAGGTCGAGGGCCGGGAGGGTGTTGACGCTGCTGAAGTGGTGCGCGAAGGCGAACGGCAGCCCCAGCCGGCCAGCCAGCTGGGCGCTGAAGCCGGAGGAACCGAGCAGCCAGATCGGCGGCCGCCCCTCGCCCTTCGGGACGGCGGTCAGCCGGGAGTAGGCGTGCTCGGCCGGGAAGCTGCCGTCGAGGAAGTGGGTCAGCTCCGCGAGCTGGCGGGGGAAGTCGTCGGCACCCTCGCCGAGGCCCCGGCGCAGCGCCCGGGCGGTGGCGGCGTCGGTGCCGGGGGCGCGGCCGAGGCCGAGGTCGATCCGGCCCGGGTGGAGGGCTTCGAGCAGGCCGAACTGCTCGGCGATCGCCAGCGGGGCGTGGTTGGGCAGCATCACGCCGCCCGAACCGAGCCGCAGGGTGGTGGTGTGGGCGCCGAGGTGGGCCAGCAGGACGGCCGGGGTGGAGCTGGCGACACCGGGCATGCCGTGGTGCTCGGCCACCCAGAAGCGGTGGTAGCCCCACTCCTCGGCGCTGCGGGCCAGGGTGGTGGTCGCGGCGAGTGCCTGCGCCGGTGTGTGGCCGACCCCGACGGTGGCCAGGTCGAGAATCGACAGCGGGGCGGGCGCCGTTCCCCGGGCCGTGCCGCGGACCGCGTCCGGGACGGGCGCCGCGCTCCCGTCCTCCCGCTGCTCCGCCCGCCTGTCCTCGGTCGTCATACCGTCCGTCCTCCTGGCCGTGGTCGTTCCGTCCGCCGGTGCGGTGCACCGGTGCCGGCCACCGGGTCGGCCGGTGCCGCCGCCGGTGCCGACAGTGGTCAACCCCGGCGGCGGTCCCCCTTGTTCCCCGCCCCGGATCCGGCCGGGCCCCGGCGACCCGTTCGCGAACGCCCGTCCCGTCCGCCGCAGGAGGTCCCCGGGGACCCGGCCCCGGTTGACGCAGAGCCAGCGGACGAACACCCGTGGCGACTTCACGCCAGCGCGGGAAGTCGCCAGCCCGAGGGCTCGCGGGCGGTGTCCGGCGTCCGGCAGGCTTGGTTCCCGGCGGATCACCCAACCGGATCCGCACTCACCAGCAAGATCGTCGGGCTGGACCAGCGCCGACCGATCCCCGCGAGCCCCTGGAGCGGCACCCCGCCCCGGGGGCTCGTGCCATTGCGGAACCGCGCCGCCCCGGACCCTCGTCGCTCAGGACCCTCGTCACCCCGGACCCTCGTCGCCCCGGACCGGCCCGGGCGGGCCCGGGCCTGTGAGGCCCGACACCTGTGAGCCGCCGCACAACCGGGGTGCTTCATGGCATGAAAAGTCGAGACGCTAGCGTTGTCCCTTGCAACCACTGCTCCCCCGGGCAGCCTGGCGGGAGGAAGCTCATGGACATCGCGACACTGGCCGGATCCTCGTGGATCTGCGCCCTGGCGCTCTGCGCCGTGCTCGGCGACGCCTTCCTCCCCTTCATCCCGAGCGGGACGCTCGTCATACTCGCCGTGCTCAAGACGGCGCAGATAGAGGGCGCGCCCGTACTGCTCGGGCTGGGCGTGGCCACCGCCTCCTTCCTCGGCGATCTGCTGCTGCTCCAGCTGGCCCGGCGCGGCGCGCCCATGGTCAACCGGCGGCTCGAGCACCGGCCGAAACTCGCGGCGAGCGTGACCCGGGTCCAGCAGGCGCTGGACGGGCGCACCACCCGGGCGGCGGCCGTCATGGTCGTGGTCGCCCGGTTCGTTCCCGCCGGGCGGACCGTCCTCGATCTGGCCATCGGCCACTCCCCCGCGCACCCCCATCGCTTCCTGCGCTGGTCGGCGCTGGCGGCGATGATCTGGGCGGCCTACATCGTGACCCTGGGCTGGCTCAACAGCCACTGGTTCGACACCGCCTGGCTGAGCCTCGCGGTCTCCTGCACCGCGGCCACCGCGGTGAGCACCGCCATCGCCCGCATCGTGCGCCGCAACCGCCGGCTCTCGCTGGGCTGACGCCGCGACGGCACGCCCCTCGAATCGGGCGAAGCGTCACAGGACGGCAACAGAAGACATTTCTTCGCATCCCGTACGGGCGTACCGAGCGTGTTCATGTTCGGCGACCCCCCGGGTTCCTTGGTGACCCGTGTGTTCGCATGCAATCCTAACGACGGATAATCACTCAATTGTCCTAATTGACTGATACGGGCGAGGCCACGGCCACCACCCGGTCCGGACGAACCCAGGGGAGACGATGGGCAGCATCTCGCGCAGGACCGTGCTCACAGCCACCGCCGCGACCGCGGCCCTAGGAGCGGTGACGGCCTGCTCCGGGGGCGGCTCGGGTTCGGCCTCCGCCTCCGGCTCCGGTCCGGGCCCCGCCCCGGCGCCCACCACCGGCGGCGCGAGCACCGGAACCGGCGCCACCCCGAGCGGCACCCCGACCAAGGGCAAGCCGATCGGCGACGGCTCGACCTCCGACACCGGCCCCCAGCCGAACCAGCCCAAGCCGGAGAAGCTCAAGCCCGGCGAGCGCCCGCCGCAGTTCGTGGTGTTCTCCTGGGACGGCGCCGGAGCGACCGAGGACGGCCAGTTCCCCCGGTTCCTCAAGCTCGCCGAGGAGCACAAGGCCGCGATGACCTTCTTCCTCTCCGGCATATACACCCTGCCCAAGGGCAGGTCCGAGCTGTACCACCCGCCGCTGCACTCGGTCGGCGCCTCCGACATCCCCTACCTGTCGGACGGCGCGGTCAAGAACACGATCAAGCTCGTCAGCCAGGCCTGGCTGGCCGGCCACGAGATAGGCACCCACTTCAACGGCCACTTCTGCTCGACCCGGCCGGACGGCAACGGCGTCAACAAGTGGTCCCCCGACGACTGGAAGAGCGAGATAGACCAGGCCGTCGGCTTCGTCACCCAGTGGCGGACCAACACCGGCTTCACCGACGTCGACCCGCTGCCCTTCGACTACAAGAAGGAACTGATCGGCGGCCGCACCCCGTGCCTGGAGGGGCAGAAGGCCCTGCTGCCGACGGCCGCCGCCCTCGGCTGGAAGTACGACGCCAGCTCCTCGGGCGGCCAGCAGATCTGGCCCCAGAAGGTGCAGGACGGGAAGGTCTGGGACCTCCCGCTGCAGAGCATCCCGTTCCCCGGGCACACCTTCCAGGTGCTCTCGATGGACTACAACATCCTGGCCAACCAGTCGAAGGTCACCAACGGGGACCCGGCCAAGTTCAACGACTGGCGCACCCAGGCCAGGGACTCCTACCTGGCCGGCTTCGACCGCGCCTACAACGGCAACCGCGCGCCGTTCTTCATCGGCAACCACTTCGAGCAGTGGAACGGCGGCATCTACATGGACGCCGTCGAGGAGACCCTCAAGACGATCGCGGGCAAGCCCGAGGTCCGGCTGGTGTCGTTCAAGCAGCTCGTGGAGTGGCTGGAGGTCCAGGACCAGTCCACCCTGCGCAAGCTGCGCACCCTCAACGTGGGGCAGGCGCCGGCCGGCGGCTGGGAGTCCTTCCTCGGCACGGCCGGCTAGGGGTTGTCTGACAATTCCCGCCGCGCGGACGTCCGGCCGCCGCCTACCCCGTGGCGGCGGCCGTCGCCAGGCCGAGCGCGTACGGGAGCCAGAACTCGCCCGCCCGGGGCTCGCCCCGGGCGCACTCGCCGTCCGACTCGCCCGGGTTCTTGATCCAGAGGAAGGCGTCGACCCCGGGCTGCCCGGTCTCCGTGGTGGGCGGCGTGCCGAGCGCGCGGCCGGGCGGGTTGCACCACGCCTCCGCACTCAGCGGGCCGTTGCCGTTGCGGCTGGTGTCGACGACGAAGTGCTTGCCGTCCAGCAGGGCAGACAGCTGGGCCCCGTACGCGATGGCGCGGTCGGTGGCGTAGAAGTTGGAGACGTTCAGCGCGAAGCCGTCGGCCGCCGCGACCCCGGACTTGCGCAGGGCCCCGGCCAGGGCGGCCTGGTCCTGCACCCAGCCGGGGTTGCCCGCGTCCAGATAGACCCGCACCTGCGGACGCTTCTTCAACTCCTGGACGGCGAAGGCCAGCAGGCCGTAGCGCTCGGCGGCGGCATCGCCCTTGACCCCGCAGGCGTCCAGGGTGTGCGCGACCGCGTCGGGCTCCAGCACCACCCAGGCCCGGCGGTCACCGAGCGCCTCCGCGATCCCGGTGACCCAGTCCCGGTACGCGGCCGCGTCGGTGGCTCCGCCGGCCGAGTAGAGACCGCAGTCCCGGTGCGGGATGTCGTACGCGACGAAGACCGGTGTCCGGTCGGCCTCGGCCGCGCGCCGGCTCACCTGCTCGGCGGTGCCCCGGGCGGCCCCGTCGGTCAGCCACTGCGAGGAGGGCCGGGCGGCGATCCGCAGCAGGGTGTCCGCCTCCGTCGTCCGGCCCTGGCCGCGCAGCGCGGTCACCTGCTGGGCGGCGGCGGTCCGGTCGGAGACGTAGAAGGTCTGGCCGGGGAGCTGCGGCGGGGCGCCGGGTGCCGGCCCCCCGGGCGCGACCGGCGCGGGCGCCGCAGGTGTCGCGGGCACCGTGGCCGGCGCTCCCGCTCCTGTCGGACTCCCCCCGGCGCCGCAGCCCACGGCCCCCGCCACGAGCCCCAGCAGGACCGCCCCCACTTCCGCCCGGAATCCAGCCCCTCGCCCGACTCGGCGCACGTACCGCCCCTCCCAGCCCCGGTCCGGTGACCAGGTCGTCCGGCCCCAGCTTCGCACACCGGGCACCGCCCGCCGTCCACCGGAAGGTGAACGGCGGGCGGCCGGAGGCGAGGAGACGACCCATCAGCAGCGGGCCGGCCGGAACGCCTCCGCGGGGCCCTGCTCAGGCCTGCTTGAGGTCCGGGATCCGCCAGTCGATCGGGTCGACCCCGAAGCCCTCCAGCGCGGTGTTGATCTGCGAGAACGGGCGGCTGCCGAAGAACAGCTTGGCGGACAGCGGCGACGGGTGCGCGCCCTGGACCACCACGTGCTTCCCGGTGTCGATCAGCGGGAGCTTCTTCTTGGCGTAGTTGCCCCAGAGCACGAAGACCACCGGCTCCTCGCGCTCGCTGACCGCCTTGATCACCGCGTCGGTGAACTTCTCCCAACCCTTGGCCTTGTGCGAATTGGCCTCGTGCGCCCGGACCGTGAGCACCGCGTTGAGCAGCAGCACGCCCTGCTCGGCCCAGTGCATCAGGTAGCCGTTGTCCGGCGCCGGAACGCCGAGGTCGGCGTCCAGCTCCTTGAAGATGTTGCGCAGCGAGGGCGGCGTCCTGGTGCCGGGCAGCACCGAGAAGCTCATCCCGTGGGCCTGGCCGTCGTCGTGGTACGGGTCCTGGCCGAGCACGAGCACCCGGACCTTCTCGTACGGCGTGGCCTCCAGTGCGGAGAACTCCTGCCCGCTCGGCGGGAAGACCTGGTGCTCCGCGCGCTGGGCCGCCACGAAGGCCGCCAGCTCGGCGAAGTACGGCTTCTCCGTCTCGGCGCCCAGCACCTCCCGCCAGGACTCCGGCAGCTCCAGACCGGCTCCCGATTCCGCCCCGCCCACGTTCGCCTCGACCGTGTCCGTCACGACGACATCTACCTCCCACCGGACGGCCGCTCACCGCGGCACCGCCCCGACCTGCGGGCATATCGCGCCCCTCGCGCCGTACGCCCTCTTTCACCCCGAACGCTACACAGGCCCACCGACAACCGGGTCCCCGACCGCTTCGCCGGAGGGCTTCCGGGCCCTTTCCGCGGCACCTTCCGCGGCCGGTTCCGCGCCCGGTTCAGCGCCCCGTTCGCCGACCGCCTCCGCCGCCGCGGCCCGGGCCACCAGGACGTGCTCGACCACGTTCAGCGTCACCAGCACCACCGCGAGCGCCACCAGCGCGGCGAGCGCGGGCCAGCGCACCATGGCCGGGGCGAGCGCCAGCACCACGGCCGCCGCCACGATCCGGGTGGTCGCCACCGAGCGGAACATCATCCACCGGGTGTAGCCGAAGGTCAGCAGGTAGAGCCCGCAGCCCCCGTACAGCAGGCCCACCGACCCCGCCCCGAGCGCCCGGCGGGGATCCGCGACCGTCTCGCC
Organism: Kitasatospora sp. NPDC089913; assembly: GCF_044748625.1. Lineage (NCBI taxonomy): Bacteria > Bacillati > Actinomycetota > Actinomycetes > Kitasatosporales > Streptomycetaceae > Kitasatospora > Kitasatospora sp. NPDC089913. The sequence goes on along the minus strand of NZ_JBIVGI010000029.1, from coordinate 19,142 downwards.
GATGCCCACCGCCACCGCGATCACCGCGGCCGCCAGCGCCAGGTGCCCGTACTGGAAGACCCGGCGGACCATGTCCCGCCGCGAGTCGGCGACGGTGACGGCGTGCCGCATGGCGTCGGCCGCGAACACGAAGTACTGCCACCAGAGCCCGGCCGAGATGGTGAACGCGGCCGTGACGGCGACGAGTTCGGCCGCGTCCAGACGCACCGCCGCCGCGCTCGCGCCGATCCCGACGATCGATTCGCCGAGCGCGACCAGCAGGAACAGGGCGAACCGCTCCGGCATGTGCGAGGGGTGGTAGGCGACCTTCGCCAGCTTGTTGCGGAACACCACCGGCCCGGCCAGGTCGCAGAGCGCCGCCAGCCCCCAGAGCAGGACCCGCGGCCCCTCCGGCAGCAGCCCGCCCGCCACCAGCAGCGGCCCACTGACCAGCACGCCCACCCCGTACGGCCCGCGCCAGACCCCCGGGATCCGGGCCAGCAGGAGCAGCAGCACCACCCGGGCCGCCCAGTACCCGGCACCGAGCAGCACGCCCCGGTTCCCGTACGCGCCGGGCACCGCGAGCGCCATGACCAGGCCGGTGAACCCGACCGCCAGGATGCCCAGCCGGTCGCGCGGGGTGTCCACGTCGCGGATGTTGGCCTGCACGGTGGTGCCGACCCAGCACCAGTAGACCGGGACGAACACCACCAGCGCCTGCACGATCCCGAGCAGGTCGTGGTGGTGGTGCAGCAGTCCGGAGACCTGGGTGATCGCGAAGACGAAGATCAGGTCGAAGTACAGCTCGGCCCAGGTGACCCGCTTCTCCGGCAGTTCCCCGGCCCGCTGTTCGTCCGCCCGTTCCCCCTCCGGCCGTTCCCCCTCCACCCGGCTCTCCTCCGGCTCCTTCGCGCCCGGCCGTCTCCCCTCCGACCGCTCCCCCGTCCGGACCGCCGATTCCTCGGCCCCCGCCGAAAGCTCCCCCGTGGTGCTCATCCGCCCCTCCTCGGTGCACACAGCGAGCGGGCCCGCCCAGGACATCGACCGATGCGGGGCCCGCGACAGCAGTGCAGAGGCTAGACCAGCCCGCGCCGGCCCACCGCCCCGGTCCACCGGTCGTCGGGCCCTAGGGGCAGCGGCCCGGGACGACTAGGCTGATCGTCGTTGGGGCAGCCATTGGCGCCCGGCCGGCCGCTGGTGTCCGGTCCGGTGCGATTTTCGAACCATCGCAAGACCTAGGAGACACCACCGTGGCAGACCGCAAGCCCATCGACACCTGGCTGACCGACATGGACGGGGTCCTCATCCACGAGGGCGTGCCGATCCCCGGCGCCGATGCCTTCATCAAGCGGCTGCGTGAGTCCGGCAAGCCGTTCCTGGTGCTCACCAACAACTCCATCTACACCCAGCGCGACCTGCACGCCCGGCTCTCCCGGATGGGTCTGGACGTCCCCGCCGAGCACATCTGGACCTCCGCGCTGGCCACCGCGAAGTTCCTCTCCGACCAGCGCCCGAACGGCACCGCGTACGTGATCGGCGAGGCCGGACTGACCACCGCGCTGCACGACGTCGGCTACGTGCTCACCGACACCGACCCCGACTTCGTCGTCCTCGGCGAGACCCGGACGTACTCCTTCGAGGCCATGACCAAGGCCGTCCGCCTGATCAACGACGGCGCCCGGTTCATCGCCACCAACCCGGACGAGACCGGCCCGTCGGCCGAGGGCGCGCTCCCCGCCACCGGCTCGGTCGCCGCCCTCATCACCAAGGCCACCGGTGTGGAGCCCTACTTCGTCGGGAAGCCCAACCCGCTGATGATGCGCGCCGGCCTGAACGCCATCGGCGCCCACTCCGAGCGGAGCGCGATGATCGGCGACCGGATGGACACCGACATCGTCTCGGGCATGGAGGCCGGCATGTCGACCTTCCTGGTGCTCACCGGCCTCACCCTGGCCAGTGAGGTGGAGCGCTTCCCGTACCGGCCGACCCAGGTGGTCGACTCGATCGCGGACCTGGTCGACCTGATCTGACGGCCGGTCAACGGCCTTCGCCACCAGGGAACCCCGAGGGCCCTCCCGCGCCGAGCGCGGGAGGGCCCTCGCCGCGGCGGCCGCCGGCCGGACCGGGCCGGCCGCCCCTCAAGGGCTCCTTAAGCCGCCCCTAACCGCACCGATGCCCCCTCGACGGCGTGGCCCACCCGGTTAACGTGAGCGCCACGCCGGGTCCCCCGCACCGGCCCCGGCGGCCACCACCGTCGGTCTCCACAAGGGTCTGCCGCCGCCGCGCCCCCCACCGCGGCGGCGGCAACACCCCCGCCCGTCGGCCCACCGTTCGCCCGTCGGTCTCCCGCGCCGGACCGGACGCTCCGGGTCCGGCGCCGAAACCGGGGCCGACCGGGCACACCGTGGTTGAGTAGGGCGCATGACCACCTCCGCGCGCCCCGCCGCCCCCGGAGCTCCCGGCTCCCGCCCGCCCTTCCGCGTCGGTCTGATCGGCTACGGCCTGGCCGGCTCCGCCTTCCACGCGCCCCTGATCGCCACCACCCCCGGACTCCGGCTCGCCGCGGTGGTCACCGCCAACCCCGACCGCCGCGCCCAGCTCCGGCAGGAGCACCCGGACGCCCACGCCGTCGACACCCCCGAGCAGTTGCTCGCCGACCCCGACGCGCTCGACCTGGTCGTCATCGCCTCCCCCAACCGCACCCACGCCCCGCTCGCCCGCGCCGCGCTGCGGGCCGGGCTCGCCACCGTCGTCGACAAGCCGCTCGCCGCCACGGCCGCCGAGGCGCGCGAGCTCTGCGAACTCGCCGGATCGACCGGCACCCTGCTCACCGTCTTCCAGAACCGCCGCTGGGACGGCGACTTCCTCACCGCCGCCCGCCTCGTCCGCGAGGGCGCGCTCGGCCGGGTGCACCGCTTCGAGTCCCGCTTCGAGCGGTTCCGGCCCAAGCCCAAGCCCGGCTGGCGCGAACTCGCCGACCCGGCCGAGGTCGGCGGCACCCTCTACGACCTCGGCAGCCACCTCGTCGACCAGGCGCTCACCCTCTTCGGGCCGGTCGACACGGTGTACGCGGAGATCGACGTGCGGCGCGACGGCGCGGTGGTAGACGACGACGCCTTCCTCGCCCTCACCCACGCCAACGGCACCCGCTCCCACCTGTGGACCAGCGCGATCACCCCGCTCGTCGGCCCCCGACTGCGGGTCCTCGGCGACGCCGCCGGATACGTCAAGCCCGGCATGGACCCCCAGGAGGCGGCCCTCCGGACCGGCCTGCGCCCGGACGGCACCCTGCCCTGGGGCGCCGACGACCCCGCCCAGTACGGCACCCTCGGCACCGACGGGTCCACCACCCCGCTGCCCACCGACCCCGGCGACTACCCCGCCTTCTACGCGGGCGTCGCCGCCGCCCTGGACGACCCCGGCACCCCGCCCCCGGTCGACCCGCGCGACGCCGTCGCCACCCTGACCGTCCTGGAGGCCGCCCGCGCCTCGGCCGCCACCGGGACCACCGTGCGGCTCGAAAACGTTCCCGCCTGAGCCCGCTCGGCCGCCCGCGCCCCCGCATCGGGTGCGGGCAGCCGGTCGCGGCCGGCCGATGGGGCGGGCCGACGGGGCGGCTCAGATCCCGATGACCTCGACCGCCGAGCCCAGCCCCTTGAAGTCCGAGATGTTGCGCGTGTACAGCGGCAGCCCGTGCGCGGAGGCGATCGCGGCGATCATCAGATCGATCCGCCGCGGGCGCGGCTGCCGGCCGGCCGCGATCGTCAGCGTCACCAGGGTCCCGTAGCGGGCGGCGGCGGCCCCGTCGAAGGGCAGCGGCTCGAAGTCCGCCATCGCCGCACCCAGCACCTCCAGCCGGGCCGCCCGGCTCACCGGGTCACGGGCCATCGACACGCCCTGCTGCAGCTCCGCGAAGGTGATCGCGGTCAGCTCCGGCACCGCCGGCAGGTCCGCCGGACTCAGCAGTGCCAGGTCGATGTAGACACACGTGTCCAGCACCCCGGCGGGCCGCCGCCGGGGCGCCCGCCGCCGCTCAGCCACGCGGCCGCTCGAACGGGTCGCCGTCCTCGTCCCCGACCAGTTCCTCCGGCCCGAAGTACTCCTCGGACTCCTTGCGCATCTGCTGGTAGTCCACCCGCGGCAGCTTCACGTGCCGCGCCACCAGTTCCTCGGCCGTGAGCCGCCGGCGCCCCGCCACCGGCCGCAGCTCCGCGACCTCGACCCCGTTCCTGGTGATGTGGAAGATCTCCCCCGCCTCCACCGCGTCCATCACCGCGGCGGAGTTGTTACGGAACTCCCGCTGGGTAATCGTCTTCATGCTCTCCAAGGTAGCCCCGCGTAGCACCCGCGGCTACACCTCGCGCACGGATCCGCCGGAAAACCGCCGGCCCGGACCGGCCACCGCGTTACCGTACGGAGACGACCAATCACGCCGGGGGGCAACGACCATGGCCGACAGCACCGAGGCGCGGCGGAATCCGTGGCTGTACGGCCAGGACGGCCCGCCACCCGGCCCGCCCCGGCCGGCCGCCGGACCGGGCCCCTGGGCCGCCGGCCCCTCCGCCGGCGCCCCCGTCCACGTCGAACCCGCCGCGCTCCACCGGGCCGCCGAGGTCTCCCGGCGCCTCCAGGGCGAACTGCGGCAGGCCGTCGGCCACGCCGCACCGGACACCGGCGCCGCCGCCCAGGCCCTCGGCGCGCACGGCTTCGGCTCGGGCGCGGCGCTCGGCCAGGTCCTCACCTGGTGGACGGCCCGCTGGAACAGCCTCGACACCCGGCTCGGCCTGACCGCCGACCGTCTGGAGGCCACCGGCACCGCCTACCGGTCGACGGAGACCTCCGCCGCCATCGCGTTCAAGGCCCCGTGAGCCGGCCGTGGTGACCTTCGCGCAGCTGCGGGACGCCTCCTTCGACACCCTGTCCAAGGCCGGGGACACCTGGAACGGGATCGCCGGGCACTCCGAACAGCTCGCCGGCCAGGTGCGGTCCGGCGTCCTGCAACCGCTCACCGGGGCTGCCCCGGGCCCGCTGGCGGCCGCAGGTGCCCGGGCCTGGAGCGGCGTCGCCGCCGACGAGGCCACCCGGGAGATCGGCCTGGTCGCCGACGAGCTGACCGCCTTCCACTACGAGGCCCTGGCCGTCACCGCCGCCCTGCGCCGCGCCGGGTCCGCGTTCACCCGGGCCCAGCAGGACCTGCGGCGCGCCGTCGGCGACGCCGAGGCCCTCGGCGCCACCGTGACCGCCGACGGCACCGTCACCCTGCCCCCGCTGCCGCCCGAGGACCGCAACGACCCGGACGCGATCGCGTACCGGCGGCGCAGGTGGGACGAGGTGCAGCAGCACGTCGAGACGATGCGGAGGGGGGGGGGGGGCGCCCCCCCCCCCCCCCCCCCCGCCCCCCCCCCCCCCCCCCCCCCCCCCCCCCGGCCCCCCCCCCCCAAGACAAC